>JAHBXG010000037.1 GCA_019636565.1 Phycisphaeraceae bacterium
GGGGGGCCGGCGGGGGCGACGTCCGTCACTCCCGCCCCGTCCCGCTTGGCGTCGCGCGACGCCCAGCGTCTACCTTTCCGGCTGTCCTGACGCGCCCCCACGCGGGCGCATCGACGCGCCCCGGTGGGCGCTGCGGAGTGGGGTCCCCCTGGTGTCCGATCGTCGCGAGCGGCGTCTCGCCGTGCCCAGCAGCCAGAACGACGCGCTGAGCCACGCCCTTGCCATGGTCGTCACACCGCTGCTCATGGGCCTGTTCGGGCTGTGGCTCGACGGCATCCTCGGGACGGGCTGGGTGCTCGCGGCGCTGCTCACCGGTCTCGGTGTCGTCGGCGCCTTCCTCTCCGCGTACTACCGCTACGAGGCCCAGATCGCCGCGCAGGACGCCGACAAGCCGTGGACGCGCCGCGCGCGTGCGCGGGGTGACGAGGCGGCCCGGTGAGCCCGATGGAGTTCGCCGTGCCGGCGCCGTCGACCGAGCGCATCGAGTCGACGATCGCGCACGACCTCGCGAAGAAGTGCGCGCTCGTCGCCCCGATCGTCGTGCTGGGGCTCGGCATCTGGCGCGGTCCCGACGCCGCGCTCGGCGCCGCCCTCGCGCTCGCGATCGTCGTCGTGAACTTCCTCGCCGCCGCGTGGATCCTCGGTTGGACCGCGCGTCACGCGCCGCACGCCCTCACCGGCGTCGCGCTCATGAGCTTCCTCGTCCGGCTCGGGATCATCACCGCGCTCGGCGCCGGCATCAAGGCCCTCGACGTCGTCGACTGGCCCGCGTTCTGCTTCACCCTGATCGGGTCGTACCTGGTGCTCCTCTTCTGGGAGCTGCGCTCGGTCAGCCTCACGCTCGCCTACCCCGGCCTCAAGCCCAAGCCGGGCCACCACGAGGAGTAACCCGCGTTGGTCCTAGGGGAACTGCTGCCCAACGTCAACGAGCTCTTCGAGTGGAAGGGCATCTTCGGCCCGAACACCGCGTTCGAGTTCAACAAGGTCGCGTTGATGGCCTTCGTCTCGACGATCATCTGCATCGCGCTCTTCTGGATCGGGGGCACGCGGCGCAAGCTCGTCCCGACCGGCGTGCAGAACGTCGCCGAGGCCGGCTACCTGGCCATCGAGGAGAACGTCAGCATCGCCGCGATGGGCGACGAGGGCCGCAAGTGGACGCCCTTCTTCGCCACGCTGTTCTTCTGGATCTTCTTCATCAACATCTGGTCGGTGGTGCCGTTCATCCAGTTCCCGGCGACCTCGCGCCTCGCGATCCCGCTGTTCCTCGCGATCGTGTCGTGGATGACGTTCATCGTCACCGGGTTCGTGAAGCAGGGCCCGAAGTACTTCTTCTCGAACATCAACCCGTCGGGCGTGCCCTTCGCGCTGAAGTTCCTCGTCATCCCGATCGAGTTCTTCTCGAAGTACCTGCTCCGCCCGCTCACGTTGGCGGTGCGACTCTTCGCCAACATGACCGCCGGCCACGTGCTGCTCGCGATCTTCGCGATCATGACCAACGAGCTGCTGGTCAAGCACAACAGCGGTCTGTACCAGGTGATCTTCTCGCCGCTGCCGTTCCTCGGGCTCGTCGCGTTCACCGCGTTCGAGATCCTGGTCGCCGTGCTGCAGGCGTACATCTTCACGATCCTGACCGCCGTGTACATCAACGAGTCGGTCCACCCGGAGCACTGAACCCGCCCGCCGTCCCGGCACTGACCCGCCCGCCGTCCCGGCACTGATCCGGCCCTGCGGCACTGATTTGCACCAACCACCGTCAACACGAGGAGCACACGAGTGAGCATCGCACTGCAAGTTCTCGCCCAGACCGCCGGGCTCACCGGCGAGCTGGACGCCGGCCTGGCGAAGGTGGGCTACGGCCTCGCCGCCATCGGCCCGGGCATCGGCATCGGCTACCTGGTCGGCCAGTCGGTCCAGGCCATGGCCCGCCAGCCCGAGATGGCCGGTCAGGTCCGCACGACCATGTTCCTGGGCATCGCCTTCGCCGAAGCGCTCGCGCTCATCGGCTTCGTGCTCTTCTTCCTGTAGAGGTCGCCGACATGCGAATCCGGAGTCTCCTCCTCGCGGGGCTGCTCGCGGTCGGTGTGGTCGCGGCCATGCCGAGCGTGGCGCACGCCGCGAGCGGGAACCATGCTGAAGAGGTCTTCGAGTGCGTCGAAGAGGCGATCGAGGCCAACACCCGGGGCAACCGGGTCGACTACACGGGCTTCGAGCACGACCTCGAGGACTGCAAGAAGGCCAAGAGCCTCGTCACCCCCGCGCTCCCGGAGATCATCTGGGGCGGTCTCGCGTTCCTCATCGTGCTCGCGGTGCTGATGAAGTTCGCGTTCCCCGCCCTCAAGAAGGGTCTCAAGGACCGTGAGGACAAGATCCGCGACGACCTCGAGTCCGCCTCGCGGGCTCGTGAGGACGCCGAGGCCGAGGCCGCGACGTACCGAGCCCAGATCGGCGACGCCCGGTCGGAGGCCAACGTCATCATCGAGGACGCGCGTGCCGACGCCGAGCGGATCCGCCGTGAGGTGGTCACGCGGGCCGAGGCCGAGGCGGCCGACATCCGCGAGCGGGCCCAGGAGGACATCCGCCTGGCCCAGGAGCGGGCGATGTCGGACCTCCGCGCGCAGGTCACCGACCTGTCCATCGGCCTCGCCGAGCGGGTGGTCGAGCGCAACCTCGACCGTGACACCCAGGTCGCGCTGATCGAGTCCTACATCAACTCCGTGGGGAACGAGACGCGGTGACCGCCGAACGATCCAAGGTCGACGCGTACGCGCGGGCGATCCTGGAGATCGCGCGCGCCGAGGACCGCGTGGCGCCGGTGGAGGACGACCTCTTCCGGTTCGCCCGTGCGCTCGAGGGCTCGGAGCCGTTGCGGGTCGCGCTCACCGACCCGCAGCTCCCGCTCGAGCGCCGACTCGCGGTCGTCGACGAGCTCACGGCGGGCAAGGCCCTGCCGTTGAGCGCGGCGCTGCTCGGCATGCTCATCGGTGCCGGCCGGGTGAACGACCTGGGCACGATCGTCGACCGCTTCGTGGAGCTGGCCGCGGCCGCCCGCGAGCGCGAGGTCGCCGAGGTCCGCTCGGCGATCGAGCTCGACGACGCGCAGGTCGCCCGCCTGGCCGAGGCGCTCGGCCGGGCCACCGGCAAGGCGGTCGAGGTCAAGGTCGTCGTGGACCCGTCCGTGCTCGGCGGGTTGGTGGCCCGCATCGGCGACACCGTGATCGACGGGTCGGTGCGGCACCGGCTCGACCAGATGAAGGCGCAGCTGTGATCGCTTCGCGAGAGGTCAACGAGGACAATGCCTGAACTCACGATCAACGCCGACGAGATCGCAGCCGCGCTGCGCAAGCACGTCGAGACGTTCACGCCGTCGACGGAGCTCGCGCGCGTCGGTCGCGTGCTCGAGGTCGGCGACGGCATCGCACGCATCTACGGCCTGTCCAAGGCCATGGCCGGTGAACTCCTGGAGTTCCAGACCGCCAAGGGCTCGGTGATGGGCCAGGTCTTCAACCTGGAAGAGGACACCGTCGGCGCCGTCATCTACGGCGACTACCTCGAGGTGAAGGAGGGCGACGTCGTCAAGGCGACCAGCCGCCTGCTCGAGGTCCCCGTCGGTGAGGCCCTCCTCGGCCGCGTCGTGGACCCCCTGGGCCGCCCGCTCGATGACGCCGGACCGATCCGCGCCACCGAGTTCCGCAAGGTCGACATCATCGCCCCCGGCATCGCCGAGCGCCAGCCCGTGACCGAGCCGATGCAGACCGGCATCAAGGCCATCGACTCGATGATCCCCATCGGCCGCGGCCAGCGCGAACTGATCATCGGCGACCGCAAGACCGGCAAGACGGCCATCGCCGTCGACACCATCATCAACCAGAAGCAGTACTGGGGCACCCCCGACGCCGTGGTCTGCATCTACGTCGCCGTCGGCCAGAAGGAATCGACCGTCGCCGCCGTCGTCGAGACGCTCAAGAAGTACGGCGCGATGGACTACACCATCGTCGTCTCCGCCGCCGCGTCCGACCCGGCCCCGATGCAGTACATCGCCCCCTACTCCGGCTGCGCCATGGGCGAGTACTTCATGTGGCAGGGCAAGAACGAGTTGTCTGGTGGGGGCAGCAAGCAGCCCAAGCACGCCTTGTGCATCTACGACGACTTGTCGAAGCAGGCGGTTGCCTATCGCCAGCTGTCGCTGCTGCTCCGTCGCCCGCCCGGCCGCGAGGCGTACCCGGGCGACGTGTTCTATTTGCACTCCCGCCTGCTCGAGCGCGCGACCAAGCTCTCTGATGAGAACGGCGCCGGCTCGCTCACCGCTCTGCCGATCATCGAAACCCAGGAAGGCGACGTTTCGGCGTACATCCCGACCAACGTGATCTCGATCACCGACGGCCAGATCTACCTCGAGCCCGAACTCTTCTTCTCGGGCGTGCGTCCGGCGATCAACGTCGGCATCTCCGTGTCGCGCGTGGGTGGTAACGCCCAGGTGAAGGGCATGAAGAAGATCTCCGGTTCTCTCCGCCTCGATCTTGCCGCGGCCCGCGAACTCGAAGCCTTCGCCCAGCTCGGCACCGAACTGGACAAGGCGACCCAGCGTCAGCTCGACCGCGGCCGCCGCTTTGTCGAACTTCTCAAGCAGGGCCAGTACACCCCGTTCCACATCACCGACCAGATCATCTCGATCTTCGCCGGCACCAAGGGCATCCTCGACGACGTCCCGGTGACGGCCGTTCGCCAATTCGAGACGGGCCTGATCGAGTACATGAACACGCTCGGCAAGCCGGTCCGCGAGGAACTGGATCAGAAGAAGGCTCTGGATGCCGGCCTTGAGAAGAAGCTTGAAGACGCGATCAAGGCGTACAAGAGCACGTTTAAGGCGAAGTGAGCCGATAACTAATTATAAAACATTGATGAAGCCGGCTGCGAGGCCGGCTTTTTGCTATGCTGACAAAGCGTACGCCTATGCAGTGTTGATACAAGGTCGATTGCAAGGATATTTCGTCATGAAGCCTGTCCGAATCATCATGCTCGCCCTTTGGATGTTGCTTGCGTCCGTGGGGGCTGAAAGTGCTCACGGGCAATGTGAGCCGCAGTGGCTTCCGGGTCCAGCGCTGCCGGGTGTCAATGGATTGGTCTACTGCATGACCTCGTGGGATCCCGACGGGCCCGGGCCGCGGAGCCGTGTCCTTGTGGTCGGAGGGAACTTCAGTATTGCCGGCGGACAACACGCAAACAACATTGCCATGTTTGACCCGGAGACGGGTCACTGGAGTCGGGTTGGAAATGTCGGTCCGTCTTTTCAGTCTGCTTCCGTCACTTCGCTCGCGGTGTCGCCCAATGGGGAGTTGCTTTGTGGAGGTTATTTCTTTCAGATGGAAGGAAGGCCATGCAATGGAATCGCGCGCTGGACCGGGAGCGAATGGCTGCCGTTTGGAGATGGTCTGAGCGACGGCGCTGTGAACGCTCTCGTGTTTCTTCCGAATGGCGATCTCATCGCTGGCGGCAGCTTTAAGAATTCGAATGGCGTTCAAGTTCCCAATTTGGCTCGGTGGGATGGCAACAGCTGGACCTCGATCGGCTATTGCAACGGGACCGTTCGCGCGATCGCCGTCATGCCGAGCGGAAGTCTGATCGTTGGGGGCGAGTTCACGCATGCCGGTGGTGTATTAGTGAACCGGGTTGCACAGTGGGATGGCGCCGCGTGGAGTAGTCTGGGAAGCGGGTTGCCAAATGGCTTCGGAGTCGGGATGACCGGAACGGTGCGGACGCTGACGGTCCTGCAATCCGGAGAGCTCCTTGCTGGTGGGGGATTCACTCGCGCTGGCTACGCGAATGTGCGAGGAATCGCGAGTTGGAACGGAACTTCTTGGCAGGCGGTAGGTCTTGTCGGTTCGGCGCCGAGCAGCGCGGATGTTTGGGCTATTCAGGCGCTCCCGCACGGCGCTGTTGCAATTGCCGGTAACATCAAGTCCGCATCCAACCCAAATCTTGGTGTGATCGCCGTCTGGGACGGAGTCAAGTGGGCCGAGTCAACAGACCTGAGTCCCCCGCACTATTCGGTGACAACATCGATAGCGGTCCTCACGGACGGGAGACTTGTCTTCGGCATGAGCACGGGAGCTACGGCGCAGGGGTTTGATTTAGATGGGGTGTTCGCTTGGGATGGGGATGTCTGGACGAAGCTCGGAAGCGGCTTGTCGGCCTCGCCGGAATGCGTCACCGCCGCTGGCGTCGGTGCATATGTCGGAGGATCATTTTCCCACGTCGACGGTCTTCCGGTGAACGGCATTGCATACTGGAACGGTGTGCGATGGAGTGCCTGCGGTGAGGGCGTTTCAGGCAGCACCGATGGCTACGCTCCGAGCGTACAGGCGATCGCTGTGAGTCCGACAAGTCACGATGTTGTGGTTGCCGGCCGGTTCTTGAGGGCCGGAGTTGTTTCCGCCCCGCGCATCGCGCGATGGGATGGTCTGCAGTGGAGCGCGGTGGGGAACGATCCGAACGCTGTCGTTTCAGCAGTGGGATTTTTACCCGACGGATCACTCGTCGCCGCCGGAAACCTCGCTACCAATGACGGCGGCGATGCGGCCGCCGTGGCATGGCTCGACGGTAGCGTATGGCGTCAACTGGGTACGAATCTGACCGGGTCGATCGCCTCCCTTGAAGTATCCGCTTCCGGAAGAGTTTTCATTGCGGGCGATATCTATGTAGAAGGCATTCGAACCAATATGGCGTGCTGGAACGGTGTGACTTGGAAGTCAATAGCGCTCGGCTTCGGCAGCACCGTGAGAAATATCTCTGCTATTGCCGAGAACCTCTTTGCCGCTGGAAATTTCGCAAATGGTGTCGCGTCATGGACCGGCACGGATTGGCAGTCCCTTGGCTTCGGCACAGTTTTTTCTGCCAGAATCGGGATCGCGGCAGCTTCAACTCAAGAGTGCTTTGTCGCCGCGAATTTCTCGCTCTCGCTCTCCAACGGCTTGGCGAAGAACATCGCTCGATGGAAGTCCGGATCGTGGACCGCTATGGGAGAGGGGTTGTCTCATCGGACCGATTCGTTGCAAGTTCCCGATCTTGCTTGGTTCGGCGGCCAGTTGTACGCCGTTGGCAATTTTCAGCTTGCAGACGACCAGGTGTCCGGTCGGTTCGCGCGATGGACTTCAAACCCAAGGCCCAACTTGGCGACGGTTGATGGTCCTGGCGGTGTGATCGCTACTGCCACGCTTCATGTCTCGGCGTACTGCGAAACCGGGTTGTCAAGTGTTTATTTGCAGTGGCAGCGCGAGACGCAGTCTGGTTCCGGCGTGTTTGAGAACATTCTCGACGGGCCTTCCGGCGTATCTCCTGGCGGCGGCGCCGTCTCCGGTGCCTCCGGCCAACTCCCCTCACCCACCGACGGCACGCCCGCCGCGCTCACCATTACGAACATCCAACACTCCGACGCCGGTATGTACCGCGTCACTTTCTGGAACGCCTGCGGCGAAGCCACATCCGTCCCCGTCGAAGTCAAAGTCAAAGCCCACATCGCCGACATCAACGCCGACGGCCAGGTCGACGACGCCGATTTCCTGCTCTTCTCAACTCAGTACGACCTCATGCTCTGCTCCGATCCGCTGATGCCCGATTCGTGCAGCGCCGATTTCAATCACGACGGCTTTGTCGACGACGCCGATTTCACGATCTTCATCCCTGCGTACAACGCGATGCTGTTCTACTAGCATGATTGGCGTTGGAAAACGTTTCGCGGGGCAGTGAATTGCGCGTCTTAATAGATGCCGGCAAACGCTCGGATGCGAATCGAATGCCTACGTGGAAAAGTGTCGCACAGAATCGGGCGTGGCAGTTTGGAACACGGAATCAGGAACTAGCTGCTGGCAAAATGAATCGGCAATTACAACCGCGATTCATGCCGTGGGCTTCGTTCGCGCTGTCTTGTCTGGGTACACTCAAAAGCCAGAGATTTGTGATCTGTACATGCTTGTCAAAGCAAGAGTTGGGACAATTCTTGAGATTGACAGGTGGTAATGCAACCGCAGACACTACTCCGTGGCCGCGCAACCCCGTTCGCGGAACAATTGGAACGCTGGCGGTTCAATGATCGAATTAGTCATGACAACTGCGCCAAAGCACGATAAATCCGCTTCTTGCCGTGTGATGGCAATCAAAAGGAGTTCGGCCATGATTCAACTTAGTAGAATCGCCATCGTGATGTGTGCACTCACCCTGCTTAGTTCAAGTGTTTCCGTGCGGGCGGATGACAAGACAACACCCCCGTGTCCGGAAATCTGTTCGGATTTCTACAACTGGATGGCAGAGGTCGCCTGGGATTCGTACCAAGCCAGACTGGCGAGCTGCGGTAGCGACGCCTGGTGTCGGGTTGATGCGTGGGCGCAATACGTTGAGGATATCCAAAGCGCTCAGCGGTTCTACAACGACTGCTGCAGTTCTGTAAATTAGCAGCGGTATCGCTCTCCGAATTCAAAGCCGACGATCAGATCGACGGTTCCAACACGACATGTTCATCCCCGCGTACAACGCGATGCTGTTCTAGCGGCAGCATGATTCGCTTGCGTTCGGCAAACGTTTCGCTTGGGCCGATGAGAGACTCCTCATCGGAGTTCCCCGATCGCCGCTCGTTCCTTGCACCGCGTGGTATGGTTTTCTCCAGCGGGAAATGCCTCGCACCCGGAGGATGAAATCATGCTTCAATCGCGTTTGCCGTGGTTGATGTTCGCCGCGATCTGCTCGACGGGTCTTGGTCAGCCGATCCCGATCCCCAACGGAAACTTCGAAGCGGTCGCCGTTTCGCCTTGCGGCTTCCGAGGTTTCTTCATCGAGACGGATTCCTGGACCAACACCATTGTCAATCTCCCGGTCGGATCCGGCGGCATATGGACCCCGGGTACCTGCTGGGACATGCTTCCGCCGGAAGGTGCGCAGGTCGGGTACTCCAACGGCGGAACGTCTGCCAACACGCTCCCGACATTTGCCGCGCCCTCGACGAAGTACACGCTGAGCGTTCTCATCGGCACGCGGAGCCACCCGTGTTGCGCACCGCAGACGGTGACTCTCCAGCTTTGGGCCGGTGACCAGCAGTTCGGGTTGCTCACCTATTCACCCGGACAAGCTCCCCCTGCCGGCACGTGGGGGCTGCGCACGCTCGTCGCGACCACGCCGGCCGTGCTGCCCCCGAGTCCGCACCTGCAGATCCGGTTTTCCGTCAGTGGAGCGCAGGCGGACTTTGATGACTTCCAGCTCTTTGGTGCTGTCGGCGCGTGCCCGGGCGATCTGAACGGTGACGATCTCGTCGACGACTCCGACTTTGTTCTCTTTCTCGCCGCGTACAACATTCTTGATTGCGCGGATCCCTCGATGCCTGCCGGCTGCCCGGCCGATCTGAACAGCGATGGTGTTGTTGACGACGCCGACTTCGTTCTCTTTGTCGCGGCGTACAACGAGTTGGTGTGCCCTTGATCGTTGACTTGTCACAGGCGTTGTCCTCCGCGCAGGTCCTGCGATTCCATCCGCGCCTCTTGCGATTCACTCGCGCCGGCAAGTCGATTCACTTTGTTGAGTCTGAATCTCGGGAATCCGCGTACTTCAGCGAATCCGAGGCGTAAGGGATGTCCTTGCGGGGTTTCCCCTGCACGATTTGATTGCTGATCTTCCGTGTGCAGCCTTGTAACACCGGCCAAAAAAAGATACGTTGGAACGCAGTCGTGATTTGGAGGTGCCGGATGGCGTACCTTCTGCGGGGTCGATTAGTCGAAGTTCTCTGGGCCGGTGCATTGTGCTGCGGTATTGCCGCAGCAGCGCTAGGGCGGTTGCTGCTCACTCCGACCGAGCAGTACATCGTGATCGCGCAGAACGACCTGGGCATGCATTGCATGCAAAACGACTTCTCGCAGATGATGATCCTGCCGCCGTTCAACACGGTGCGAGCGCAGGTGATCCGCCGCGGCGCCGAGCCGCACATCATCACTTCCGGTGTCACGGTGTCGTACCGGTTGCCCACGAACACCCACTCGGCCGACAAGACGAATTTCTGGCGGTATGTTCAGCCGCTCATGGGTTTGTCTCCTGCGCCGGATATGGGCATCGCGGGCTTCGGATTGGCCGGGTCGATGGTGCTCGATGCCGCGAATCGAAACTACAAGGCCGAGGGGATACCGCTCACGCCGATCGATGATGACGGGAAGGAGAACCCTTACCCGCTGGCGCACATCATCGTTCGGCAGAGCGGCGTGAGCATCGCGGAGACGCAGGCTGTGGTTCCCATCTCCTGGGAAATGTCGTGCAACCTTTGCCACAACACACCGGGCGAGACAGTGGCGACAAATATCTTAAAGGCTCACGACCGACTGCACGCCACGAACCTGGTTGCAAGCCAGCCGGTGTTCTGCGCCGCCTGCCACAGCGACAACGCTCTGGGCGCGCCTGGGCAAGCAGGGATTCCCAGCCTCTCCTCGGCGATGCACCTGGCCCACGCCCCGCGCATGGGCGCGGCACAACTCGCCAACGAGTGCTACGCCTGCCATCCGGGTGTTCGCACCGATTGCCAGCGCGATGTTCACGCGGCAAAGGGCATCGGCTGCGTTACTTGCCACGGCTCGATGTCGACCGTTGGCGAGCCGTCCCGCAGCCCATGGGTTCAAGAGCCGCGGTGCGATTCATGCCACACGCGTTCTCGCTTTGAATTCGAACAACCCGGAACACTCTTCCGCAACGCGATCGGTCACGGCGGTGTGCAGTGCATCACCTGTCACTCCAGCCCGCACGCGATATCGCCGGCAGTGACAGCAACCGACAACGCTCAGCATCTGCGTCTGCAGGGCGAGCCCGACATGATCCACAACTGCAACGTGTGCCACACGTCCACGCCGTCGGACCCGTTCTTTCATCGCGTGCACGAGTAGCAGCGTCGAACGCTGCAGCAAGGAAATGATCGCATGGGCACGCATCAGACAGTCATTCGCGGCAAGACGGCATCGGCCATGCTCGCCTCCGCCGCGCTCTGCATTTCGGCGTTCGCCGCACAGCCGCCGTATCGGATAGTGGATCTCGGGACTCTGTACGGAGAGTCGCACGCGTTCGCGATGAACTCCATTTCCGGCGCGATGCCCGCGATCGTCGGCAGTTCAACCATTTCCAGTGCGCACTTCCGCGCCGCGCGCTTCGGTCCGCCCGCGTCGCAGATTCAGAATCCGCCCGCGAACGCAGAGTGGGTGGCCTTCGACATCGCGCAGGACGGCCGTACGGTGGGTGTTGCGTACGACCTCGGAGGAATGACCTGGTACGCGACGCTTAGCGATGATCTGGTGACAAGCGAACTAGGTCCATTCGTTGCCCGCTCCATCAACCAGACCGGCGAAGTAGCAGGGACGACCACGATCGTGTCGACAAACTACGGCGGCCTGACCTTGCCGCGTGCATGCAGGTTCAGCAACGGATTTCTTCAGGTGCTCCCGACCTTGGGCGGTTCGTCCGGGCTCGGGCTCGCGATCGACGACGCCGGAAGAGTCGGTGGCAGCGCCATGAGCGCGAACGACGCATCTTCGAGGCCATGCCTTTGGATCGGGCTCGTCCCAAACGACCTCGGCACCCTTGGCGGACCCGCGGGCCAGGTGTTCGCATTGCGCGGCAATACAGCCGTGGGCGCGTCGGCAGTCGCCTCCGGCATACTTCATGCGACGCGTTGGAACTTGTCGGAAGCCGGCGCCGTGCTCAGCCGAGTGGATCTGGGTTCACTCGCTCCGTCCGAAGCGAGCATCGCGCACGCAATGAATGCCTCGGGCGATGCGGTGGGCACATCCAACTTCCATGCATGCATCTGGCGGGGCGGAATTATCGCCGACCTCAACGACTTGGCCGCGGCACCGGGTTGGATTCTGGAAACGGCCTGGGATATCGACGACGCCGGCCGAGTCGTCGGCACCGGTTCCCTCTGGGGCATCCCCCGCGCATTCCTGCTCGCGCTTGCTTGCCCGGCCGACTTCAACGGCGATGGACTCGTCGATGATGCAGACTTTGTTCTGTTCGTCGCCGCGTACAACATCCTCGACTGCGCCGATCCCTCGATGCCTCCCGGCTGTCCCGCTGACCTGAACGCGGACGGCTTTGTCGACGATGCCGATTTCGTTGCCTTCGTCGCGGCATACAACCAACTTCTCTGTCCGTAATCGCAAGCAGACTTGAAAAAGGAATCACGCCGCGCCGCTGTCAATCTCAAAGCGGCATTCGGTCTCCAAAGACTCGCCCGGCCTCAACACGACGGTCCCTGTGCCGGAAACGCGGGATTTGTCGGGTTGCGAATCCAGGTTGAACGCGTTGTTGACCTGCGTCTGAGGTTCCACAGCGATAAACGGCAACGGCGTCTCGCTCTTTCCGTTCGCATGCGGCACAAAGAAAACCAGGTGGTTCATGTTTGTCGACGCTCTCATGCGAAGCGTCACGGCGCTCGACGGCCAGCGTAGTTCCGCTTCGCCGCTAAATCCCCCGAAAACAGCGTCGACGTGTCGGTCGGGTATCGGCGCGAGCGACGCCATCCGCCGTGACAACTCGTCGGGCTCAGGCGAACCCGTTGCGCACCCGGCGGTGGTGGGGTAGCGCCCACTCACAGCCGCGCGCACCTCCAGCACGTCACGATCATCCCACAAACGCCGGGCAAAATAGGGGTGGAGCCCGCAACCGGCCGGAAACGGCCTCGAGTCCGCGTTGCGAAGACTCAATCGAGCAACCAGCGCTAATTCATCGAGCGTGTATTCCACGCGGCACCGATAGGCCCACGGCCAGTTCGAGTCCGCGTGTGCCGCGCTGTCGTATTCGAGCGCAGCCGAAGCCGCGTCGTGCTTTGTCAATTTCCACGGTCGCTTTCGCACGTCTCCGTGCTGCGCCATCCCGTCTGAAGTGTTCGCTTTCAATGCGATTTCGTTTCCCTCGAACACAAACCGCGCACCCGCAATCCGGTTTGCCCACGGCGCCATGATGAACGACCCGAGAAGCGACGCGTTGGTTTCATCCGGCGCGGCGCGTCGAAGGATCGGATAGAAATAGCTGTTAGGCCCCAGCACCGACAAATCGGCGAGCCCCGCGCCCAGATCCGGAGCGATGCTGGCCCGTAGCCCGGCGCGCGCGATCGTAATGCAACCCATGCGGATCTCCAATTCGTCGGGCACATTCGCGATGAATGAGCTTTCATGAAAGGGACTCAGAATAACACCAAGATGCGGACTCCGTTCACTTTTCGCAAATGCCGGAGATTCCCTCGGAGATTCTCGCAGATTGTTCGGTGGGTGAGCGGCGATCATTCTCGGCATTTGTGCTTGAGCCGCACACCGTTCTCCCGGTAGCATGAATCGAGTCCGGGACGTCAGCAGATCGCGCGTGCCGAGGAAACGTGATCAGATCGAATGTTTGTCACTCTTGCGATGGAGCGAGCCATGCTTCGAACCCGAGTCGTCGCCACTTTGTTTGCATCCGCGGGGGCGGCGTCCGTGGCCTTTGCACAATCCTGGGCAGCGCCCGTCGACGGGTCATGGAGTGATCCGGCGAAATGGTTTCCGCAGGTGGTCCCCAGCGGCGCGGTCGATGCGATTCTGCCGTTCGCGGCGCCGTACACGGTCACGATGCCGCTCGGCTATTCCATCAGCACGCTCGATATTCTGAACTCGAACGCGACCCTGAATATCCAAAACGGAGCGGGATTCATTCTTTCCACGTCGGCGCCGCTGCACAACAACGGAACGATTGTCATCAACAGCAATAGCGGGGGTGCCGGCACATCGCTTTCGCTTTCGCATTCATCGCAGATGTTGATTTCCGGGTCCGGGCAGATCGTGCTCAATGCGACCGCGAATTCGCTCGACCGGGCCTACATCCAGTTGTCCGGGGCTCCCGTCGCCTCGACCAATACAATCCGCGGCAGCGGCAATCTGTACGGGCAGTGGGTCAACGACGGCATCGTCCAGGCCGATTCGAGCGGGCTGATTCTTCAGTTTGCGAGCAACGTTTCCCATGCGAACAACAGCATCATCAAGGGCATCGCCGGCGGCATCCTGACTTTCGTCGGTGGGAATATCACGCAGGGCGCAAACGGCCGGCTGATCGCCGACGGCGGCACACTCAACCTCAACGGCAGCACCGTGAACAACGGAACGGTGGAGGCGCTCAACGCTGGCCTGGTCGGGATCAACGGCAGCGTGCACTGGAACAACGTCTTGCCGATCGGACCAATGGCCGTACCCAACTCGGCCAACCTTTACATCGATACGCCGGGCCTGACGCACGACGACACGTTCACGATCAATCCGACCGGAGGGGCCAACGGCACGAGCATGCAGTTCACCGCCGGCGGCACATTCGGAGGCACCGGCACGACGATCCTGAACGCCACCGGCAACTCGCTCGATCGCGCCTATTTGGTTGCCAGCAACACGCCGGTCACGATCGGCGCGTCACGCACGATCCGCGGCAGCGGCAATCTCTACGGCACGTGGTCCAATTCCGGCACGATCAGCCCCGGCCTGACGAACGGGGCCATTGGCACGATCGGCGTCCGCACGGGCCTCACGCTCACAGACTCTTCCATGGTAGAGATCGATGTGGTCGGCGATGCCGCGGGCCAGTTCGATCTTCTCGGCGGAGGTGCCGCCATCACGCTGGATGGTTCGCTGATCATCGACACGACTGCGTGGAGCCCGACCGATACCTGCGCCAACGTCGGCTTCGTGACCGGTTCGGCCATCAACGGCGTGTTCGATTCGTACACAATCTTTTCCGGTCCGGTTCCGGCGGGAAAGGTCTGGCGCCTCGATTACCAGAGCAACAAGGTCTCGCTTCGTCTGACGTGCAACGCCGATCAGAATGGAGATTGCTTCGTTGATGACGCCGACTTTACGTATTTCCTCGTGGGCTACAACATCCTCGACTGCGCCGATCCGTCCATGCCGCAGTACTGCCCCTCGGATCTGAATTTCGATGGGGTCGTGGACGATGCCGATTTCGTCATCTTTGTTGTCGCATACAACGAGCTGCTCTGCCCCTGAAGTTCAAGCAGCACGGTGAAGCACCGCCAGCGGAAGTCTTCCAGATCGCGGCACCCTCAAATCGGTGTCGGATACGCAACCCCGCGCTACGCGCCGAAAAATGAGCGGTTCGGTCCGATATCGCTTCGGAAAGAATGCGACCCTCTGTTATGCTTTGGGCCGGACGCCGAACCCTACCGTTCGCGTCCACAATCCCGGCGGCGATGCGCCGTCAGTTCTCGGCGCAGCCGTTTGCAAAGTACCAAGGAACGAATATGTCCGTAACCAGTCGTTCATTCTGCGCCATGCTCACCATGGCTGTCGGGTCATCCCTCTGCATCGCGGGCACCTGGACAAAGCTCGTTCGCTCTGCTCCCGGCGGCGTGAATCTGATGCTTCAACTCTCCGACGGAACGGTGATGTGCGCCGATGGCGGAGGCAATCGCTGGTTCCGTCTCACGCCGGACATTCACGGCAGCTACGTGAACGGAACATGGTCCAATCGAGCCTCCAGCGCCGACACCAGGCTCTACTTCTCTTCGCAGGTGCTGCGCGACGGGCGAGTCTTTGTTGCTGGCGGTGAATACGGCACCGGCGGCGCTCGATCCGAAATCTACGACCCCGTCAGCAACTCGTGGAGCGCGAATCCGGTTCCCACAACGGTGCTCGATCCCTCGGCAACCTCGCCGGTCACCGGGGGTGCGCAGGCGTTCTCGGATTCCAATAGCGAAATACTGCCCAACGGAAGCGTCCTCATCTTCCCGGTGTCTCCAAAGACATCGGGCAGGCCAGTCATCTACAACCCGACCACGAACGCCTGGACTACCGGCCCGCTCATGCTGCACGGGTCCTACCAGGATGAATCGAGTTGGGTCAAACTGCCCACCGACATGATCCTGACCATCGATCCGTTTGGCGTCCGGTCCGAACGATACAACCCGGCAACGAACACCTGGCTGAATGACAGCAACGTTCCGGTCTCGCTCTACGACCCCTTCGGCTCCGAACTCGGCGCGGCACTCCTGCTCCCCAACGGCAAGGCTTTCTTTCTCGGCTCCACCGGCCACACGGCCATCTACACCCCCAGCGGGACCACCGCGTCCGGCGTGTGGGTCGCCGGTCCCGATATTCCCGGCGCCCGCGGCACGCCGGACGCACCCGCCGCGATGATGGTCAACGGAAAAATCCTCTGCGCCGTCAGCCCCGTGCCGACCTCCGCCAACCACTTCCCTTCTCCCACCACGTTCGTGGAATACGACTACATCACCAACGCCTTCACCGATGTCTCCGGGCCGACCGGCCCGCAGGATTCCATTTCCTGCTACGCCGCCGCCATGCTGGATCTTCCGGATGGAAGAGTTCTTTACTCCCACTTCGGCACAGACCTGTACGTCTACACGCCCGACGGCGCGCCGCTCGAAGCAGGTAAGCCCGTCATTTCAAGCATCTCCCGTAATCTCGACGGCACATTCCACCTCAGCGGCACCGGGCTGAATGGCATCTCGGAGGGCGCCGCGTACGGCGATGATCTGCAGATGGCGAGCAACTATCCGCTCGTGCGCATCGCCCACAGCAACGGAAATACTTACTACGCCCGCACTTTCAACTGGAGCAGCACGGGCGTTATGACGGGTGCGACCATCGTCACCGCCGAGTACGCGCTTCCCGCAAACCTCCCAGCAGGCTCGTACTCGCTTGTCGCCGTTGCCAACGGAATCGCATCGGACGCAGCGGTGGGCGCATCGGTCATCTCTGCACCGGTGTCCGCACTCGGCTGCCCGGGCGGTTCTGTCTCGCTCACCGTGGCCGCCGCAGGAACGCCAAACTTGTCCTATCAATGGAGACGCGGCGCGGCGGACCTTTCCGAGGGCGGCCACTTCAGCGGCGTCAACACTCCAACGCTTCTCGTGAGCTCGATGACATCCGCCGATGCGGGCAACGATTACAACTGCGTCGTGACCAACGCCATCGGCGCTTCCGCGAGCACCATGATCCGCATCGGCTTCTGTGCCGCGGATTTCTCGTGCGACGGCACCGTCGATGATGCAGACTTTGTTGCGTTCGCTTCCGCCTACGACCTGCTGGCCTGCACCGATCCCGCCATGCCCGTCGATTGTCCGGCCGATCTCAGCGGCGACGGCATCGTGGACGATGCCGACTTTGTGCTGTTCGCCTCGGCGTACGACACGTTTGTTTGCAATTGAGCCCCGTCCGCGAACGAAAAAATCGAAGCGGCGACAAAGCCACTATTGATCCCCGATGCCTCGCGCGGTACCTTGGGTCGCGGTTCGATCGCCGCCAACTTTGGCTTCCGGAATCCTCCGGCGCCGGTGCCGGATGAGCCGCGTTTGCAAGGTCCGTTCATTCAGGCATTCGCTTGGGAGTTGTCGCGATGCATCGAACGATTGCCGCAGTCATCGCAGTGGCGGGTGCGATGCTTCATTCTTCCGCATTCGCGAATTGGACTCCCGGCGACATCATTTGTGTAAGCGGCGCATCCGGCGTAGGTCCCGGCTTTCGTCCCGCTGTGCTCCTCGTTCATCCTGCGCCGCTGTCCGTGTCGGTCGTTCTTCCCGATCACGGGATTACAGGCGACGGTGCATTCGACGCGTATCGCAACCGGGTCGTGATCGTGCGAACCGGCGGTCTCGGAAAGATCATCTCGCTTGTCGATTCTGATGCCTCGTTTTCCGATCTGATCTATGCGGGCAATCAGGATGCTTCGCTGGTCGCGCCCACCGGCGATGGACGCATCTACTTCCAGCGCCAAAACAAGTTTTCGTACGTCGATGCCGCCGGTGTCACACGCGATGTTTTGAACACCGTCGGCTCTGGCATCTTCTTGCCACCGCGGACCTGGCACCGCATGTACTTCGACCCCGCGACCCACAGCCTTTTCATGGGCGGCAGCAGCGGCATCAACGCGCTCATCACGAAGATCCCGCTCACTCCCGATGGCTCGCGAGTCGCCGGGGCCCCTATCGATACGATCTTTGTGACCGCCTCGCTCACGAGCCCCACGGTGGTCGGCTTTGCTCCCGGCCCATCTGGCTCCATTTTTATCAAACTGGACGACAACTCCGGCGCCACCGCGCCTCGGATGCTCCTCATGGAGCCCGCATCCATCGACATCACCGTCTTTGCAAACAGCGGCTACTTCGGCGTCGGTGGCGAGATCGCCGGCTGCTACAGCTCTGTTCTCAACGCCGCCATTGTCGTCGATAGCCTGAACGACAAACTCCGCACGTTCACCCCGGGGTCCTCGGGCGAGGGCGCCGCTTTTAGCCAGCCGCTCATCTCCGCCGGAGGCAGTTCCGGCGAAAACGCCACCATGTTCCCGATCACCGCCTCCGCAGCTGTGTGCCCCGGCGATATCAACAGCGACGGCCTTGTCGACGATTCCGATTTCATTCTTTTCGTCGCGGCATACAACATCCTCGACTGCGCCGATCCTTCCATGCCCGCCGGTTGCCCGGCTGATTTCAATCACGACAGCCTGGTGGACGACGCAGATTTCACGATCTTCGTCATTGCGTACAACGCGTTGCTTTGTCCTTGAACGTCCCGCTGCATGAAAGCTCGCTGACGTGTTGGAGAGGGCCCGTGGGTCCCAAGCACCCAAACGCTGCCGTCGCAAGCGTCTGCCCGCTTTCATACGCCCTCACAAGCCTTTCCGGGCCAAATGCGTAGTTACTGCTTTGGCGGGCAAAAAGCGCTCATCAAAACCGGGCCATGCGCGCTTTTGCAAAATTTTTATCTCCTGCATCGGCAAGCAGTTAGAAAAATCGACCCGGGCAAAAAGCGCGGATGCGCGGGCCATTCGCGCACATGCGCCCCCTTATAGAGGCGCACTTCGCTCCTCAATTCATTCTTCTCAGGAGCCCCCTCATGTCCGCATGCTTTTCTCCCTCTCTCGAACAGGTCTCATCCGTTCTCGATTCCGTCTGCGATCCCGCCCGCTCGCTGCTCTCCATCGCGGAAGAGATGGGCACACCGGTCCATGCCCTGTGTGCATGGCTCAACCTCCCGGAGATCGTCGAAAGAATCGAGCAGATGGCCCAAGGCATCGCCAGGCGGGTGCGGCTCGTCGCCGCTTCTCAAATGTCTCTCGTGCTGGACACAGCCCGCGCCATCGTCGCCGGTGTCGCACGTGATGAAGCCCTGCTTGCCGCCCAGCCGCCCGATCCCAAGACGCTCGCTCTCCGCCGCGCCTCGCGCCAGGTCGGGCTCGGTGCGATGCGTCTTCTGGTCAGGCTCTCGACGTTTGACCCTCGGTCCGCCCCCGCTCGGCAAAAGGTCGCCGCTCGCCAGGGTGGTTCCGGTCTGGCTCCCAGCCGGCCAGACTCCGACCGTCCGAATCCCGATCGCGCCAGCGCTGCGCAGTCTTCATCGGAACCGGGCGCAACTTCATTCTCCAATTCCCTCGCGCCAATCCAGTATTAAGCCTCTTCGAAGCCCCCAAAAACCGACTTGCGTCTCTTGTGCCCCCGGTTAGGCTAAATGGTCGCACACCGGCGTGCCCAGGGGATCCCGTCATGAATCGCATTCTCTCCACATTGGCCAAGACCATGTGCTGCTTCATCGCGTCGTTCGCGTTTGCAGCGCCCGATGTAACGTCGATCGACACGTTCGACACAACCAACACCTCGCTCGCGAATACAACCGAATTCAAGACCGCAGCGGACCCGCGTCTGGTCATCCGGCGCGCGCAGAAGTACTACTTCGTTATCACGACCAACAAAGACGCCCCCCAATCCGCCTGGAACATCTTCCCCTCCGCGAAACGCACCTGGGACGATACCGGCGTCGCAATCCTGCCCGCCCCCGGGCTGCCGCCCTTCCCGGATGACGACTGGTACTTCAAGGTCAGCCCCGGTTTCGTCGGCTTGGATACGCAGGAGTTCCTGCTCGAGATTTCCATCCCGAAGGATGCCGAGATCGGCACGTATGAATTCCGTATCGACGCGCTCGTCACCTCCGCCGAGGGCGGCGGTCGCATCCCCGGAATCGCAATTCAAAAGGTGTTCCCCAAGAAAGTCGTCGTTCTCTTCAATCCGTGGAAGGCAAACGACACCGTGTACATGCCCGATGCGAAGGACCGCAAGGAATACATCCAGAACGAAGACGGAAATCTCATTCTCGCCGGCCCGTCCGAATTTGCGTGGAAGTTCAACCAGTTCGATGAGGTTTCGCTGAACGTGCTTAATTACTTCCTTGATGAGACTCCGGGGCTCGATCGCACCACGCCCATCGATGTCTCTCGCGAGATCGCGGGTGGCTGCAATTGGCGGGATTGGAGTCAGGGCGTCCTCGAAGGCCGCTGGGCCAAGACATTCCCCGGCGGCGAAAAGCCCGATTTCTGGAAGAGTTCCAAGCAGGTTTTCGAGAAGTGGCTGAGCGCTGGTCCGCCCTACTCCCCCGTCAAGTACGGACAATGCTGGGTTTTCTCGGGGATCTCGACCACGCTCCTCCGAACCGCCGGCATCCCGGCCCGCCCGGTCAGTTCGTTCAAAACGGCCATCGATAACAGCAATCCCGTGGACGGCCATATCGACGACTATTACACGTACAACGCGTTCACAATGAAGTACCGCCGCAACTTTGCGCTCGAAACCGACAACGAGTGGAATTACCACGTGTGGACCGAGTGCTGGATGAATCGGCCCGATCTCTCCGGCGGAGACGGTTGGCAGGTCATCGATGCCACCAGCCAGGCCGAAGGTGCTGCGCTGACGAGAATCGGTCCGGCCTCGCGCGAGATCATCCGAGCCGCTGTTGCGCCGCCCGCAAGCGATCATGATGCGGGCTTTATGTGGTCGAGCGCGCTCGCAGACAAGCGAATTTTCGCCGATAGCAAAGCCACTCCCGGCATCTATGTGGTCGCCATCACCGACAACAACGCCAAGGCAAAGTTCGGAGAGCACATCTGGACCAAGAAGCGCGGCGCCGCCGGCCGCGACGATATCGCCGCGGAGTACCGCCCGGCCGGCCCCCGTCCCGCGCCCAGCGAGGGCGAGCGCCTGACAAATCCGTATTTCACCGTCCTCTTCAACGCCGATGATTCCGCCAACGTCGGAGCCGATGTCACCGGTACCGTCACGATCATCAACGGCCCCGACGACGCGCGAACGTTCTATGTGTCGTTCGGAGCCGCGCTCTATTTCTACAACGGCGACCTGATCGACATCCTGTCCGACCCGGATTGGCCCGCCATCACGCTCAATCCCAACCAGTCCATCGACTTGCCTCTCACCATCCCCGGCGGCCAGATCGCCCCGCAGCTCAGCCCCACGCCCGAATACGTCCGCTTCTTCGGCGCCGTGAACTGCGATGAGATCGGTGTATTTGAACCCATTCCCGATGGTGGCGACGGTGGTGGCGTCGGTTTCCTTTCACCCTCGCTCCAGATCTCGCTGAGCCCGCCCGGACCCATCGGCGTCAACGGTGTGTCCAGCGGAATCCCCGCGTACACCAACACCTCCGGCCTCACGCTTACCGATGTGCAACTTGTCTGGACGCTCTCGTCGCAACTCACCTTCGGCGGCAGCCAGACGCTCACTGTTCCGCTGCCCGACTTGCTCCCCAACGGCTCGATCGCGCCGATCTCCGCCCCGTTCTACGCGGTTTCGATCGGCACCGGCACCGTCTCGGCTTCGCTCGAGTGCAGCCAGCTCGCTCCGTCTCTCGCGAACGCAACGATCAAAGTTGTCTCCTGCGCGGGCGATTTGAACGGCGACAGCGTGGTGGACGACGACGACTTCGTCATTTTCTATCACTCCTACACCGCGCTCGATTGCGAAAGCCCCGACATGGAGGAAGGTTGCCCCGGCGATCTGACCTCCGACGGCTTTGTCGACGAGTCCGACTTCGAAATCTTCGCTGCCGCTTACGACCATTACTTCTGCGACCCGCCGCCGGGCCGCTGAGGTGGAACGAATCAATTGCACCGATCGGTCGCGCCCGGGGTGGCCGCTTCATCTGCGATTCATCTTCGAGCGAGGAGGCCACCGACCTGTGTGGTGCCTCGCGCCGATACTCCAGGCCATCTCACAGGATTTGCTTGATCTGTACCCCCCATTCCGGGTAATTTGGGTAGACCGGAGGGCGCGGAGCCGCTCTGTGCCGGATGTCGCGAGCAATGAGGAGTGCGTTGAATGCTTTCAAATCACGGCCGCCCGCTGGGCGGCGCGGCGGGTCTTTTGGCTTTGGGAATCGCGGCCGCGCCGGCTCTCGGACAGGAGTTCATCTGGGCCAACGGTGCAGGTGGAAATTGGACCACGGGAGGCAACTGGAACCCGGTGGGAATTCCCGACAGCCTCGGCGAAAGCGCGCTGATCAACCTGGGCGGAACGTTCACGATCAGCCTGACCGGCAGCCCGGCTCCCGATTCGGTGCAACTTCTGAGCACCGGGGCAACGCTCGAGATCGCGAACGCGGCAGCGCTGAGTATCGGAAGTGTTTCGGGTTTCTTGAACGATGCATCGGTGATCATCAATCCCACGGGCGGCGGCAATTTCACCAGGATGCGCTATGTCGCCGTGGCGCCGCTTTCCGGTTCGGGCACGCTGCGCCTGAACGCGCTCAACGGAAATCTCGACACGGCGTACATCGAAACCGCGGGCGGTGGTCAGGTGCTCCATCAGACGCCGCACACCATTGCCGGCGCAGGACGCATCCCGGCGGCGATGAACAACGCCAGCCTGATCGTCGCGGATCTTCCGGGCAAACTTCTCGAAATCACCGGCACATTCACGCAGTCCGTCGCGGGTGAACTGCGCGCCGATCCGGGGATCATCAGCCTCGGCAACGGCGCCCTCGTCACGGGTGGCACGCTCAACGCCGCCAACGGTGGCACCTGGCAGGTGACGGGATCGTCCAGTATCAACGGGCTCACTTCAAACGCGAATGGCGAGGTTCGGAACAACTCGACACTGCGTCTGCTCTCCGGTGGCCTCACAAACCACGGCGTGCTCCATGTCAACAGCGGCGCGGGCACCAACTTCACCCGCATCCGCGCCGAGGAGACCTGCACGCTCGGCGGCACAGGGGCCGTGAATCTGCGTGCGAGCGGCAATCTCGATACCGCGTATCTTGAGGGCGCTAGCGATCTTGTAGTGCTGACGCAGAGCGCATCCCATTCGATCACCGGTACCGGACGCATCTACGCGGTCACGATCAATCAGGGTACCGTTCGCGCCACATCGCCCGGATCGCTGCTCGAGATACGCAGCAGTTTCACCCAGACGGGCGCCGGCAGCATCATCGGCGACAACGCCGACGCCGCGCTGGGAACAAATGCGATTGTCACGGGCGGATTCTTGAAGACAATCGGCGCCGGGCGTGTGCTCGTCACCGGTAATGCAAGTATCGGTGGAGTCGCAAACCAGGGCGCGATGAGCGTGGACAACAACGCGATTCTGCGGTTGCTTGCCGGGGGCGTCGTGAACACCGGAACCGTGGTCGTGAACACCACCTCCGGAGTCAATTTCACCAGGCTCCGGGTCGAGGAATCGTGCGCCGTGACCGGACCGGGCGCGATTATCCTGAACGCGTCGGTCAATCTGGATACCGCCTACATCGAGTCGGCTGCCGGCGTGATACTCACTCACGGCCTCGGCCACACCATCCGCGGAACGGGCCGAATCTACAGCACAACCTCCAACAGCGGCACCATCCTCGCCGACGTTCCCGGCAAACTGCTCGAAATCCGCGGTGCGGTGACGCAGAGCGGCTCTGGTCGCATCGAGGGCAACCCCGGTATCGCGGCGATCGGAAGCGGCGCAGTGATCAGCGGCGGCGTCTTCGCCTCGGGAAACGGTGGGGCCGTTCGTTCGACCGGAACCGCGAGAGTCAACGGGACCACCAACACCGGCCTGTTTCAGATCGCCAACAACACGTCGGTTGTGCTGCTCGCCGGCGGGCTTACGAACAACGGATCGGTCGAGATCAACGACGACGTGGGCACCAATTTCACATCCATGGTGGTCGAAGAAGCGTGCGTGCTCAATGGCACGGGAATGCTGACCCTGCGGGCCGCGGTCAACCCCGACACGGCCTACATCGACGCGGGCACACTCGGATTGACCCATGGCGCACTCCACACAATCACCGGCGACGGACGCCTGTTCGGGAATATCACGAATCTGGGGACGATCCGCGGCAGCGCCAATCCCGCCGACATCGTGCGCATCCGGGGCGCGATTACTCAACAAGGCTCGGGGACCATCATCGGTGGTGTCGGCGCCGTTGCTCTCGACGTTGGCTCGGTCACCGGCGGCACATTGCAAAGTGCGGGAGGTCCGGTCCGCGTGCTCGCGGGCACCAGTTACGCAACCTCGGTCGAGAACATGGGACAGTTGCAGCTCGAGAACAACGCGAGGCTGAGCGTGGATTCGCTGACCAACAACGGCATCATTACCATCAATGCCGGCATCTCCAACAACTTCACGGCGCTCGGCTTTGCCGGGGTGCAGACGCTCGGAGGGAACGGAGAAATCCTACTGCGTGCCGCCTCCAACCTTGATTCGGCGTACATCGAGTCGACCGGCGGCGGCGCTTCGCTGACGATCGGATCGGGTCAGACTCTTCGCGGGACTGGCAGGGTGTACGGCGTCGTCTCGACGAAAGCCTTGATCAGCCCGGGCCTCACCGACGGCGCGATCGGAAGAATCGAGCCGCGCGGGACGACTTCCATGAATCCCGAATCCCGTCTGACAATCGACGCAGTGGGCGATGCCCCGGGCCAGTTTGACATTCTTGCTGCCGCAGCGCCACTGACGCTCGATGGCGAACTCACGATCGAGATTACCGGTTGGACTCCGACCGACACGTGCACATCCTTTGACTTCATCACCGCACCGTCCATCAGCGGAGAGTTTGATTCGTTCACGCTGAATGCACCGCCGCCCCCGCTCGGGCGTGTCTGGCGCCTGGACTACCAACCCACGAAAGTATCGCTCCGATTGGTCTGCCCGGCTGACCTGACCGGCGACTGCCTGGTGGACGACGGCGACTTCCAGCGGTTCGTCTTCGCTTATAACATTCTGGATTGCGCCGATCCGGTCATGCCGCAGGGATGTCCGTCGGATCTGAACCAGGACGGCGTGGTGGATGATTCGGACTTTGTGATCTGGTTGGTCGCGTACAACGCGCTCTTGTGCGAGTAGGCGCCGGGGAAGAAGGAGTTAGAAATGAGAATGCAAAGTAGTGCGTCGCTCGGTGCGTTCCTCGTCGCCGGACTGAGTGTGAGTGCGCTCGCCGGCATCTCGCAGTCGACTCTGGTCTCGCCGGGCGGTTTCATTCAGGCCGGTGCCGACCCGGGACCGGCCGGAAGCGCGTTCGGCTGGCCGGGCCAGGATCTTGCGGGCATGGTTGGTGGTGCCGGCGCATCCTTTGACGAAGGGTTCTTTGGCGGCATTGGCGTAGTCACTCGCTCTGCCTCTGCGACTGGCACCAATATCAATAACAATGCCACCGGTACGTGTGGTATGGGCTACGTCCTGCTCGACGCATTCAACAACGCGCCGAACAATTCGTCGGGTCCCGTTGGTGCCGTCAACGGCGGTTGGAAAGATACTTTTACGATTTTCAATCCGGCACACACTGGTGAAAGTGGCTTTCTGGTATTCGATCTGAACGCTTCGGGCTTCCTCAAAGCCACGGGATTTGCCGGGTCCGCTTCCATCCGCGTGACGGGCTACAAGGACAATGTTCAACTGTTGGCCAACGCGCTCTTCAGCCCGGGCAACTCGGACCTGATCAGCACCGATCGCCAGTACGGCAATTGGGCGATCGCCACCTATGGCAACCCAAATGTGGATAGCAAATCGTTCAACGACAGCGCGACATTCGCCGTGCCCTTCACGTTCGGCACGCCCTTCACGCTCGGGATCTACGCTTGGAGCAAAGCAAGTATGCGCTCGCAGAGCGGCGTCGCCGGGAACTCAACGGCGCTGGTCGAAGGCGGCGTCGTCCGCTGGGGCGGGATTCTGAACATCCTGGCCGGCGCCACCTCGGTGACCGCCACCAGCACCGTCAGTTCCGCAACCGGCAAAGACTGGGGCCCCGGCACCCAACCGCCCGATCCGTGTCCCGGTGATCTGAATCTCGATGGCTTCGTCGACGACGCCGACTTCGTGCTCTTTGTCGCTTCGTACAACATCCTCGATTGCGCCGACCCCTCGATGCCCGCAAACTGCATCGCCGACCTCAACGGCGACGGATTCGTCGATGACGCCGACTTCGTCGAATTTGTCGTGGCCTACAACAACCTGACCTGCGTGTAGTGTTATCTGACCTCAATCCTGGGAGTCTGGTAACAGTGTCCGGATTTCGGCATGAGACACGCTCCGGATGTGGTACATTCACAATCGTTCGGCGGTTGTCCAATGGAGTTGGAGATGGTCCCTGGTTTATGTAGCCGGCGCGAGTTGCTTCTTGCCAGCGGCGCCGCTGCCGCAGCCGTTGCGCTCCCCCGTTGGGTTCGCGCCGGCGAAGCGGGACCCGCACCGGAACACTCCATCGGCTACGCAGCGATCTCTATCAACCGGTTCGAATCGGTCGCGGCTGGCCCCTGGTCGTGCGCCGCTGCGCCCGAGGCACTCGATCGCGTACCGATCCGCCGGGACGGATCGATCGGTTCAGCCTTGGACCGGTTCAGGTCCGGCATGGCATCGGGTGCGGAGAAGGGTATTTGCGAAGGCGAATCGGTTGATGTTCGAGTGCTTGGCGTCAGCGCGATGCCCGATTGGCGCGGCCGATTCAACGCCGATGTGCATCACTCTGCCGGCAACTCGTACCGCGCCCAAGTGATTGTTCGCGGCGGGATGGAGACTCCACCCTCGCGTGCTTCGGCACGCGCATTCGCGGATGGTGTCCGGATTTCGTGGAGCGACGGCGAACGCGAGCCACAGACTGTCGCGCTGCATGTCGCCGGCATCTATGTCCTGCTGTCCGGAGTCGCCCGCCCCGCGTGGAGCGAACTCATGCTGGAACGGACTCGCGCCGGGTCCGGCTCGTTGCTGCGTGTCGCTTCGCGAACGGGAGTGTGTGCCGGCGGCGGGGCATTGTTGATCGCGGTCGGCGATGCTCGCGCACGGGTGTCGAAAGCGCAATGAAGGAGACTTCGAGTTGCCCGCAGACCCATATCTCGGCGATCTGATGCTTTTCGCCGGCAACTTCGAGCCGGCGAACTGGATGTTCTGCGATGGTCGCTTGCTCCCCGTTTCGGAATATGGCTCGCTCTTCAATCTGATCGGCAACACATACGGGGGAATCGGTAGCGCATCCTTTGCCCTGCCGGATCTTCGCGGTCGCGTGATCGTCGGTTCGGGAACCGGACCTGGCCTGACGCCGCGGACTGTCGCACAATCGTTCGGAACCGAAACGGTGAGTTTGACTCCCGCTCAAATGGCTGCACACAACCACTCGATTCAATGCGCCTCGGGTTCGCCGAATAGCCCGAATCCCGAGCAGCGACTCCCGGCGGTGGCAGAAGCGGGCACGCTTCCCTACGCAACGTCGATTCCGGGTGGGGCAGCAGTCATGCTGGATGCGGGCGCCGCAGCTTCAACGGGATCCGGCGCCGCTCACGAGAACATCCAGCCGAGCATCGCGTTGAACTACTGCATCTGTGTCATTGGTACTTACCCTCCCCAGCCCTGACGGAGTGTTTCGCGTGGCGCTCAATCCCTATCTCGGAACGATGGTCCCCTTCGCCGGGTTGTTTGCGCCCAAAGGGTGGTCGTTCTGCAACGGACAGCTCCTGCCGATCAACCAGAATCAGGCGTTGTTCTCACTGCTGGGCACCAATTACGGCGGCAACGGCACCACAAACTTTGCCTTGCCGGACATGCGGGGGCGGATAGCGATCGGCGACGGGTCGGGGCCTGGTCTCTCGGCGCGCAGCATCGGAAATCAACCGGGCTTCGAGTCGATCGCGCTCAACAGCACCCAATTGCCCATCCATACACATCAGGTTCGGGTCATCCCGAGCGAGGGCACGTCGAGTCTGCTTACGGGTAAGTGCCTTGCCAAGGCGTCGGACGGCCGCGACCGGTGGAGCTCGACGGGCGCGGGAGCAGGTGTGATGGGCGCTTCATCGGTGAATTCCGCTGGCACGGGTGCGCCGCACGACAACATGCAGCCGGGGCTGGTGATCAACTGGATTATCGCGATTCAGGGGCTGTTTCCGCCGCGAAACTAAAGACGGGAGGAGCAGGTCGAATGGCTGATTACTACATAGGCGAGATCATCACAAGCGCGATCAATTTCGCGCCGCGGGAATTCCTTCCCTGCGACGGCCGGCTGCTATCGATCAGCACCAACACCGCTCTGTTTTCATTGCTCGGCACGAACTTCGGCGGTAATGGATCGACGACGTTCGGGCTCCCGGACCTGCGGGGACGCGCCGTCGTTGCAATGGGGCAGGGTCCGGGGCTGACCGGCCGGTCGATTGGGTCAACGTTTGGCCAAGAAACCGTTCCGCTGACGGCGGCGCAGTTGCCGGCGCACACCCACACGCTTGTTGCATCATCTCAGGCCGGGACCGCGGCTTCCCCTGTCGGCAATTACTTCGGCGCTTCGGCGTCGGGGCAATCGGCCGCGGCACCGTTGAGCGCGGCACCCGACCCGCACTACGCATCGACCGCGATGCTCGGCAATGCCGGGAGCGGTCAGCCGCATGAAAATGTGCAGCCGTCGCTTGTCATCGGCTATTACATCTGTGTGCAGGGCCTCTATCCACCGCGATGGTGATTCAGGGTTCGGAAGGAGCGATCATGCGTCTGGATCTGCGAGCAAAACGGAAGTGTGCCGCGTGTCTTGTGCTCGCTGTCGCCGGCGCCGCGCTTGCCGACGGAACGCTGTCGCTCCAGCTGGGCGCGTGGTCCCCGGTCGGGAATCGCGCGAACGATGCGAGCCTGCAGCCCTCGGCGACCTGCGGCGGGGCGACCTGGTTGGCATCGGTGAACACGAACGTGCCGTACGCGATTGTCAAACTCTCAAGCACCGGAGTTGGCGCGATCAGCGTCAAGGCCGAAGCAATCGCACCCGCGACAGGATTGGACCCGTTCCTCGGCGCGTACTGCGCCGCCCCTCCGGCGACCATGCTGCTTTCGGCCGATGACGATTCGGGCGGATATCCGACCGCGTTACTCTCGGGCGCAAGGGGGCTGACCGGCGGGGTCGGCAAGAAGTTCTATGTGATGATCGCGTCGTACTCAGCGCGTCCGGAGCGCCGGTACGGAAGCGTCAAGCTCACGGTGACGGGCCCGGCTGTCATCCAGAAGTGTCTCGGCGACACGAACTACGACGGCGCGGTGGACGACGCTGATTTCAGCCTGTTCGTGCAGGGATACAACCTGCTGTTGTGTTCCGATCCGGCGATGATCACGGGCTGCCCGGCGGACCTGAACGGTGACGGGTTTGTGGACGACGCGGATTTCACGCTGTTTGTTGGTGGATACAACACGCTGCTCTGCCCCTGACCGTTCAACGCGTCGGCGCCCAGCGGTCGATGTGGGACTGGATCGCATCGGCCCAGATTTCGTATCCCTTGGTCGAGAGATGCAGGAAGTCGGGCATGATCTCCTTCGAGATCGTGCCGTCCTTTTCCAGAAACCGGTCCGAAATATCAAGGAAGTGCACTCGCGACATCGCGAGCTCGCCGTCTCCGCCTTCGCCAATGGTCTTGAGCAGAGCGTTGGTGTCGATAACCGTTTGACGGCGCGCATCCGGCTTTTCCGAGCGCGGGAAAATTCCCAACACGAGAATGTGCGCGCCGGGGATCTTGTCGTGGATGGCGTCCACACAGGCGCGGACGCCTTCGTTGATCTGTGCTGGGCTGTTCGCGTTGGGATCGCTGGCCTGACCGGTGTTGTTGGTGCCGATCATGAGGATGACAAGTCGGGGCGAATTGCCGTTGGCCGGCGTGTCGAGTCCGTCGAGGTTTCCGGTGCTCGCGCGATACAGCACGTGCTGAGTGCGATCACCCCCGATTCCGAAGTTGACGGCGTTGCGTTTGGCGTAGTGCTTTTCCCAGACCGGCTTGCCTGCGCCCTCCCAGCCCTGCGTGATCGAATCACCCATGAAGATGATGTCGATGTCGCCCTTCTCGGCGCCCTGCTTGGCGCGCTGGTTGAATGTTTCGTTGCGGTCGATCCACCATTGTTCCTTCCGAGGAGCCGGTACGGCGGCGAAGTTCACCTGCGGCGCCGGATCATCCGAACCGGGCGGTGGAGCGGGATTGCCGGGCTGGAGAACGACGAGGGCCGAAAGAAGAAGGTGGAGCATGCGGAGAGGATACCCGGAAAGCAAAGGAGAGAACGCGGAGTTGCGGAGAATGCTGAGTGGCGCGGAGGAGAAAGAATGGGATTACGGGCCGCACACCTGCGTGTTCTCACGCAGCGAATTTCACGCGAATGAATCCTCGCGTTCTCGCTTCCGCTTTTCCAATCTCTTCTCCTGGCCTTCCTCCGCGTAACTCAGCATTCTCCGCGACTCCGCGTTCTCTTGCGAACGCTCAATACGTCGGCCAGACCCCGGGGGTGACCAGCTCGAGAAGGTGCCCGTCGAGATCGCGGAAGTAGAGGCTGGTGCCGCCTCGGTCCCATCGCATTTCGCTTTCGATTGCGATGTTGAGCGAAGCGAGATGGGCGCGCCACGGGGCGAGATCGGATTCGGCGATCGCAAAGGCAAGGTGGGTGGTGCCTTGAGAGTCGTGGGGCGGAATTTTGCCGCCGGGAAAGGTGAAGGTTTGTGTGGAACCGCCTCGCTTGAAGATGAGGAGGACCTGTGCACCGGGGAGATTCATGGCGCAGAGGCGATCGTCGTGGTCGGGGTTCAGCGGCTGGATCCTGAAGACGCGGGCATACCAATCGCGCGCGGCGCGGACGCTTTCGACGTGGATGGCAGTTTCGAGGAGGCGAAACGGAAGCATGTTCAATGGAATCACATTCGGTCGACAATGGGAAGACCAAGGGTCGTCAATCCATCTTCGAGAACGCGGCCGGTCAGATCGCAGAGGCGGAGGCGCGAGAGCATGGTCGGCTCGTTGTCGGCATTGAGGACGGGGCAGGCGTCGTAGAAACTGCTGAACGCGCCGGCGAGATCGTAGAGGAAGCCGCAGAGGCGGTGGGGCTCGCACGAATCGGCCATCGAGCGGAGCGCGCCCGGGTAGCGGAGAATGGCGAGAGCCAGCGTCTTTTCCTGGGGCTGCACGATCGCGAGCGGCGCTTTGCGGAAGAGAGCGCTCGGGCCGGTCTCGATCTGCTTCTCGGCCTGTGCTTTGCGCAGAATGCTTTTGATGCGGGCGAACGCGTAAAGAAGATACGGGCCGGTGTTTCCCTCGAACGCGACCATGCGATCGAATGAGAAGACGTAATCCTTCATCCGATCGTTGGCAAGATCTGCGTACTTGATCGCGGCGACGCCGACAACTTCGGCGATCTTGTCGCGCTCGGCTTCCGGGAGCGATGCAGAGCGGCGGTTCACTTCAACGCCGGCGCGCTGATGAGATTCGTCGATGAGGTCGGTGAGTTTGACGTTCTCGCCGCTGCGGGTTTTGAAGGGCCGGCCGTCATCTCCGAGCACCATGCCGAAGCCGGCGTGGCGGAGCGTGGCGTTCTGACCACTAGGCATTCTGGCGTAACCGGCTTTGCGTGCCGCGGCGAAGACCTGCTGGAAATGCAGGCTCTGGCGGGCATCCACGGCGTAGACGAGTCGCGACGCACCGAACTTGCGGACGCGCCGGCGGATTCCGGCGAGGTCGGTGGTCGCGTACAGGAAGCCGCCATCGGATTTGCGGATGATGCAGGGTTCGTTGATCTTCTGGCCGTGGTCGTTGAGATCATCGGGGCCATCGAGGTGGACGACGAGCGCGCCATCAGATTCGACGGCGATGCCCCGCTTCACGAGATCGTCCACCACTTCGCCGAGTTCGTTCGAGTAACTGGATTCGCCCGCTGTGTCCTCGGCGCGGACGATCGCGTGAAGGCGAGCACAGACAGCAACGCACTCATCGACGGTGATCTTGGCGATGCGTTCCCAGACCGCGAAGACCTCGGGATCGTGAGACTGAAGTTTGACGAGCGTGAGCTTTGCCGCGGCGAGCTTCTCTCGGGCACCGTTGACCTGTTCTTCGAGTTCGGCGCGGGCCTTTGGACCGAGGTTGAACTTCTCGACGGCGGCAAGGCCGGCCTCGTCGGCGGTGCACTCGCGCTGGGCCTGCTTGTACGCGCGGTCGAGATCGTCGAGCTTGAGCGTGCTCAAGTTCACCTTGCCGGTCGTCGCGTCCGAAGCAATCTTGGCCGTGACCATTGCGATGGGCAGGCCCCAATCGCCAAGGTGGTTCTGGCGAACGACGTTGTGGCCGAGGCGTTCGTACACGCGTGCGAGGGCATCACCGATGATGGTGGCGCGGAGATGGCCGACGTGCATTTGCTTGGCGAGGTTCACGCCACAGAGATCGACAGCAATGGTTTCCTTCACCTGCGGCGCGGGAACTCCGAGGGATTTGGTGTCCATCGAGGTGAGGAGCGCTGCGAGCGCGTCGCCTTTGAGGCGAATGTTGATGAAGCCCGGGCCGGCGATGGATTTGTCGGTGAAGGGCTCGGCAATGTGAGCGAGCTCGGGATCGGTCGCGGCCTTGGCGACAATCGCGGCGGCAACCTCGCGTGGCGGCTTCCCGACGCGCTTGGAAAGGCTCATGGCGACGTTGGCCTGAAAGTCGCCGAGCGCGGCCTGCTTGCTGGCCGTAATAAGAGGATCGGTGTCGCCGACCTCGGGGAAGGCCGAAGCGGTCGCGCCGCGAAAGGCGGAATCGAGGAGAGCGATGGGGTCGGAAAATGCGGACATTGGGGGGGAGTGTATTGGGGTCAGGAGGAGTGCGGAACCTGGACTCTGAAGCGAGAAATTGGGTGCGCCGAACAAAAAGCGGTGATGGGCAAATCCAAGAAGTTGGCGGAAGGTCAAGTTCTGGAGTGAGCTTTGGGTATCGTGTAGTCCGTCTCGATCGGGGCTTGAACCGGGAGCAAGTCGATGCGGATGACGGAACATTCGATGAATACGTGGGATGGCACGGAGATCTTCTACCGCGCGTGGCAGCCCGAAACCCCGGCGAAGAGGGCGTTGCTGCTGTTTCACCGTGGGCACGAACACTCGGCACGATGGCAGGAGACGGTCGAGGGGTTGCAGATAGAGAGCTGCGCGATTTTCGCTTGGGATCAGCGTGGGCATGGTCACTCAGAGGGCAAGCGGGGGCACGCGCCCAATCTTGCGGCGGTGGTGAAGGATGCGGATGTATTCGCGCGGCATCTCGGCGCGATGCACGGGGTGAAGCTCGAAGAGACTGCGGTGATCGCGCACAGTGTCGGGGCGGTGGTCGCAACGGCCTGGGTGCATGATTACGCACCTCCCGTCCGGGCGCTTGTGCTCGGTGCGCCCGCGTTTCGGGTCAGGCTGTATGTCCCTTTGGCGGTACCGATGCTGCGGTTCAAGCAGAAGATGCTCGGGCCTGGGATCGTGAAGAGTTACGTGAAGGCGAAGATGCTCACGCACGATGCGGAGCAGGCGAGGGCGTATCAGGGGGATCCATTGATCTTTCGCGAGATCGCCGTGAACATCCTGCTCGACTTGCAGGATACATCCACGCGGTTGCTGGACGACGCCGGCGCGATCACGACACCGACGCTCATTGTCGGCGCGGGGAGCGATTGGGTGGTCACGCTGAAGGCGCAGCGGGAGTTCTACCGCAAGCTCGGCTCGCGAATCAAGCAATTCGATGTCTTTCCCGGGATGTTCCACGCGATCTTTCATGAGCGTGGGCGTGAGAAGGTCGTTGAGCGAATTCGGACGTTCGTGAACGAGGCATTTGACCGGCCGGTATGTCGCGGCGGCCTGTTGGATGCTGACAAGGGCGGACACACCCGCACCGAATACGACATG
>JAHBXG010000038.1 GCA_019636565.1 Phycisphaeraceae bacterium
GGGGCGGATTACGCGCTTGAGTACGGGACGGACCGGCTGGAGATTCACACGGATGCGATGACGCCGGGAAAGCGCGTGCTGGTTGTGGATGATTTATTGGCGACGGGCGGGACGCTTGCTGCGTGCTGCGAACTGGTGAAGAAGTGCGGGGCGGAGATCGCGGGGATCGCGGTCTTGATTGAGTTGGTGGCGCTCAAGGGGAAGGACCGGTTGGCGCAGTATGGGCCGGTGGGGTCGGCGATCAGGTACTGAATCGCGGCTATCGGAAGGCGCCGTTTTCGAAGTTACTTGCGGTATTGATCGTTGCTGACTTGCTCCAGCCAATCGACCGCTTTGCCGCCGAGTTTTTCCTGAACTGCGATGTGTGACATCGCGGTCGTGTTCGTCGCGCCGTGCCAGTGCTTTTCGCCGGGCGCGAACCAGACGACATCGCCGGGGCCGAGTTCTTCGACCGGGCCGTTCCAGGTTTGAGCCCAGCCGCGGCCTGAAGTGATGATGAGAGTCTGGCCGAGGGGGTGGGTGTGCCAAGCCGTGCGTGCGCCGGGCTCGAAGGTGACGCGGGCGCCGGCGACGCGCGCCGGATCTGGGGCGTCGAAGAGGGGCTCCACTCGGACCGTGCCGGTGAACCAATCGGAAGGGCCGGGCTTGGAGGGTTGGGAGTTGGCGTGGGTGATCTGCATTTGTGATCCGGATTGGTCCAAGTCCACGGCGAAGATTCGGCGCGAGTTTATTCCACGGATGGAATCGCGGTCCGAAACCCCCTCCGTCATCGCTTCTCAAAGCCTGCGCGATGACACCTCCCCCTTTGGCAAAGGGGGAGGACAAATGCGGAGGCGCGCGGGGTGTGATGGAACTCGGACTACTTTACCGGCGGGAGGGCTTCGGCTTCTTCGACGGCTTTTTCGAGTTGCTTGTGCTTGAGGTCGGCGCCGGAGATTGGGGCGCGTTCGACCACTCGGAGGCCGGCGGGGATGGGCACTCCCTCGGCGCCGGCGGCGATCACGAGGCGGGCGGTGACTCCGGGGTTGCCGGGGCCGACAACGACGAGCACGATGCGGGCGACGCGGACGTCGCCACTGGGAAGGTCTTTGCCGGTGTCGAAGTTGGCAACGGTGAACGTGGTGTGCGAGCCGGGCTTGGAGACGCGACGGGAATCGAACAGGGGCTGACGCTGGAGGGCGGGGTGATCGCCGCCGCGCACGCCCATGAGGGTGACGCGAGCGGTGTCTGGCGCGGACATGGAAACTTCGATCTGGAATGCGGCGAGTGAGCGGGAGCCGACATCGAGCATGATGTCGAAGGTGAGGATGCGGGTGTCGCCGACGGGGTTTGCGGCTGCAGCAGCAGGAGGCGCGGCGGCACGGGGCGCATCGTGTCGGGCTTCCGCATCATTCAGGCCGACCATGGCGTCTGCCGCCAAACCATCATTTGCACGAGCGGCGAGAACGGGAACCTGTGCCGGCTTGCAACCGACAACCTGTGCCGCGAGTTCGTTGACCTCGTCGAAGGGGCTGACGACTTCGCCGCTGGGCTTGAACTTGGACTGTTTGGCGAAGGCGGTGGGCGAGTTTTCGGCTTTGCGGGCGAGGTTGAGGACGTCGAGGATGGTGACGTTCTTGCCGGAGGCAAAGGAGGCCGCGGTGGATGCCGCGGCGAGGTCGCTCACGGCGGGGGCGGGCGACGCATCCGCGAGGAGGCGATCGCTCTCGCGTTTCGCGTTTTCTCGTTCCTTTTGTGCTGCGACCGCCCCGGCGAAGGGGCTGTTGGCGGTGAAGCGTTCGCGGCGCTGCTGCATGAAGAACATGAAGGACGCGGCGAGGGCGAGGACCGCGGCGATCTGGAAGCCTCTCCAGAAACCGGAGCGATGCGCGGTGGCGCGCCGATGGGCGTTCATCGCGTGGAGCACGCGGGCATCGGCCTCGGGGCTTACCTCGAGCGAGGGTGCGAAGGCCTGACGCAACTCGGCGAGTGCGCGCGGCGCGAGCACGGGGTCGGGCAGGTCGTTGCCTTCGGCGGGGTCGATCGGGGGTTGGGTGGGCGGATTGGACATGGGCGGAAAGCGACAAGCGGGGCCGGAATTCCGGGCCCGATGCTGGAGCGCACCGGGCCGGGCGGAGGTTCATCGAGAAGGGGGATGGCGTGATTCGGAAGGAATTGTGGGCGGTGTGGGGGTTGTGGGGGGTGGGGGTTCGCCGTCGAACAATTCTCGGGTTTTCGGGTCTTCACGGAGGGTGGCGATAGCCTGGTGGAGGCGGCTTTTGACGGTGCCAATGGGGATGCTGAGGACCGCGGCGATCTCGCGGAGCGAGAGGTCGTTGACGAACCGCAAAAGCAGGACTTCGCGCTGGCCCTCGGGGAGATCGACGACAACCTTTTCGATGGGGCGCGGCCCGATTTCGGGGCTGGCGGTCGAGGCTTTGCCGGCGGTGTCGTGCGTGGGCGAGAGCGCGACCATGCGGTCTTTGCGGCGGATGGTCAGCGCGATGTTGCGGACGGCGGGGTAGAGGAAGGTGGAGAGTTTGGAAGTGAGGCGGAGCGTGGGAAGTTTTTTGACGAGGTAGGCGAAGGTGTCCTGCAGGACATCGAGCGCTTCGGATTCATCGCGGGTGTAGCGGCGGGCGACGCTGACGACGAAGGAGCGGTGACGCCGGTAGAGCGCGAGAAAGGCTTCCTCATCGCCACGAGAGGCGAGGCCGACGAGGAGGGCGTCGGCGCGCGGGTCGTCATCGCGGGGTGTGGAAATGGGCGCGGGGAACTTGATGGGAGGCGGACCGGCGTCCGATCCGCCAGAATCGGAGATATGCAGACGCGGGGTTGGGTCGCCGGGGCGTTCCATGCCGAAGGGGGACGGGAAGGAAATAGATTACTCGATCCGCGGGTCGACCCAGCGGTAAAGAACATCGACGATCAGGTTGAAGAGCACAAGCATGGAGGCGTAAATAAGTACGACTCCGATGATGAGGAAGAGATCTTTGTTCTGGACGGCGTTGACAAAGTGCTGGCCCATGCCGGGGATGACGAAGACGCGTTCGACGACGAAGGAGCCGGTCATGGCGAATGCCGCGGCGGGTCCGAGGTAGGAGAGAACTGGAAGAAAGGCGTTCTTGAGCGCGTGTTTGAAGAGGACGGCGGGTTCGGAGACACCCTTGGCGCGGGCGGTGCGGATGTAATCGGATTGGAGTTGCTCGATCATCCCGAGGCGGGTGAGACGGGCGATGTAAGCGGCGAAGGGGAGGCTGAGGGTGATGGCGGGGAGGATGATGTCGACCGGGCGGCCCCAACTGGGGATTCGGCCCCAGCCGAGGAGCACGGGGAAGATGAGGAGCAGCGCGGCACCGATGACGAACGTGGGAAGGCTGATGCCGACGAGGGCGATGGCGAGGGTGAGGATGTCGGTGGTGGAGTTGGGCTTGATCGCGCCGGCGACTCCGGCCGCGATGCCCAGGACGAGGGCGATGAGGATGGCGGTGGCGCCAAGTGCCATGGAGACGGGGAGCGCACTGGCGATGATGTTGTTGACGCGCTGATCGCGGTATTGGAGCGAGGGGCCGAGATCGAAGATGATGCGGGTGGGTGGTGCATGACCGGCGGATTCGGCGGCGAGGGCTTGCGCAGCGGCGCGACCGGAGAAGGAGTCGCGGAGGTACTTGAGGCCGGAGGCGTTGTCGAGGTAGGACCAGTAGAAGGACCAGAAACTGTCGAGGCGGTATTGGGCCTTCATCGCGGCGACGACTTCGGGAGCGGGGCGGCGGCCTTCGGGGTTTTCGAGCGGATTGCCGGGGATGCGCCAGGCGAGCGTGAGCGTGAGGGTGTAGATCACCGCGAGGATGATGGGGAGTTGGATGAGGCGGCGGATGATCAGGCCGAGCATTTGGGCCCCCTTTCCTTGATGGAAAGGCGGTCACCACAGAGGCACAGAGGCACGGAGAGGGAAGAGAGTGAATGAATGCAAACAGAGAACCATGGGAGGGGTTGCAAAGCAATCACGGGAGAGAGCGCTCGAGCGGATTCTCGCTTCTCTGTGCCGCTACGCCCCGGTGGTAAACGTCTTCTCTTCACGGGGAAGGCTCGTCGTGGGTGCCGGGCTTGAGGGGTGGGAGCGCGAGGGGAGCGTTGGAGCCTTTGCCGTCGTTGAACATGTCGACGTGATAGAGGAGTTGGATGCCACGCGGGTGAGAACTGATGCCGGTGACCTTGTTGGCGTCAAAGAGGTACATGTTGACGTAGTAGAAGATCGGGAGCAGAGGGAGATCCTCTTCGACGAGGAGGCGCTCGGCTTCTTCAAGGATGCGGAAGCGGGCGGCGGGGTCGGACTCGTTTGCGGCGCGATCGAGGAGCGCATCGAACTTCGGGCTGGAATAGGCGCGGTCGTTGTTGCCGTCGTCGGTTCGGCAGGTTTCGAGAAAAGTGGTGGGGTCGCCGTAGTCTCCGAACCAACTTGCCCGCGAGATCATGTAGTTCTTGTTCTTGAGGCGTTCGCGGAAGACTTTGACTTCCTGGACTGAGATGGTGGTGTTGATGCCGAGGATGCGCTGCCAGTCTTTGGCGAGCGTCTGGGCGATGAGTTCGTGGCCGCCGTCCTTGGTGATGAGAAGATCGAGGGTGATGAAGCCTTTGCCGTCGGGGTATCCGGCTTCGGCGAGGAGGCGGCGGGCTTCATCGGGGTTGAAGCCGAGTCCCTTGGGGGATTGGTAATTGCTGATGGAGTGAGGCGGGATGAGCGTGGGGGCCACGTGCTCGCCGACGCGGCGGATTCCATCGGCGATGGCGTGCTTGTCGACCGCGAGCGCGAGAGCGCGGCGGACGCGCGGGTCGGCGAGCGGGTTGATCCGGCCATCGGGGAGCGTGCGGGAGCAGTTGAAATTCCAGAAGTAGGTGCCGAAGGCGGGGAAGACGTGGATGTTCTTGCGAGGATCGGGAGGGAGGCGTCGATCGATTTCGATCGGATCGAGGCCCTGGGCGTTGAGCGCGTCGTATTCGGCCTTGTGCTCTTTGTAGAAATCGCTCTTTTGCGCCACCATCTCGGTGCGGAAGGGGGCGAGGACGTCGCTCACCCAATCGACGGCGCCGGTCTCGAACGCCATGACGGAGGAAACCGGATCTTCGACGGTCGGGATGGACATGGTGTCAACGCCGATCGCGGATTGATTCCAGTAGTAGGGATTGCGGCGGAGGCGGAGATCGCGTTTGAACTTCCAGGATTCGACTTTGAACGGACCGTTGGTGATGAAGTTTGGAGGCTTGGTCCAATCCTGATTCCACTTGATGCGCCCGCTGGCGGGATCAAGACTTTCGTAGCGGCTGACGACGGATTCGCACAACGGGAAGAAGGAAACGAAACCGACGATATCGAGGAAGTAGGGGGTGGGCCGCTCGAGTTCGATGACGATGGTGCGGTCGTCGGTGGCGCGGGCGGAGACGAGTTCGCTGAATTTGCGCTTGGTCTCACACCAGAGGTCGTCGGCGGCGGCGGGGTCGGGGGATTCGGCATGCTTTCGCGCGAAGTCGGCGAGTGCGGCGGAGCGCCAATCGGTGAATGCGCGGCCGCCCTTGATGTGCTGGATGAACCCGATGTAATCGGCGCCGACATCGGGGAGCAGGCCCCGCATCCAGGCGTAGAGGAAATCGCCGGGTTTGACCGGAGCGCCGTTGCTCCATTTCGCGTCGCGGAGGTGAAAGGTGTAGGTGCGGAGGTCGGGGGAGACTTCCCAGCGTTCGGCGGCGGCGGGGACGATGGTGTAATCGTGCGAGAAAACGTCGGCGGCGACGAGACCCTCTGCGATGATCCGCGCGACGCGGTTGTCCTGTTGCCAGGACATTTGCTGGAAGTCGAGGGTGGTGACATCGCCCCGGTTGATGAAGGTGAAATCGGCGCGGGGGAGCGGGCGATCGGCGCCGAGAATGGCGATGATCGCCGCGGCAAGCAGCGCGAAGGGGATGAGAAGGCGCAGCACGATTTGAGTCTATGAGGCTGGTTGCCGCGCTCGGTTGCGTTATTTCACGTTGAGATTGAAGCGCTCGGCGGGCAGGTTGAAGGGCGGCCGAGTCAGGCGTTTGGTCAGGAGATCTTTGGCCTCGATGACGAACTGAGCGTCGGACTCGACGGAGGGCTGGCGGACCTTCTCGGCGAAGTTGGTGCGGATCGGCTCGGTCCGGTCGGCGATGAGGGAGAGGATCTGCTCGCTGGCGCCGACGATCTGGGAGGGCGCTTCGCGGAGGGCTTCCTTTTCCTTGCGCTCGGGTGCGGTGTCGGCCTGGCGATTGGGCGGAAGGGCGCCGCTGGAGACCATGCGGACAACCATGGCGATGAGGTCGCCGGCGAGTTCCTGAACGCTGCGCAGTGCGTCGGAGGAGAGCGTCGGGCGGTTTGCCTGAACTTTGGTGAGATCTTCGCGGATAGCGAGTGAGGTGCGACGGAACGCGTCGAGCATCGGCGTGCTGGGAACGGTGCTCTTGACCCGGGCGGCTTGGGCCGACATGCCGCGGCAGAGCGCGATGCAGGCGCCGTTTCGAACCTCGGACTGACGAGAGGATTCGAAGGCGTTGATAAGGGCGCGGGCGGCGGCGTCTGTCACGATGGGTTCGGGATCGTCGAGCAGTTTTCCGAGTTGGGTCACCGTGTCGAAGAGGCGCTTGGGCACGACGGCGGAGGATGTGCCGCTGGCGACGACGAATGCCCGGCTGGCGGCCCCGGCGGCGCCGACGCGAACCGGAACGAGAGGCGAACGGAAGCCCTTTTCGATGATGTCGAAACCTTCGGCGGTGGCGAGTTCGGCGCCGATTCGCATGGCATTGAGGGCGTTGAGAGGGCGCTTGTCTTCGGCGAGGGTTGCCAACGGCTGGCCAAGAACCTGTGAGTAGGCCTGACGGAATGGAACACCCACGACCACGCCGGAGCGCTGGAGCGGGCGGACCAGGGCCTGTCGGGCGTCGCGCACCTTGATGGCGTCGTCACCCTTCAGCGATTCCAAGAGGGGCTCGGCGTATTTTGCGACGGTTTCCTTTTGCGCCGGCGAGAGAGGGGAGGCGCTGGTGATGATGTCGTTGGGGATGTCCTGAGCGCGGCCAAGGGGAGCGCCGAGCGCGAGGGCGCCGAGGGCGACTGCGAGGAACCGGGGAAGGAAATTGCCGCGGCGGGAGGTTGCCGGGATGTTGGGAAGCAGCATTGTCGTCACGGAAGCGGGCTCCTATCGAGTCCCGGAATGGGAGAGGCGATTGTTCGCAGGCAACGGGCGTGTTTCCGGGGCCGGGCGTAAGGATGGGTCAGCCTACCACCGGACGGACCCGAGCGAAAAGTCAGTAAACCTCAAGGAAGACGCGGCGGGTGGGCTTGACCTGCTTGTGGATCATGCGGCGTTCCCACGAATCGATGGAAGTCAGGGCTTCGGGATCGACGCGGAGATAGCCATCGAGATCGGAAGGCTGGAGCATGCGGCTCATGCCCTGAAAGATTCCGAGTTCCATGCCGGCGATGCCGCAGATGTAGATGAGGGTGCGATCGGACTTGAGCATGGGCTCGAGGGAATCGCGGTCGGTGGTGAGGCGATCTTGAACGTAAAGAGGGCGGGGGGCGTCTTCGGCTTTTTCGCGGCTGATGGCGGTGATGTAGCGGAAGTTGGGGTGCCTTGAGGCCAGTTCGCGCAGGTGTTTGTCGTAGAGCAGATCGCTCGCGTAGGGGGAACCCATGATGAGCGCGATGCGGGAGGCCTTGGCGGCGGGGTCGGTGAGGAGATCCTGGAGCATGCCGCGGAACGGCGCGATGCCGGTGCCGGTGGCGAAGAAGAGGTAATCGTGCTGGCCGGGTGCGGCGGGCAGGACGAAGCGCTTGCCGCTGGGGCCGGTGACGCGGACCTGATCGCCGGGCTTGAGATCGCAGAGGTAGTTGCTGGCGACACCGAGGAAGAGCGCCGAAGTCTCGTTGTGTTCGTCGATGAGGCGCTTGACCGTGGTGGCGAGGACTTTTCCCTGACCGTCTTCGCCGCAGGTGGGCGAGGCGATTGAATACAGGCGGAGGGCGTGGTTCTTGCCCTTGGCATCTTGGCCGGGCGGCAGGACGCCGAAGGATTGGCCGGCGCGGAAGTTTCCGGCGAGGCGGGTGTTCGAAACATCGATTGCGACGTGACGGACGAAACCCGCGGCGCGACGGCCGGCGGTGCACTTTTCGTTGGAGACGACGATCCCAACGCCCGGATCAGCGGGCGGATGGAGGTGCATCTTCACTTCGTGGAGGGCTGGACCTTCGGTGTGCTCGGTCATGGGTAGTGATTCGGAGATTGGAAGAAAACAGGAGGGCCTCAGCCGCCTCCGCCTGCTCCGCTCATGATCCGCTGTTGGAATGCGGGGAAGACTTCTTCGATCGTCGCGAACTTGCCGGCGCGGACGTCGTCCGAGATGGACTTTGATGCGGCGGTGATGGGACCGGCCATCCCAGCGGCCATCGCGGCGGGTCCGTTGGCGAGGCTTGAGGAATCGAGAAGCCATTGGTTGTCGACGAGCACCAGTTTGATCGGCGTTGGCTGGGAAGGATGGGTTAGAGTCGCTTCGGACCCGTTCACTTCGACCTTGAAATCCGCGGCGGTGGGCGTGGTCGTGCCCTGCGAAGCGAGAACGGCTTCGGACATGGTTTTGCCGAACTTTTCCTTGCAAACTTTGTCCAGCGCGTCGGTTGCGCTCGCGACGGTCATGAGCGAGGCGACAACTCCTTCGTGGGCTGGATCGCTGAACCGGGTCAGCGGCTTGAGCGTTTCGAAATTGCCTTGCTCCATCGCGACGAAGATCACGCCCCACGCGGCCCCCGCATCCGGCGCGGCGGCGGTTGGTTCGGCGGGAGTTTCTGATGCGGCCGGAGTTTCCGGTGGGGCCGGAACTTCTGATTCCGACTTGCCGGCGAGAGCTCCGATGGAGTCGGCCAATTGAGTCATTCGTTCTTTTATGGCGGCGGCGCCCTGTCCACGGAGTTGAACGGACGAGAATGCGGACTGGGCGGCCTCGAACGCAGCCTTGGCGTCGTCGGTCGCCAGTCGGAACTGCTCGGCGGAATCTTTCTGCGGCGCCTCGAGCGAAGCGGCGAATGGCAGGGGCGGGAGGGCGGCGGAGAATCGATGCAGGAAGGCTCCGTACGACTTGAGGCTGGAGGCCTTGGCGGAGAGTGCGCCGGCGAGCGCGAGTTGGGTCCGGCCGACGAGGATTTTGCCGCTGAGAGAGGAATCGGAAGCGGCGGCCTTGGCGGATGCCGCGGCGGCGCGGAGCGAAGCGATCGCTTCATCGTATTTGGCGATGACGCCCGAGCTGCGGGCCGAAGCGAGATCCGCGAGGCCCGACTCGATCTGCTTTGCGGTATCTGCCGCGGCAGCGCGCGACTGTGCGGAAGCGGCCCGACCCTGCTGGGCCCGCTCGCTGAGTTCGAGTTTCTCGCGATCGAGGCTGGCGATCCGGTTCTGCGTGGCGGCGATGAGGACTTTGAGTTCCTCGGCCTGCGGCTGGGTGACATCGGCCTGAGCCTGGAGGCGCGAGGCTTCGACGCGGATGGCATCGCCCTTTCGGCGTTGCTCACGAGCGGAGGTGAGAACAGTTTCCGCTTCGCTCGCGCTGAGGGATGCGAGCGACTCGCGCGCTTTGGCGAACTCGAGCGAGTACTTGTCGGCCTCCTCGAGCTTTGCCTTTGCTTTGGAGCGAAGATCCGCAAGGCGGCCCTCGACTTCCTGGAGCTGTGATTGGAGCGTCTGGACTTCGCGATCTCGCTCAGCGCGGTCCGCGTCGATGCGGGTGAGCATCGGAGCGGGATCGAACCCCTGAGCGGTGTCTGCAGCGATGCTGTATGCGACCCAGTTGTCGAGCAGCACTCGCAGCAGCGATGCCTGATTGATGACGGCCTGCTCGAGCAGGGCGGCCTCGTCGAGTTGGGCCTGCGCCTGGCCGAGTTGCGAAGTTCCGACCAGGACCGAAGCTGCCGCGGCCTGGGGGGTTTTTTCTTCGGCGCTCGCGACTGGCTTGGCGAGGGCGATCGTGTCCTTGTAGTTCTTGGATTGGAAGGAGTCGTACGGAGTTGCGTACGCGCCGCCCGAATTGGCTTGGAGTTTGGCCGAACCGGTGGCGAGAGCGTGCTGATTCTGATCGGCGCGCTCGCACGCGGCCGGCAACACTCCGGCGGCAAGCACGAGCACTGTCAAGAGTCCCGTCACAGGGGCCGGGCGGCGGAGATGGATCAACGGGCGAACCTGCATGCGGGCCTCCGGCGGGGATTGGATACTTCGTCTTTGATCGCGGAACGGAGCAAGGGGGATAGTTTATCAGGCAGAGCGGTAGAACGCGAGGAAGTCTCACCGTTCGCCGTTGGCAGCGGGTCCGAGCTGGAGCGTTCCTTTCGGAGCGGGCGGGTCATAGGTGATGCCATATTCCGGGCGCGGGCGATACATGGAACGAATCCAATCAAGAGTGGCGTGGTAGCGACGGTCGTCGACCGAGCGGATGGCGGGCTTCCACAGGTCGGTACCGGCCTGGTTTCGGACCAAGGGATGGGGACGCGTGGTGAGGCTGCGGGGCATGGCCATCTGGAGGAGCGGAGATTTTTCCGGCTCTTCGTAGTTGATCAAGGGTTTTCCGTCCATGAGCCGGAAGCGGTCCAGGATAAGGAAATTGGTGTAGTAGGTGTACGCGTCGGTGGGTCGGGAGCGCTTCAGCATCAGCCGCCCGGCATCCTCACCTCCGTGGCAGCGGCTGGTAGCGCAGCCGTTCATGATCCAGCCCTGATGCACATCCCGCTTAAAGGATTGGAGGGACGCGGGGTCCTCCAGGACCTTGACCATGGGGTACAGGTCCTTTGCTTTCAATCGATAGAGCAGATCGAGGATCTGTGACGGCTTGGTCTGATACAGCCGGTCCCGCAACTCTGGAGTCGCGGGCATGAGCGAGTCGTCGGAATAGCGGGCGATCAGGGAGGCGATGAGTTCGCGCGGGATCAGTAGACGCGGGGGATTCGCGAGATCGATTTCGTAGACGCGGATCAAATTGATCTGGTCTTCACTCAGAACCGGGAATGGATGCGAAACGTCGGGCTCTTTCCGGTCGTCGATTTCTGAACCCGCGCTTTTTCCTGTGCTGCTTTCCGATTCGCGAGCGGCCTTGCGGTCGGCGGCGGCCTGATCGATCTCCATCTGCAGTTCGATGGTCTTTTTCAGTTCGCGGGCGTGCGGATGTGCGCCATCGACTTTGAGCACGCTTTCGAGTTCGGTGAGCGCAAGGTCGTAGCGTTTGCGGTCGCGCAGCCATTCTGCGAGCAGCACGCGACGGTCGAGGTCGGAATCATCGATCGCGGCCCGCATCTGCCGGTAGCGCTCTTCGACCGGAGGCTGCGGCATGACCCGGAGCACGTTTTCCTTGGAGAATCGAGTCGGGATGCCGGCGATCAGCACCGTGTACATTTCGTCTTCGATGCTCACGAGCCGGCCCACAACCTGCGAACCGTCTTTCAGGACGAGAATGGTTTCAAGCTGTCCCGACGGAACAGGCACCGGCTCGGTTTCAGCCGGAGGCGGAATTGCAGGCGATGGTTTTGACGCGGGCTCCTGGGTCGGCGGTGGCGGAGTTGCTTCTGGCTTCTCGTCCGGTTGTGCCGGCTCGGCTTTGGGTGCCGGCGGGGTCGGGTTTTCCGGGGCCGGATCGTCGCAGATCGCGAGCGTGGGGCTACTGGCGAAAATGCACGTCGCCAAGGCAAAGACCCGCCATGAGCAGCGGTTGGATGGGCCCGCGAAAGACTTCATTTGGTCCGCGATTGTCCGTTCCCTGGGCGATGCTGTCCAGCACCGTGCCGCAGATTCGCAGTTGCGCTACGGACCCGGGGCACCCGGGGTTGCGGCAAATCCTGCCGACCGAGAGCAATGCAAGCCTTGGCAGGTATTTCAGGCGGCCCGCAGGCGGGTCGCGGCGGCGATGGCCCCTTCGATGCAGCGGCGGAGCGCCTCGGGGGCGAATGGTTTGTTCAGGATTTGGACGCCCGGGAGTTCGGGCTCGAAGGCGGGCGAATCGGAGTTGCGAAGCAAGATGCACTTCGTCGTTGCGCCGGCTTGGCGGAGCGAATCGACCAAGGACTTTGCGTCGTTTCCGATCATGGCGTGATCGAACAAGCAAAGGTCAAAGTTCGCGAGGCACGCCCGAGCGATCGCTTCCTGTCCGTTCGAGGCCTCGTCCACGTCGTAATACCCGAGTTGGGCGAGTACGGCGCGAGCGATGTTGCGCATGGTTCGAGATTGGTCGGCGACGAGAATCCGCATGGCTGATGCGGAAGCATCGACCGAGAATTGATGCGGCTTTGCGCGCACACGGCAAAACCGGGCGCACTTCTTGCCTCGCCATGAGAAACTGATTGAGTTTGGTGCGGAGAGCGTGCCGGAACGCCCGGACTGATCACGCCGCGAAAGGAAATGCCCAGGAGAGGATTTGAACCTCCATGCCCTTGCGGGCGCTACCACCTCAAGGTAGTGCGTCTGCCAATTTCGCCACCTGGGCTTCGATGCGGGGGGAAACCCGCACGGTGGGGACAAATATAGTCGCGTTTTCGCCCGCCGCGCGGATAAACTTGGGCCGACGGGTTGTTGACCCAAAGGGGGCGGCCCGAACGGAAACAATGTGGAGGTGCTTGTGGTGGAGACGCGGGAAACAGCCGCGATTCTGGAGTCCCTGGCCGACGCTGCCCGGGGGGCGGGCGTGTTTGGCGAGGTGACAGTGATGAACGGCCGACTGGTCGCGAGGGCCGCGGCATCGGCCGCGCCGGCGGAGTACCGGGTGGAGGTCGAGAATGGCGAGGCGTGCGTCGGGGTGTTCACGGCGGACCGGTGGCTGAGCCATTCGGTCGAGGCGGATCTGTTGAATACGGGAGATGATCTCGAGGAACTGCTGGAAGAGGAACTCGCGGAGGTTGGTTTCGCGGGCGAGGCACCTTCGATCGACCACTTCCGCAACGACGAGAAAATGTTCGCGTTTCGATCGCGGACAGGGATCGGACTGAGCGAGCCGGAAGCCCAAGAGCGGATTTGGCAGATGCTTCTGGCATACCAATCCTGCTTCCGGCATCTGGGTGATATGCACAAGGACGGCGAAGAAGCGTGAAGCACACCAAGGCCCAAATTCTGCACGGTTGGCCGCAAGTGCGGGCCGGGAGCGTGTCATGAGAGTGCTCATGCTCGGGTGGGAATTTCCGCCGTTCATTGCGGGCGGTCTGGGGGTCGCCTGCTACGGACTGACCCGTGCGCTCGATTCGCTCGGACATCGGGTGACATTTGTTCTTCCCAAGTCGGTGGATCGTTCGCAGTCGTCGCACGTTCGGCTGCTGAGTCCAGAGGGCCAAGCGGCGCGGATGCGGGGGGAACGCTCTGTATCTTCCAGCGGTGCGCAGGGGCCGGAAAATGCGAGCCCGACGAGTACGCTCGCGACGGTGACTGGCGCGGAAGCCTCTCTGGCCGGCGAAGAGCGGATGGCGGAACTCGCTTCGCACGGATTCAAGCATGCGGTATTCCGCGGGGTGACGGCGGCTTTTGCCAGTCCGTACCCGGGGCACGATGCGTGCGACAAAACGCAATGGGTGAGCCTGACCGAGGTCGCGGCGCCGGTGGCTCCGGAAGTGAAGGCTGCCGATGGCGAGCCCGCGGCGCGGGCAGCGGCGCAGCAGATCGCGGAGTTGATGGCGTCGATCTCGCCCGCGCTGGGCAGCAGCGGAAACGGCGGCGTGTTGCAGCAGGGAAACGGCGCGTACGGGTTTGACCTGGTCGGCGACGCAGAGCGATACGCGCGCCTGGTCGTCTCGCTCACGCGCAGCGATGAATTTGATGTCATCCACGCGCACGATTGGCTGACATTTCCTGCGGGCGTCATGCTGAGCCGGATCACCGGCAAGCCGCTGCTCGTTCACATGCATTCCACTGAGTTCGACCGGGCCGGCAACAACGTCAACCAGCGCGTGTACGACATCGAGCGGTTGGGCATGCACGCGGCGGACCGAGTGCTGGCCGTGAGCCAACTGACGAAGAACATCTGCGAGCGACGTTACGGAGTTCCGGCGGACAAGATCGATGTCGTGTACAACGGCATCGAGCGCGAGAATCAGCAGCCGCCGGTCGGCGCGGATATTCGATCGGCGGACCGGATCGTGCTTTTCCTTGGCCGGATCACGATGCAGAAGGGGCCGGAGTACTTCATCGCGGCCGCGAAGCGGGTGCTGGAGAAGGTGGAAAACGTCAAGTTCGTCATCGCCGGCTCGGGCGACATGGCGCTGCGGATGGTGGAACTTGCTGCAAACATGGGCATCGGGCACAAGGTGCTGTTCACGGGCTTCCTGCGCGGAAAGGACGTGGAACGGATTTACTCGATGGCCGACTGCTATGTCATGCCCAGTGTGAGCGAGCCCTTCGGGCTGGCGGCGCTCGAGGCGATCAGCCACGATGTGCCGGTGATCGTGAGCAAGACGAGCGGCGTGTCGGAAGTGCTCTCGCACGTGCTTAAGGTCGATTTCTGGGACATCGACGAGATGGCGAACAAGATCATCGCGGTGCTGCGGCATCCGCCGCTGGGAGCGACGCTGCGAGAGCATGGGAGCTTCGAATTGCAGCGGCTCACTTGGAGCGGCGCAGCCGAGCGGTGCGTGGCGGCGTATGCCGGGGCGATCAGCGATCGTGCTGGCGAGCGGATACTCCAGCCCGCCTGAACAGGGCGGTTGGGCGACGGGGTGCGGTTCATTCAGCCGACGTCGCGGCCCTCGAAAAGCAGAATGGCGAGTGCCAGGAAGATCGTGATCTGGGAGAACGCGTACCCGGCCGCGAGCAGCAAATAGGTGGCGGGGATGGGGCGGTTTTGCGAGACCGCATCGACCATCCAGAAACTCTGCATGTTCGGGAACGCGCCCCACACGACGAGCCACACTGGCCGGATCGAGGTCGGACGAAGGAAGACGAAATCGTCCTGCTTGGGCGGACCGATTCGTTCGAGCGGCTTGCCGCCCACCATCCTGATGGTGAGTTTCTGTCCCTCGGCTTTGGAGACGACAAGCCCGGGGGGCACGTCCGCGCCGAGGAAGGTCTCGCCCTTCTCGAAATTCCCGGTGAAGCGCGGGAACGACGCGGTCATCATCGGAAAGCCGGTGGGACTTGGCGAATAGAAAAACGAATCGCCGACTTTGATGGTCGGTTTGGGCGCGTTCTTGAGTTCGATATCGAACGACTCACCGGGAAGTTGAAGGAGCGGTTTGCCGGGATCGGTCGGCGTTGCTTTTTCTATCTCGGCGACGATCTGGTTGTCGAAAACTTCGCGACCGACCAAGTAGTTCGACATGAGCGACAGGACAAAGACGCCCATGCAGACGACGATCGTCATCACCTGCCCGAGCCGCGTGGAGGCGGCGATTGCGACTGAGGTGAGCACCAGCACGGCCATTGCGAGGCACGCGCAGGCCATCAGAATCTGAGGTTTCAAGTCTACAAGAACGCCCTGGAACTTCCAGTCCCGGTGCGTGAAGAGCATTGCGACATACGCGAGCAGAATCAACGGAAGCAGCAGGAGCGTCATGGCCTGCGGGAAATTCCACCGGTAAAAGAAATTTCCCCATGCGCCCGCGATCGCGGAGATGAACACGGCGCCGAGCGCGAAGAAAACGACTGGCTTGTCGATTGTGTCGGCCGCGGTACTCATGACGCCGTGGCGCACGGCCATCAGCAGGAACACCAGCATGATGACGGTCGCGATGAGGATTGCGCCGCTGACGCCGAGGAACTTGCCGAAGACCACGATCCATCTGGAGATCGGCTTGCTGACGACCGTCAGAATGGTCTTGTTTTCGATCTCGCGGCTGATGGCGGCAGTGGCGATGAAGCCCGCGATGAGCGCCCCGCACCCGAAAACGGTGGAAAGCCCGACATCGAGAAGTACCTTGTTGTCGCCCTGGACTTCGGCGCTCTCGATGTCGGCGAGGCTGAAAGCGGACATCCAGGTGATCAGGATTGTGAGCACACCGTTGCCGAGCATGAGCATCAGCAGGACCGGCTGGCGCAGGCTTTCGATGAAGGTGTTGCGGGCAATGGCAAGGACGCGCAGATTCATGCGGAGAAAGGGCTCCGGAGCCGGACGGATCGAAGCGGGAAGGCTAGCAAGCCGGCGCGGGATCTTCCCGTGCCTCTAACTGGGACGAACGCTCCGATCTCCTTTCGCGCCGGAAGCATCGCAGGTTCGATCGAACCGAAACGAAAGCGGAGCGTATCAAGTCCCGTCCGTTGCGGGTCCGCGTGTTTCTTGCGCGGCCGAGCGGCGCGGATAGTGCGGCACGGTCCGATTCGGACCGGGGTGGGGGAGGCGTCGCAACATCCGTGTGTGGAGTCCGCCAACTTTCGCGTTGTCGGGTTCTACCATAGCGGTTCCTTGAACGAATTCGCTCCCGAGGTCTTCGGGGGCTTCCGATGCGGACTCAAACGATGCGCGCAGATTACCTGAGCTACCAAAGGGCCACCGGCGTCAGTTTCCTGGGGATGGCGATCCAGGCCATCGTGGCCGGGGCGCTGGTCGTGTACGCGGCGCTTGCGGGCGACCATTCCGCGATGACGGTGGGGCTGTTCGCGACGGTGGGCATCCTTGCCTGGCTGGCGCTGGGGATCGTTTTCGACCAGGCGCGGCGCGAGCGCATCGAGAACATTGAACTTGAGACTCTGGGGCGGGATGCGGCCGCATCGAGCGTGTTTGAAAACTCCGGCGATGATTTCAAGGTCGCGGCGCGTCGGCTGCGGGCGATGTACCGCATCTTCTTCCCGATCATGAGCGTGCTGATTGGCGGCGCGCTGATCCTGATCGGGTGGTGGTCGTACAACAAGGGCTGGGCGCTTCGGAACAATTTCGAGCCGCCGGCGATGCGGGGCTGGGGAATCGGCGTGGAGATCGGCGCGGGCGTAGCGATGTTCCTGCTCGCCCGGTATGCGGGCGGGATGGCCCGGCAGCCGGTGTGGGCGAATTTGCGGGCCGGCGGTGCGATGGCGGCGGGTGTTTCGCTGATGTGCATCGCGCTCGTTGCGGCGCACATCACCGATATCGTGGGGCCCGATGGGCCGCTCCGCTATCTGCGATTCATTCTTCCGATTGTGCTGATAGTTCTCGGGGTGGAAGTGTTCCTGAATTTCCTGCTCGAGGTGTACCGCCCCCGCAAGGCGGGTGACATCCCGAACCCGGCATTCAATTCGCGGCTTTTGGGGTTCTTCGCGGCACCGGAAGCGGTGGCGAAGTCGATCAACGAAGCGATCAACTATCAGTTGGGCTACGACGTTTCGTCGACGTGGCTGTACCGGCTGCTCAGCCGCGCCGTGCTCCCGCTAGTGCTTGGAGGAGCGCTGCTGATGTGGGGCCTTTCGTGCTTCACGGTGGTGCTGCCCTATCAGCGCGCGATGGTGCTTCGGTTTGGCCGTCCGGTGATGAACGACGTGGGTCCGGGCCTGCTTGTGAAGTGGCCCTGGCCGATCGACCAGGTTGTGATACCGGTTGAGATTCTTCGGAACGAAAAAGGCGAGCCGATTGGCACAGCCGAAACGACGACGGGATTGCGTGAGATATCGCTCGCGACGCAGGCGTCGACGGGAATTGGTTCGATCTTGTGGACAAACGACCACGCTCGCGAAGAGGTGTATCAGTTGGTCCGGCCTTCGGGCTCGGGGCCGGGTTCGCAATCCAACGCCATTGGTGCGGCGCAGGATTTGTCGGTGCTATCGCTTGAGATTCCGCTGGTCTACTCGATTTCAAACGTCGAGTTGTTTGAGGAATTCGGCGCGCCATCGGTTCGGGACGAACTGCTCCGGGCGACGGCGCAGCGTGAGATCATCCGGTACATGGCGACGCTCGGGGTTGACGACATCCTCGGCCCGGCGCGCATCAACATGAATCGCGACCTGACCGAGCGGATCGAAGCTGCGTTCGCGCAACTCAACCCGGGACCGGATGGCAAGGGGCGGGGTCCGGGGATTCAGATCATCCGCCTGGGCGTGGCCGGGGTGCACCCGCCCAAGAAAGTGGCCAACGACTTTGAAGCCGTGGTCGGCGCCGAGCAGAACCGCCAGGCGAAGATCGACAAGGCGCGTGCGGATGCGATCAAGACGCTGACCGACGTCGTGGGAAGCGTGGATCTTTCGGATCAGATCATCGCGAGTTTCGACGCGCTCGACAGGCTTCGTACGGACGGCGCGGGCGCCAAAGCCATCAACGAGAAGGAATTCGAGATTCAGAAGCTGCTGGACAAGGCCGGAGGCGCCGCGGCGGGGTTCATCGCCGAGGCTAAGGCCGACCGGTGGAAGCGTCACATGGGCGAGCGGGCACGGTCGGAGCGGTATGCGGGGCAGCTCGCCAGCTTCCTGGCGGCACCCGAGATCTTCAAGGCTTCGTTGTATTTCGATGCGTTGAAAGTAGTGATGGCGGACAGCCGTGTGTATATCACGAGCGACAAGATCCCCGATCTTCGCGTGACGACCCAGTTGTTCGATAGGCAGTCGGGCACGAACGTGTTCTCCGAGATCAAGCAGGACGACATTCCGAACTGATGGCGATTCATTGCTGAGCGCTGGGCGCTCGGGAGTATTCTGGTGCGAAAGCTCGTAGTTGTGATCCTCGCGTTTCTATTCGTCGCCGCCATGGTGGTGTACATGTGCACGTACACGGTGCGGTTTACCGAAATCGCCGTGCTGACGACCTTCGGCCGGGCCGGAGAAGGGGCGATCAAGACCGAGCCCGGGCTGTATGGCAAGCTGCCGTATCCGGTGCAGAACGTGACGACGTACGACCGGCGGGTTCGCTTCGTGCAGACACGCTCCGAAACGCAGCAGACCGCCGACGCCCGGCAGATCATCGTCGAGGCGTTTGCCACGTGGCGTGTCAAGGACCCGCTGAAGTTCTTCCAGCGTTTTTCGAATGCCGGGGAACGCGCGGAAGATCAGTTCCGTCGGGCCGAGGACAACATCCGAGACAGCCTCCGCAGCGCCCTGGGCGTAACGAGCCGCTTCCGCATGGATCAGTTGTTCTCTGCCGACGAAAAGGGCAGCAAGATTCCGGAACTGGAGACGCAGGTGCTCGCAGCGCTTCGCTCTTCGACCCCGGGCGGTCAGACGCTGGCTGATCTGGGCATCGAAGCGGTGAACGTGGGCATCAACCGCATCCTGCTCCCGGAAGACACCACCAACAAGACGATGGACGCGATGATCCAGAACCGCCAGAAGCTGGTGCGGGAACTGGAAAGCCAGGGCGATTCGCGTGCCGCGGCAATCCGCAGCAAGGCGCAGTCCGATGCGCAGCGGATCCAGGCGTTTGCGCGTCGGCGCGCCGACGAGATTCGGGCGCAGGGCGATACCGAGGCACGCCAGTACTTTGAGAAGATGAACGCGAGCCCGGAACTCGCGGTGTTCCTGCGGAACGTGGATTTCCTGAAAACCACGCTGAGCAAGCGGACCACGCTTGTGCTGCCCGATAGCCTGCCGGGCTTCGACATGCTCTCACTCACGGCGCTCGATAAATTGCGGGCCGGCGCGGCCGCGGCTCCCAAGTCGTCGTCGTTCAATGCCGATCCGACGCTCAAACTGATCCCGGGTTCGGAAGCGCCCGCTTCCGCCAGCGCGGAGGGCACGCGGTGAACGACGCATTTGATCCAAACGCGCCGGTGCGGTCACCGGATGAGGGCGAGCCCGCGCAGCCGACGAGCGGCCGGCGTGCGAGCGTCCAGTTGTCGCGAGGCGTTGCGCCGGTTCAGTCAACCGAAGACTTGATGGCCACCGCCAACAAGTCGCTCTCCGACGCGCTCTCGGTCACGCTCCGCATCGTGCAGCTTTCGATGCTTGTGCTGTTCGTGCTGTTCCTGGGCAGCGGGCTGCAATCGGTGCGGGAAGGCCAGCGGGCGATCCGGCTGGTGTTCGGGCGCGTGCAAGCGTCGAACCTGGCCCCGGGCTTCCAGTTGTCGTGGCCGTTCCCGGTGGGCGAATTGGTCAAGGTCAACACGGGAACCGAGTTCATCACGCTGAACTCGCAATTCTGGCCCCGGGTGACCGACCAGGCCAAGGGCAATTCGATCGAGAATCTGAGCAAAGATCCCCGCCTCAAGCCCGACAACGACGGCTCGCTTATCACGGCCGACGCCAATCTGGCGCACGCGCAGTGGCGGGTTGAGTACCAGCGGAAGTACCCGGAAAAATACGCCGCGAACATGCTGAAGGATCAGGAGCAGGACATCGTGACGGCGGCGTGCAGCAACGGGATTGTCCGGGCTGTGGCGCAGACCAAGGTTGAGGATTTGCTCCGGCAATCGGCGGGGGATACCGGCCACGTTGCGGAGATGGCGAAGGAGATCGCGCAGAAGCAACTCAGCGAGCTGGATTCGGGGATCGAGATTCAGCAATTCCAACTGACGACGGTGACGCCCCCGATGTATGTGCGAGAGGCGTTCAATAGCGTGCAGTCCGCCGCGTCGAAGGCACGCAAGGCGATTGAGCAGGCGGAATCGGATGTGAACCAGTTGTTCAACGCGCAGGCTGGCGACATCGAGCCGTACCTGGTTGCGCAGATTGACGCGTACGAACTGGCGGTGGCCAATAACGACCTGAAGGCGCAGGAAGAAACGCTGGGCACGATCAATGAAATGCTCGACGGCAAACCGGTCACGGTGGACGGTAAGGTGATCGAGAACTTGACGTCGGGCGAGGTTGCGCGCCTGATCAGCGAGGCCCGCCAGTACCGGGGAGAGGTGGTCAACCAGCGCCGCGCCGAACTGGCCAACTTCGAGGCCAAACTCTCGCAATATCGCTCCAATCCGAGCGTGATGCTGAACGCCGAATGGACGGATGCGCTCAGCGCGTTCCTGAACCGCGACAGCGTGCAGTTGCTGGTCGTGCCGCAGAATGTTCGAACGCTGGAAATCCAGTTGACGGAAGACTTTGACATCGCCAAGAAGCGAGACACACTCGAGCGGTTCCGGGCGACAGAGGAAGCCAAGAAACAGCGAGAGGCGGCGCAGCGTGCGGCGGAATTCAACACGACTCCGAAGACGACCGTCAGCCAGTAGCGCCGGAGACAGACATGGTTGCTTCTCAATCAACGGCCGAAAGAGTGACGACGGACGCGGTCGTGCAGTGCCAGCATCTGACCAAGGTGTTCAAGGATTTCTGGCTCCGCCAGAACGCGCGTGCCGTGGAGAATCTTTCCTTCGAGATCCGCCCGCGCGAGGTATTTGGGCTGCTGGGCCCCAACGGCTCGGGCAAGTCGACGACCATCAAGATCATCCTCGGGCTGCTGCGGCCGACGAGCGGGCGCGTCGCGGTATTCGGCAAGCCGCCCACCGACGTCGCGGTGAAGCGCCGGATCGGCTATTTGCCTGAAGAGTCGTATCTCTACCAGTTTCTGAATGCGAGAGAGACGCTCGAGTACTACGCGAAACTCTTCCAGCTCGATTATCGAACGCGTCAACGCCGCATCGACGAATTGATCGAGATGGTGGGTCTTTCCGGAGCGCAGTTCCGGCCGGTGCGGGATTACTCCAAGGGCATGCAGCGTCGCATCGGCATCGCGCAGGCGCTTATCAACGACCCCGACTTTCTGATTCTCGATGAGCCGACAACCGGACTTGACCCGGTCGGCACGCGCCAGGTGAAGGACCTGATCATCGAACTCGGGCGCCGGGGAAAAACGATTCTGCTTTCCAGCCACTTGCTCGCGGATGTCGAAGACTGCGTCCACCGAATGGTTGTGCTTTACGGCGGTCAGAAACGCGAAGAGGGCACCTGCGATTCTCTGCTCGAAGTGGGCGATCGCACCACGATCGAAGCGGACACGCTCGATGAGGACACCATCGCGGAGATCGACGCGGTGATCCGCCGACGCACCGGTGGTAACAAGAGCATTCGCAAGGTGGCCAGGCCCCGGCAGAAGCTCGAGGAGTTTTTCCTGCAGATTGTGGAGAAGGCTCGTATCAACCGCGTTGCCACCTCAGGTGCACAGGCCGGGGGCCCAACCGCAGCATTCCTCCTGGGAGAGGGAGCTCCGGTTGCGGGCGAGCAATTGATCGAGAGTTTGACTGCCGCTTCGGCAGCGCCGGTCGCATCGGTCGCGGTTGCCCCGTCGACGACCGCGGCGCCCGTGAGTCCGAAAGGCCCGGATTCGGACCTGATCGGTTCGCTGACCGCTGCGAAGGCGCCCTCATCCGCTTCGGCGCCGGCGGCTCCGACCCGGAGTGCCGAGCCGACTCGGGCGCGCGAAGACGCTCCCGCACCGGTTGATGACGATGTCATCTCGCGACTGACGGATTCCCCTGACAAGTCCGGACCGGGAGGGGGAGGCGCTTGACCTTCGGCGAACGCATCCGCGCCGTCGATCGACTTCAGAAGTCGCGGCTTTTCAAGTTGATCGCCACCGCAGTGGTGGTGCTGGCCTGCATTTCGGGGCTTGTGACCTACTCGGTGCTTCACAAGCTGGACGCGCCGAGGGTTGAGTTGGCTCCTTCGGAGGCAGGCAAGCCCGGGGTGCCGGAGGCGACCCCTTCGCAGGCTGCGGCGGATTCCAAGCAAGGCCCGGTTGTCGACAACAAGGTTCCTTCGGCTGAGGAATCCAACGCGCAGGTTGCGGTCCGCGCGATCAATTCGATTCTGGCGCGGCAAGCGGACACGACCCAAGTGATCGTGCCGGTCCTCGGTGCGACACTCTTTGCGGTGCTCGTCATCTGGCTTGGTTTGGGGCTTTCGTACCTGGGCATTGCCGTTGCGTTGGTCGGCCTGTACTTCGTCGGGAAAGCCCTTCCGGGGACACGATCGTGGGTGATCTTCCTGGTGGGCGCCGGGGCGCTGTGGGCGATTTTCATCGGGCTGATCGCGACGGGGCGGCTTCTGCTTTCGGCACCTCATCAGGTGTTCTCGATCGCGAGGAACACGCTCGATCAGGCCGTGCGGATGAAAGTGTCGGCGGTTTTCGTGGTGCTGCTGGTGATTCTGCTGGCGGCGCTGCCCCTGCTGCTCGATCCGAAGGACACTCTGCGGTACCGTGTGCAGAATTTCCTTCAGTACGGAACCGGGCTCTCGTACACCATCATCGCCGTGCTCACGGTGCTTTTTTCGGTGTACACCGTCGCAACCGAACAGCGCGACCGGGTGATCTGGCAGACGGTCACCAAGCCGGTTGCGGCCTGGCAGTACGTTCTTGGTAAGTGGCTGGGCGTGGTGATGCTCTCTGCGGTGCTGCTGAGCGTGACCGGCGGCGCGGTGTACCTGTTTACCGAATATCTGCGTTCCCAACCGGCGCAGGGCGAGCGCAAGGCGTTTGTCACGGAGGATGGGTCGGTGATGTCTGCCGACCGACGGATTCTGGAGACGCAGGTACTGACAGCGCGGGTGACCGTGCTGCCAGAGCCGCCGGCGCTCGACGAGAAGGCGATCAACGAGAGTGTCGAGGCGAGGATCAAGGCCGAGCAGCACAACCGACCGGATTTCGGCAAGGATCCGGCCGATCGGGAGGGCGCGACGGCGGACCTCATACGTGCTATCAACATCGAGTATCGCACCATCGAACCGGGGCGTGATCGCATCTTCGCTTTTTCCGGCCTTAAAACCGCGAAAGACAACGATCTTCCGGTCATCCTCCGGTTCCGCCCGGAATCCGGCAGCAACCGGCCCGATCTTCAGTACATCCTGACGTTTCTCTTCCCGGCAAATGGATCATCAGTCGTTGAAAAAGTCGCCCTCGCGCAGAGCCACACGATCGCGCTCAGCCCCGGCGTAATCAACGACGAAGGCGTGATGATCGTCAGCATCGTGAACGGGGATTTCTTCAATCGGGTTCCGAACCCCGGGATCACCTATTTCTCGGTGGATGCGCTCGAGGTGTCGTACGCCGCGGGCAGTTACCGCATGAACTTTGTTCGAGTCTTCGCGGTTCTGTGGCTGAAGACGGCGTTCGTCGCCATGGCCGGCGTGTGCGCGGCAACGTTCCTTTCGTTCTCGGTGGCGACGCTGACGGCCTTCGGCGTCTTTTTGGTCGCCGAGAGCGCCCGGTTCATCACCGGTGCGCTTGAGAACTGGAATATCACCGATAACAAGGGCCACGATCTCTTGTTCTTCTGGATCATCGATCGAATTGCAACCGGTGTGTCCGCTCCGTTCCGGTTCTATTCCGATCTGCGTCCGTCCCAGCGGCTCGTGGAGGGCATCCTGATGCCGTGGTCAAGCGTGGCAACCGGGGGATTACTCCTGATTCTGCTCATCGTTGTTCTATTTGCGGTCGGGTCGCTGATTTTCCGATCGCGCGAACTCGCGATCTACTCGGGCAACTAGAGATCCAAGCTACCTCATGTTTCGATGGACCCCAACCAAGATCGTCGCCCTGCTTTGCCTGCTGCTCGCGATGGTTGGCAGCGTGGGGTTGTCGGTAATGATGGCGTCGGTGGCGAGTCGGAACAAGCTGGCGTATACGGACCGCGTCGAAGACGGGCAACCGCCCGAAGTCGCGCTCGGGATCGCGTTGGGGGCGTTCCGCGGCGTGTTCGTGAACTTTCTCTGGATCCGCGCCAACGACCTCAAGCAGGATGGGAAGTTCTTTGAACTGAATCAGCTTGCAGAGGCCATTACAAAGCTTCAACCGAGGTTTCCGCGGGTGTGGGTATTCCATGCCTGGAACATGGCGTACAACATCTCGGTTTCGACGCAGACCCGTTCAGAGCGCTGGTACTGGGTGCAGAAGGGAATCGACCTTCTCCGCACAAAGGGCATTGTCGCGAATCCGAACGACATGCTTTTGCACAAGGAACTGGCGTGGATCTTCCTGCACAAGATCGGTGGCATTACCGACGACGCCAATCGGTACTACAAGATGAAGCTCGCGGACGAATGGACGACCTTGCTCGGTCAGCCCCCTGCGCGTGACTTCAAGGATCGGTCGCGCGAGCACGCGATCGAGCAGATGGTTGCATTCCTCCAGCCGATCGCGGACGCGCCGCGCGATCTGAGCGACGTGATCGCCAAGACTCCCTTGGTTCGCACGCTGCTCGACCGAATTCAATCCGAAGTCGGAGATCACGGCGCGATCGGACAGGACTCGCTCGCGGATGCCGACGCCATCATGACACTGCTGCGCCGGTACGAACTGATCCAGGCGGTGCAGCGATCGGCGAGTGGGAAGATCGCGGAAGAGACAATGAGCGCCCGCATGAAGGCGATGCTCGCCATGGTGCGTGATCCCGCCCTCAAGCCCGCGTGGGATGCCTATCTGCCATTTGCCAGGCGCTACCTGCTCGAGACCCGGTACAACATGGATCCGGGCCAGATGATCCGTTACGTCAAGAAGTATGGGCCGATCGATTGGCGCGTGGCGGCGTCTCACGCCCTCTACTGGTCGGCGCAGGGGGTGGAGCGCGGGCTGCTTCGCGTGAGCAAGCCTGCGGAGAAGGACTTCGACTTTACAAATACCGATCGCATCGTCATCCAGGCGGTGCAGGATCTCTACCGCTACGGGCAGACCTATTTCGACTATCTTGGGTTCAATCTCGGCGCCGGTGAGATGTTCCTTCAGATTCCCGATCCGATTTTCGCCCAGACCTACGCGGACATCATGCAGGAATTGGTCGCCCGGAGCAAATGGGACACGGCGGACCGCGCGTACACCATGTACGCCGCGGGCTACGAGAACTTCTTCACCGATGTGGTCCTGTATTTCTACCGGCTCGGCATGCTCGATCTGGCGGAAAAGTACTATCGGCACATTGCGACGTGGAGCGGGATGAACCTGAACGACCCGGATCGCGCGAGGAAATTCAGCGTGCCGCTCGAGGAGTTTGTGATGGCGCAGTTGGCGGAGCGTCAGCGCTCGCCCAACGTCGCGGTTTCCGAAGTCACGGCGTCGCTGCTGGGTGCGTTCGCTTCTCTGCTCGCCGGCGATGATGCGCAGTTCCGAAGCCAGATGGACTACGCGGCAAAGTCGCACGGGTACTTCATGCAGTTGCAGCGCAACGCCAGCGCTGTCGATACCGCCAACGCACGCATGGACGTAATGGAGCCCGATTTCCGCATCCAGGCCGGCGCCGTATTTGTCCAGTTCATGAGCCTGCTCGGACTCGATCAGGCCGCGGCGGTCTTCAAGGCGGCGCCGGACGACCTTCGCCGCTTCGCGTACGACATGGTCGAAGAACGATTCCGCGATCCGGAAAACAAGGAACTGGCGGTCAACGGCGAGCGCTTCGACTCCCTCTTCGCCGAGCCCACGGGGATGGCCGAGCATCGAGCGATGATCGAGGCGTACCGCAAGCGCAAGTCCGAGCAGAACGTCAAACAGCTCGAAAGCAAATAGGGGCTCACGGGCCAGTCAGTAGGCGGAGCGCCGCCTCGTACTTCGCAAGCGTTTTCTGAACCACCTCGGCAGGGAGCGACGGGCCCGGGCTCTGCTTGTTCCACTTTCCATCCGCTACCAGCGTTTCGAGATATTCGCGCAGAAACTGCTTGTCGTAACTCTGTTGAGGTCGACCGGCCTCGTACTGCTCCGCCGGCCAGAAGCGAGAACTGTCCGGGGTCAGCGCCTCATCCACGAGCATCGGGCCTGCATTTGTGGGCTTTCCATCCGGGCCGAGTGGCACGCCGAACTCGAACTTGGTGTCCGCGATGATGATGCCCCGTGCCGCGGCATGCTCGCTGGCCGCCCGATAGATCGCGAGCGAGACATCCCGCAGTTGCATCATGACGTTTTCGCCCACGAGTTCGCAGGCCCGTGCAAAGGACACGTTCTCGTCGTGCTTGCCGAATTCTTCCTTGGTGGCCGGTGTGAAGATCGGTTCGGGCAGCCGCTCGCACTGGCGAAGCCCCGCGCGAAGCCGCACGCCGCAGACGTTTCCATTTTCGCGGTACTCTTTCCACCCCGAACCTTCGAGATATCCCCGAACAACGCACTCAATTGGGAAAACATTGGCCTTGCGAGCGATCGTGATTCGGCCTTCCAGGTCCGCCGGTGTGACTGCCGCGTCTCGAAAAGCCGCCTCGGGAACCTCGTTGAGACCAGAAGACAAGAAGTGAGTCTGGGCCAAGCCGCGCGACGCGGCGAACTGGAGCCAGAACGTCGAGAGTTCGGTCAGCAGCCTGCCCTTGCCGAGGATGGGCGTCGGCATCACCACGTCGAACGCCGAGATCCGGTCTGTCGCGACGATGAGAAGGCGCGGGCCCGCAGCGTCCGGCGGCAGGTCGTACACGTCACGCACCTTGCCCGAGCGTTTGCCCGAAAGGTTCAGATCGGTCGAGGTCACGGCGCGGAACGCGGAATGCAGCATGGTGGGGCAGATTGAAGCGGGTTGGGGGAGGGGGAAAGACCCGAATCGGCGGGGGGAACAGGGAACCCGAAAGGTTACACGCCGGAAGCCGCGCGGGTCGGGCGGCACCGGACGTACACTCCCCGCTCATCTGTCCGAAAGCATCGAGCGGGAGCCCGCGCCGGAATGTTCAGCTTTGCAGTCTTCGATTCCGCGGGCCTGCCGAGAACCAGCTTCGAGCTGCGTGGCGAGTATCTCATTGGCAACGACGACATGCCCACTCAGGCGGAGATCCGCTTTGATGCAGGGGTGATTCGATGTACCAAGTCCGGGCCCGAAGCCGCAGGAATCTGCCTGCTGGTCGAGGTGCCGGCACCGCCAGCCGTACCGCCGTCGCCGGGTGTCCCCTCGCTGCCTGTACCGTCACCCACGCTCGGCGAATTGATGCTGCGGACTTGTTTCTTGCCCAAGCGCGACGAGCCGTACTTGCTCAGTTTGGAACTGGCGCGGCACCGGATAATGCTCACTCTTAACAAACTCGAAGAATGGGGCATGTTCGAATTGGCTCCGGACCATCCGGCGCTTGCCCAATTGGAATCGGCTCGCCTGAAGTTTGGCGAGGCACTGGTCGCCGACCGTTCGGGTGCCGGGGCCAATGTCACACCGGGGCAACCAAGCCCCCGAGGCTGGGCCGACAAACTGGCATGGGAAGCGTTGGCGATCGCGCTGGATGTTTCTGAGAAACTGAGCCTGATGCACGCCGCCCGGGAAATCCCCGGCCGCCTGTCCGGAGCAGTATTCGAGGACGCCAAAGCCCGGTACACCAAGCTCATCGGCGATCCGCCTCCCGCGGGACAGCACGTGGTGGTCCCCGGCATGGGCACGGCTGTCGTCCCGAGCGCTCCGCAGATCGGCGTCGCGATCAACCCGGGCCAGTATTCAGAGGCGATGGCCAAGGCTGCCGCGGCGTTCGATTTCGTTCACATGCCTGTGCGATGGAGCGATCTGGAACCAGCGGAAGGAAAGCTCAGTTTCGCCTCGACAGATCGCTGGATTGAATGGGCCGTGCGGACCGCGAAGAAGCCGGTCAATGCCGGGCCGATTCTCGATCTTCGCTCGGCCTGCCTTCCCGAGTGGATCTACATCTGGGAAAACGATTACGAAACGCTCCGCGACATGATGGTGGAGCACATCACGCAGGTTGTGACACGCTACCGGCGCACCGTCACTCGATGGACGGTGTGCTCCGGTTTCCATGTCAATTCCAACGTGAAACTCAGTTACGAGCAGATCATGGATCTCACGAAGGTGTGCATTTTGCTCACCAAGAAGATCCATCCGCAAGGCAAGATCATCGTCGAGGTTCAAGAGCCCTGGGGCGAGTACTTCGCGCAAGATCGCAAAAGCCTGCCGCCGACGTTCTACGCGGAAAGCGTTCTGAATCTTGGTCTGGGAGTGGATGGTCTTGGGCTTCGCCTGCAACTGGGTGCGCCGATATCGGGTCACTCCACGCGGGACCTGATGATGATTTCGGCGCTGATCGATCGATACGCCGCGATGGAGAGGCCCCTTCACATCACGGCGGTTGGTGCCCCGAGCGCGCCCATTACCACTTCGACAGGGGCGTCCAAAGCGCCTGCGGACGATGACGATCAGGTGGTCATTCCCGCACGGGAACACGCCGCGGGCCGCTGGCGAGGTCCTTGGACCGAATCTTCGCAGGCCGAGTGGCTTGCCGATGTGGTGTCGATCCTCGTTTCAAAGCCGAGCGTCCAGAGCATTTGCTGGCAGGATTTGGCGGATTCCGCCCCCGGGGCACGCCCTCCGGAGATGGCCTTCGGCGGCCTGCTGAACGCGGCCGGAGCACCCAAGGCCTCGGGCACTCGCTTTGCCCAACTTCTGCAAACGCTCCGAGAAGGCAAGGCGCCAGCGATGTAGGGCGGGGCTTGAACTCGCTATTCTCCGCACCATGGCGGGAAAGCCGACGGATGTCATTGAAGATTGGACCTACGGCCCGGTCCGTTGGATTGGCGCCGGTCTGGTCATTGGTGCCGCGACGGTCGGTGCGGCATGGTCGGTTTCAGCGCGCCGGATCCCCGCACCTGCTCCGGCGGTTGCACCCGCTCCCACGATCGATTCAACGGTGCCCGAGGTAACTCGGCAAAGCCCACCCAATACGAAATCGGAAATCGCTCCGAGTCCGCGGCCGATCGTGACGGAATTGCCGCCTCGGGAGACGACGGTGCCCGAAGCCGCTGTTCCGGTCGAAACCAAGCCTGCGAGACCCGCTGCGCCGGAAGGTCCAATCAATATCAATACCGCGACCGTCGAAGAGTTGGAAAGGCTCCCCGGCATCGGGCCCAGCCTCGCCGCCAAGATCGTCGAGGATCGCACCAAGAACGGGCGATACCGGAAGATTCAGGATCTCGACCGGGTTCGGGGCATCGGGCCGAAACTTGTCGAAAGGGTTCGGCCGCTGGTGGTGGTTGAATAAGTATTTGTCGTCGGCGGCGGGCGGGTAGCATGTACACAGCAGCCAGTGTCCGACCGGCCGGGCGATTGTTTCGCTTGGGCGGCTCGCGCCTGCGCGCTCGGAGCCGAGGCTTTGTCGCCGAAGAGCGAGGCAAGTCGAATCGAAAGAACGAGCTCCCGAGCGGTGCTTGCCCCCATCGCGACTGATCCGGCGACGAAGCGACTGGCGCAGGCTCTTTCGGAAGGACGGCGGGTTGTCGCGGCCGGTTCGAGCGGTTCGTCCACGACGCTGCTCGCTGCGGTGCTTGCCGCGGAGTTGTCCCGGCCGATCGTGCTGGTGTGCGCGCACATCGACGACGCGGACGAATCGCTGGATGAATTGCGATCGCTTGGAGCCCGGGCAATCCGGCTGCCCGCGCTCGAATCGCTGCCAACGGATGGGGCAGCGATACCCGACGCGCTCGCGGAACGATTGGCGGTTGTGAGAGAGATCGGAACGGTCGATGCGGGAACTCCCGCGGTCATCGTGCTGCCGATCCAGGCGCTGATGCAGGGTGTGCATCCGCCGGAACGGCTCGCGGCGGTTTCTCGCCTGTTGCGGAAGGATGACCAGATTTCGCCCCGCTCGCTCGCGACATGGCTCGATAGCGCGGGCTATTCGCGTGTGGAAGCGATCGAAGAAGCGGGGGACTTCGCGGTTCGGGGCGGCATCATCGACATTTTTCCTGCGGGCGATTCCGCGAGCCCGGTGCGCCTGGATTTCTTCGGCGATCAGATCGATCGCCTGAACGAGATCGACCTGGGCACGATGGGGGCGGATCGCACGATCGACTCGATCCACCTGGTCGCGGCGGACATCAGGCTCGCGCTCCCCGGCGACGATTCGCTCAACTTCCTTCAGTTGATTCCGCGCGAGGCGATTGCCCTTCTGCACGAGACGATGGAAGTGGTTGAGCAGGCGCGGGGCTATTACGAGCGGCTCAGCGACTCCAAGGGATTCTTCGGCCCTCCGGCGGTTCTCAAGGTGCTGGAATCCCGATTCCACGCGATCGCGGAGATCAACCAGTTTTCCGCTGGCGCGGGCGCGGCTGACGTGCGGATCGATCTGCCGGTTCGTACGCTCGATGCATTTGATCGGGAGTCTACCGGCGCGGTGAACGAACTGATCGCGATGACGGTCCCGCCGATGGACTGCCGCGTGCGGGTTTTTTGCCAGAATGACGGGGAAGAGCAGCGGTTCAAAGAGCTGCTCGCGTCGGCGGAAAAAAAGCCCGCCACCCCGATTGTTTCGAGCGTTGAGTATCTCCATCGTGGGTTCATCTGGGGAGAAGCGACGCCCGCGGCGTTCGTGCCGTATCACGAACTGCTGAATCGTTTCACGGTGCGACGCAAGGCGGCACGCCTGCGCACCGGTCGTGCGATCGACACTTTCCTCGATTTTCAGCCGGGCGACTACGTCGTTCATCAGGACCACGGAATCGCAAAGTTTCTGGCTCTGACGCAGCAGCGCCCGCGCGACATCGTGAAACGCAGCGATACGGCCTTGGCGAACATGGAAGGCCGCAAGATCAAGGAGCCCGAACTCGAAGAGTTCCTGACCCTTGAATTCGCGGGCAACGCCAAACTTCATGTCCCGGCAACGCAGATCGACCTGGTGCAGAAGTATGTCGGCGGCTTCGGGGGCAAGCCCACGCTCAGCACGCTGGGCGGGCAGCGCTGGAAGGGGCAGAAGGAACGCACGAGCGAGAGCGTGAAGGACCTCGCGGCAGAGATGATGCGGGTTCGTGCCGCGCGGGAGGCCATGCCAGGCGTGGCCTATCCGGCCGACACTGCCTGGCAGAACGAGTTCGAAGAAGAATTCCCATACGAGGAAACGGAAGATCAGCTCAGCGCGTTGAAACTGATCAAGCAGGACATGGGCACGCAGCGACCGATGGATCGGTTGATCTGCGGCGACGTGGGCTTCGGCAAGACTGAACTGGCGATCCGTGCCGCGTTCAAGGCGGTGGAATTCGGCAAGCAGGCGGCGGTGCTTGTGCCAACGACGGTGCTCGCCGAGCAGCACGAACGCACGTTCCGCCAGCGGTTTGCGGGCTATCCCTTCAAGGTCGAAAGTCTGAGCCGCTTCAAGACGGATGCGGAAGCGAAGGAGATTCTGGAGAGGGTCAGGAAGGGGCAGGTCGATGTCATCATCGGCACCCATCGGATTCTGAGCAAGGATGTCGTGTTCGCGGATCTTGGCCTGGTGGTCATCGATGAAGAGCAGCGATTCGGAGTCGAGCACAAGGAAAGTCTGCTCCGGCTGCGGCTGACCGTGGACGTATTGACGCTGAGCGCGACACCGATACCGCGCACGCTCCACATGGCGATGCTCGGGATCCGTGACATTTCCTCGCTCACGACGCCCCCGCTGGACCGGCGTGCGATCGTGACGGAAGTCATCCCGTACAACGAGCGCCGGATTCAGCAGGCGATCTCACGCGAATTGAGCCGCGATGGGCAGATATTCTTTGTTCACAACCGCGTGCACGACATCAAGAGCGTTGCGGACGACGTGCAGCGGATGGCGCCCGACGCCAAGATCCTGATCGGCCACGGCCAGATGCCCCCGCACGAACTCGAACAGGTGATGCTGAAGTTCATGCGTGGCCCGAGCAAGGACGGTGGGGCGGACATTCTGGTCAGCACGACGATTATCGAATCGGGAATCGATATCCCGACCGCCAACACGATGGTGATCAACGACGCCGACCGCTTCGGCCTTGCCGAACTCCATCAACTCCGTGGACGCGTCGGGCGCTCGAAAAACCGGGGATACTGCTATCTGCTGCTTCCCCCCGAGCGCAGCGTGAACGACATCGCCCGCAAGCGCCTCCGCGCAATCGAGCAGTATTCAATGCTGGGCGCCGGGTTCAAGATCGCGATGCGCGACCTCGAGATCCGGGGTGCCGGAAACATCCTCGGCGCCGAGCAATCCGGCCACATCGCGGCCGTCGGTTACGACATGTACTGCCGCCTGCTGGAGGACGCTGTCCACGAACTGAAGAACGAGAAGCCGCCCGAGAAGCCAAGCACGGTTTCGATCGAGATCGGGCTGTCAGCAAGCATCCCCAAGCCGTACATTCCGAGCGACCAAAGGCGGCTTGAGGCGTACAGACGCATCGCGACCGCTTCCAACCGTGCGCAGCTCGAGCAGGCGAAGGCGGATCTCACGAGCGCGTACGGCGAGCCGCCCAAGCAGGTGCACCGGCTCTTGTTTCTGGCGGAGCTTCGAGTCGCGGCCGTTGCATTGGGTGTTCGCTCGATCAGCGTGCGGGAGAAAGATGTGATTTTCAAGGCCACGCTGGCAAAGGAACTTGCTGATCGCCTCTCGCGCACGCCGCCTGATCTTGCGAAAGCGGGGAAGGCATTGCAGGTCAGCGTGACGGTGCTGCCCGCCAAGAACGGCGCGAAGGCTCTCGGCGGCGGCATCGCCGTCAGCGATGAACTCGCGGAGGTCTACTTCCGACCTCCCGAAAAGTATCTGGAGCCGGAGACGTTACTCAGCGTCTTGCGGAAGCGGCTTCTGGCCTGAATTCCTCAAGGCGTTATTGCATTTGGTAGAGCTCGCCATGCGGTTTCCGCTGCTGCTCGTACGTCGGAATCGGGATCGCTTCGAAGTTTGCTCACCAACTCGACGATCGCGTTCTCAGGATGCACGGACCGAGTCACAAAACACCGCCGACGCGCGAGCGTTTCGACGGATTTGCAAGCCGCGACCCGCATGGCAGGCGAAGTGTCAGTCAAAAACTCGGATAGTTTCTCGACGAGGTACGGATCTTGACTCCACGAGTCTGCCACCAGGGGAACGAATTGGTCGCGATTCGTTCGATTCTGGCGCGTTTGACGTTCAAACGCGTCGATGCCGTCATTCTGAAACTCCCAGAAATGGAAAGTCTTGAACGCGACCAAAGCTGTTTCGTC
>JAHBXG010000039.1 GCA_019636565.1 Phycisphaeraceae bacterium
GGCGTCTGGTACGGCAACCCCGAGATGATCCAGGTCCATCCGACCGCGATTCCCGGCGCCGACAAACTCCGCCTCATGAGCGAGAGTGCGCGAGGCGAAGGAGGCCGCGTCTGGGTGCCGCGCAAACCCAGAGACGCCAGAGCGCCGAAAGACATCCCCGAGAACGAGCGTTTCTATTTCCTCGAAGAGAAGTATCCCGCGTACGGCAACATCGTCCCCCGTGATATCGCCACACGCGAGATATTCGACATCTGCGTCAATCAGGGAATGGGCGTCGCGGGTGAGAATCAGGTCTATCTCGACCTCACACACAAGGACCCCGACTACCTCACCCGCAAACTCGGCGGCATCCTCGAAATCTACGAGAAGTTCGTCGGCGAAGACCCGCGCTTCACACCCATGAGGATCTTCCCCGCCGTCCATTACTCCATGGGCGGTCTGTGGACGACCTACACCAAGGGCTCATATAGCCCGCAGACCCCGCTCGCGAAGCACAAAAGCGGCAGCCCCGCCCCGATCGAAGCCAAGGTCGGCCAGGGAATGCAACTCGGCGCGATCAACAATTCGATGACCAACATCCCCGGCCTGTACGCGTTCGGCGAAGTGAACTTCGCCTACCACGGTGCCAACCGCCTCGGCGCCAATGCGTTGCTTTCGTGCATCTTCGACGGCCTTTTCTGCGGCGTCTCGGTCCTCAACTTCATCAAGAACGAAGCCCCCGGCAGGAACCCGGCTTCCGGTCTTGCTTCCGGCGCATTCGACGCCGCCGTGAATCAGGAAACGGCCAAGATGAAGCATCTGCTCGACGGCGCAAAGCCCGGAAGCACCGATGCTTCAACGAACCCGTACCACATCGGCAAGGAACTCGGCGACGAGATGACCGCTGCCTGCACCGTTGTGCGCACCGAGCCGCGTCTGAAGCAGTGCCTCGCCAAACTCGCCGAACTCAAAGACCGCTACAGCAAACTCAAACTTTCGGACAGTTCTTCGTGGTCAAACCAGTCCTTTGGCTACGCCCGTTCCATCGGCGACATGCTCGCGCTCGCCGAAGCGATCGCGCTCGGCGCGCTCCACCGCAAAGAGAGCCGTGGCGCGCACTACCGAAGCGACTACACCCAGCGCGACGACGCCAACTTCATGAAGACCACCCTCGCCCGCCACAGCGAAGGAAGCGCGAGCGTCGAGTTCGTTCCGATCGACGAATCACTCATCCTCGCGACCGCACGAACGTACGGTAAGAAAGACTCCAGCCCCAAAGCCAAGTCCGAACCCGCGCTTGCCGCGGCCGGTTCCTGAATCAAATTATGAGCACCGCCACCGCAACTTCAGACCACCACACAGCCCGCCGCCGCGCCGCGACTCCCGGCCGCTCTGTCATCTTCCGCATTAAACGCAGCGAGGGACCCGGCAAGCCCTCGCACTGGGAAGATTTCAAAGTCGAAGTGCCAAAGAACGCCAACATCATCTCCTGCCTCCAGCAGATCGCCGCCAATCCCATCACCACCGATGGCAAGTCGGTCACGCCGGTGGTCTGGGATTCCGGCTGTCTCGAAGAAGTCTGCGGCGCCTGCACCATGGTCATCAACGGCAAGGTGCGTCAGTCGTGCTCGTGCCTGATCGATGAATACGCCCCGAACGAAGGCGATGTCATCACGCTCGAACCGATGAGCAAGTTCCCGGTCGTGCGCGATCTTTGGGTCGACCGCTCGCGCCTCTTCCACAATCTCGCCCGTGTCAAGGCTTGGGTCCCGATCGACGGAACGTACCACCTCGGTTCCGGCCCGAAAGAAACCCCGGCATCGCAGGCGACGCACTATGTTCTCTCCACGTGCATGTCCTGCGGCTGCTGCCTCGAAGCCTGCCCGCAGTTCACCTTGGAAGAAGACAAAGCCAGATGGGACACGAGTTTCATCGGTGCCCACGCAATCAGCCAGGCGAGGCTCTTTAACGAGCATCCGATCGGGAAGGAACTCAAGGGTGAACGTCTCGACGCGCTGATGGGTGAGGGCGGCATCAACGACTGCGGCAACGCCCAGAACTGCGTCAAGGTCTGCCCCAAGAACATCCCGCTCACGGAGTCGATCGCGACCATCGGCCGCCAGTCCACAATCCACGCCATCGCCCAGTTCTTCCGGGGTTGAGATTGTGCGTTCTAGCCCTCGATATCGAGGCGAGGCCGCGCTTTGGATTTCTGCGGCCCATCGTGTTCCTGATGGTCCTCGCGAGCGTCTTCCTTGTCGTTCGCCGCGAGCCCCTTGACAGCATCCACCGCTTCCGCGGCATCGACCAAATCCAGCCGATCAATCGCCTCGCGCCGAATCTCGCGCCCCTTCTTCGGCGGCTCCGGCTTGGTGCGGGGCGTCACCTTGTCCGTTTGCTGGATATTGGCGATCGCTGACGCAATGGCAGAGGGCACGGTGCTCACGACTTCAACATCGGAATGGTCGGGCTCTCCGGCATCAAAATAGTGCCGGCAAGCGCCAGAAGGCGTTTGAAAACGGCAATCATGCGGTCAGGCGGCAACCATTTCCGGACGCCCTGCTCCAGCCCTTCCGCGCGGCTTCACACCCCGATGGTATTGACGCCGCAGTCGACGTAGATCGTTTCCCCGGTGATCCCGGCGGACAGGTCGCTGACGAGGAAGGTGGCGGTGTTGCCGACGTCCGCGCCCTCGACGTTGCGGCGGAGGGGCGAGCGCTCGGCGTTGTGTTCGGCGATCGAGTCGGTGCCGGCGACGGCGCTGCTCGCGAGGGTGCGGAGGAAGCCGCCCGAGATGCTGTTGACGCGGATTTTGTCGGCGCCGAGTTCCGCAGCGAGGTAGCGAGCCGTCGATTCGAGCGCGGATTTGGCGACGCCCATGACGTTGTAGCCGGGGACGACTTTTTCCGCGCCGTAATAGCTCATGCAAAGAATCGAACCGCCGCCCGATCGCTGCATCATGGGATGAGCGCGACGCGCCATTCCCAGCAGGGTGTAGGCGGAGATATCGATCGCGGAGAGGTACGCCGCCCGCGGGGTGGTGATGAACTTGCCGTGCTGGAGGTATTCCCGGTCGGCGAACGCGATCGAGTGGATGAGGAAGTTCATCTTGTCGAACTTCTCGCCATACGCATTGAACGCGGCGTCGATCTGCTCATCGCTCGATGCCTCGAGCGGGAAGCACCACGAATCCTGCAGGTTCAGGGCTTCCAGGGCGCGCCTGGTGCGGCGTTCATTCTTCTCGCCGGGGAGGTGGGTAAATGCACAAGTTGCCCCGTGTTCGGTCAGGCTCTTGGCGATATGCCACGCGTACGAACGCTCGTTTGCCACGCCGACGATCAGACCGACCTTGCCGCTGAGTAGACCCATTGAAATCGCTCCTTGCCGAACGGAGAGTTTAGCCCCGAAGCCTGCCGACGCGTACGCTGACACTCCTTTATGACCGACTTCAACACGCTCTCGCTTCCCGCACTGTTTCGCGCACTGGGCGCGCCCGAGGTGACTCGCCGGGTCGCGGCCGCGGCGCGGGATGAAGACCTCGGCAAAGGTGGCAAACCTGGGGACCTGACCAGCCTGGTCGCTACGGCTTCGGCGCAGAAAGCTCGCGCGGAGATCAGGGCGCGACAGAGCGGAGTGGCTGCCGGTCTGGCCTGCATTCCGTTCCTTGCGCCCGCGTTTTCGAAGCGGATCGCGTTCCGTCCTGCCCGGGGTGTTGGCGACGGATCGGCTTTCAAACCGTCTCAATCGCTCGGAACAATCGAAGGTCCGGCGCGGGAGATTCTCGCGTTCGAGCGGACGCTGCTCAATCTGGTCTCGAGGCTCAGCGGCGTTGCGACGCTCACGCGGACGTACGAGCGGGTGATGCGTTCCAAGGGTCCGGTGAACGCGCACCTGTTTGATACTCGCAAGACCACGCCGGGGCTTCGCGTGCTCGAGAAATACGCCGTTCGCTGCGGCGGCGGGTATTGCCATCGCATCGGTCTGCACGATGCAGTCTTGATCAAGGACAATCACATCGCGCATGTTCCCTTGTGGGAACTCAAGCAATGGACCGAGCGGGCTCTCGCCAAGGCCAGCACCCTTCGGCCCGCGCCGCGCTTCGTTGAAATCGAGGTTGATTCGCTCGATCAACTCGGAGAGGTGCTGATCGCCCGTCACCGGTCGCGCCCTGTCGATATCGTGCTTCTCGACAACATGCGACCGTCTCTGCTCCGCAAGGCGGTCATGATTCGCAACGCTCTGGCACCCTCGGTCGAACTCGAAGCCTCGGGCGGCATCAACCGTCGCACCATCGCGGCGGTGGCCCGCACCGGCGTAGACCGCATCAGCGTCGGCGCCATTACACACAGTGCGCCAATCGTCGATATCGCCCTTGACTTTCGGTGATCCGTTATGCATTCTTGACCCGCAATGAAGGAGCCCCCGCTCGAATCCTGGCAGGATGCCATCGAAGCCTTTCTTCGGTCGCGCCAGATCACGTTCATCCAGCGGGTCATGGTCGTGCGGGAGACGGGTTCCACGCAGGAGGCGGCGCGTGCCGCGGCACAGCCGGGCGGGACGCTTGTTGTGGCCGACCACCAGACAGCGGGGCGCGGACGACTGGGGAGAGTTTGGATTCAGGGCACTTCTTCTGATCCGCGCGAGTCGCCGTTGGCATCGCATGGCCTTGGCGTCGCGGCGACCATCGCGTTGACGGATTCGCAGCTTTCTCCTCCCCGGCTTTCGCTTGCCGCGGGATTGGCGGCGCATGGAGCTTGTGCTCCATCGCTGCCGAAGGCCGGCCTGCTCGGGCTTCGGTGGCCGAACGACGTGGTTGAGCGGGATGGGGCGCAGCGCAAGGTGGCGGGGGTGCTGGTCGAGACTGTCGGCAAACTGACACTGATCGGGTTTGGCATCAATGTGCTGCACGATGAAGACGATTTTCCCGGCGCGCTTTCGCGGCGCGCCGTTTCGCTGCGTCAGTTGGGATCGTCGGAGACGCGGCTGGATGTGCTGCTGCGGTTGCTGGGAGAGTTTCACCGCGCGATGCAGACGCCGCCGGAGATCGTCAGCGCGAAGTGGTCCGCGCTCGACATCCTGGTCGGGTCGCGGCGAACGATGATCCAGGCGGGCCGCCGGTACGAGGGCCTGGTGCGGTCGATCCAGCCCACCAGCCACATCGAGATCGAGACCAAGGAAGGGATCGTGCAGTTGCCGTCGCTGACGACGGCGCTCGTGCACGATGAATAAGCCTAGCCGACGATCGCGGCCGCGATCTTCTTGGCGAGGTCCGCGCCGGCGCCGTGATCGAATGATTTGCTCTTCCAGCCGATTCCGAGTCCTTCGTTTTCGAACTTCGGGATGATGTGGAAGTGCACGTGCATGACGACCTGGTGCGCGCTCGCGCCGTTGTTCTGGAGGACGTTGAAGTCGCGTGCACCGGTCGCCTTCATGACGGCGCGGCAGAGGCGGGGCAGTACGCGACCGATCGCGGCGGCGGATTCGTCGCTGAGTTGATCGAGCGTTGAGACGGCTTCCTTGGGAATGACCAGCGTGTGGCCGGTGCTGAGCGGACCGATGTCGAGGAAGGCGAAGACCTTGTCGTCCTCGTAGACCTTGTGCGAGGGGATTTCGCCTTTGATGATTTTGGAGAAGATGGTCATGGCAGAAGAGTAATCGAAGCAACTGAAAGACGGGAGAGAACGCGGAGAAGCGGAGTGGGCGGAGTGCCGCGGAGAAGAGAATGGGCGGCGAGCCGGGAAGTGAGATTAAACCGAGCGCCTGTGGACAAGGCGCCTCCAAGGAAACGCGTCTGTCGGGTGCGTTCCAAACTTGATTGTCCCTCTGCGAACCTCCGCTCGCTCCGCCACTCCGCGTTCTCTTCGACTGATACCATCGGTCGTGAGCGTCGCCTCGTCGCCAGGTCGGATCCGAACACTCTCGCCGCTGGTTGCGAGCCAGATCGCGGCCGGCGAGGTTGTTGAGCGTCCCGCGAGCGTGGTCAAGGAATTGGTTGAAAACTCGATCGATGCGGGGGCGACGCGCATTGAGGTCGAACTCGAGCAGGGCGGGGTGGAACTGGTGCGGGTTTCGGACAACGGGGGCGGGATCGCGAAAGACGATCTGCCTCTGGCTCTCGCGCCCCATGCGACGAGCAAAGTGGGGACGCTCGAAGACCTGGATCGGATCGCGACGCTCGGGTTTCGGGGGGAGGCGCTGGCTTCGATCGCGTCGGTCTCGCGGCTGGCGCTCCGCTCGCGCACACCGGAGTCGAACGAAGCCTTTGAACTCAAGAGCGAAGGCGAGTTGCGCGAGGCGATCGCACCCGCATCGTCGCCGGTGGGCACGACGCTGAGCGTGCGGAATCTGTTCTTCAACACGCCGGCGCGGCGGAAGTTTCTGAAGACGATCGCGACGGAGCAGGGTCGCTGCGCGGACACGATCACGGCGATCGCGCTGGCGCATCCGCTGATCGGCTTTGTCTTTCGCACGGATGGAAAGACGCAGTTCGATCTGCCTCCGAATCAGACGGCGCAGGAGCGGGCGCTGGCGCTGCTCGGCAGTGAACTCGAGCCGGAGATGCTGGTTGTTGAGTCGGATCAGCACGATTCGCGCGGGGTTTCGCTGTGGGGGCTTGTGGGGACACCGGCGATCGCACGTGCGACGAACAAGAGCCAGCACGTGTTTGTGAACGGCCGCGCGGTGCGCGATCGGACAGTGCAGCACGCGATCATGCAGGCGTATCGCGGGCTGATCGAGCCTTCGCGGTATCCCACAGCGGTTCTGATGCTGGAGATGTCGCCGGAAGCGGTGGATGTGAACGTGCATCCGACCAAGGCCGAGGTGCGCTTCCGCGATTCGAGTTTGGTGCACTCGGTGGTGTATCACGCGATTTCGCGGGCGTTGAAGGCGGCGGATTTGACGCCGACGTTTTTCGGCGGCAGCGGAAATGCAAGTGGTGGGGCGGGTGCGCAGTCTTCGTTCGAGGTCAAACACCCCACCCACCCGACGGCGATCATGCCTTCGCCATTTCAGCAGCCCTTGCAGACGAATGGGCCGGCGCAGACCGAAGCGTTTGTTGAGTATCTGCGGCGGTTCACTCCGGGCACGGATCAACTGACGTTTCCGCTTCGCGGAAGTGCAAGCAGAACGAATGAGACGGTGCCGCAGGGCGTGGCGAATGAAGATGGACAATTGAGCGCGGATCAAGGCGACGGCCAAGCGGGCGGTGCATCGGCCCTTGCCGCGAGCGGTGAGGGCGAGGTGTATTCGCCCAAGCGCGTGGATCGCATTCTGCAAGTGCACAACTCGTACGTTGTGACGCAGGATGAGCAGGGGGTTGTGATCGTCGATCAGCATGCGTTGCACGAGCGGGTGATGTTCGAGGCGCTCCTGGCGCGGGTGGGACGGGGCAACCTGGAATCGCAGGCTCTGCTGACGCCGGCGCTGATTGATGCGACGGCAGACCAATTGGGGCGGCTCGAAGAGATGAAGCCCTTGCTGGAGCGGATCGGGGTTGAGGCTGAGGCGGCGGGGCCTCGGAGCATCGCGGTGCGGGCGTTTCCGAGTTTTCTGTTCTCGCGAAATGTGGATCCGATCGAGTTCATGGCGGACTTGTTCTCGCTGACGGATGAGAATGAGGAAGCGGACGGACCGGCGCAGGTTGCCGCGGCGGCGGGCTCGCGTGACGAGCGGCTGCTGCGCGATGTGCTGGACATGATGGCGTGCAAGGCGGCGGTCAAGGCGGGGGATCACCTTTCGGATCTGGAACTGGATGAATTGCTGCGGCTGCGCGAAGCGGTGGAGCGGTCGAGCAACTGCCCGCACGGGAGGCCGACGACGGTGCGGCTGACGATTCGGGAACTGGAGCGGTTGTTCGGAAGGGCGTGACTAGTACGAGTGGAAGAATTCCCACGCGATCTGGAATAACGCGCCGGTCATGCCGCAGACGAACCACATGGCGGCGATGCGGAACAAGCAGACTCCGGCGGAGCGGACGAAGCGGAAGATGGCGCTGCTGTGTTCGCGCGCGATTCGGCCGGTGCGCTCGATGAGGACGGCGAGAACCAGATTGGCGGCGACGCCCGAAAAGAGAATGAGCCAGGGCGCGAGGGGCGAGTGGAATGCCGAGAACGTGGCGACGACGCCGAGCGCGACGCTGCCCCACAGGGCGAATTCCGCGAGGGAATCGCGTTTTTGTCTGGCCTCGAGAATTGCCGCGGCGTTGCGTCCGGCGCCGCACTCGGGGCAGTATGGGGTTGACGGGATTCCGTCGAGGTTGTAGCCGCACTCAATGCAGTTCACGCGGCGGATGATACTTGGAATTGCGACGTTGAGTTTCGCGAGGATGCGGCGTGCGGCCGATCGCGCGGATGCCCGGGAGGGCGGTCTTGTGTGGACGGATCTTGGGCGAGTGGGATGGGTGTATGGCGAGCGGGCTGCGCGGAGTGATGCGAAGCCATTGAGTGGAATGAGGCGGGCACGCCGGCGAGATTCTGGAGCGCGCCGACAAGCGACTCGCGCCGGCTGAGCAGCGTGGCGGGGGTCAGCGTCTCGGTCGGCGGGGTTTGTGACGGAGCGGCGATTGCGGACTTGTGCGCGCGAGGTGGAGGCGAAGATTGAGAGGCGATCTCGCGGTGAGGCGCGCGCGCTGTACGAGTGGGCCCATGGGTATCCGCTGCTCCGGTGGTGAGTGATGGCGGCCCACCCCCTGCACCCTCCCTCGGGGCGGGGGTTTCGGAAGTGTCTCGGTGCGACTGAGAAAAGCGCAGGCCGAGGCGGAGGAGATTGGAAGCGGCGCGGGTCTGGAGGACGGGGTCGGGGGCTGTGGCGCTGGTGCGGGAGAGGGAGCCGGTTGCCGCGGGAAGGACGGAGAAGGAGACGATGCGGGCCTGCTGGAGTTGGAGGGATTCGATGCGGCGGAGGGTGGATTGGGTGAGGTCGGACTCGAACCAAGCGAGGACTTCTTCGACGGAGAGGGAGAAAGTTTTGGCGATGGTGGCGCAGGACTTGCCGTCGAGGAATGCGGAGAGGAGTTGGGGGTGGAGGGTGGGGGTCACGGAGGTATTGTACGGTGTTTGTGTGGTAAACGCAAGTGCATAGTTCGGATTTTGAACGAATTTTCGTGTGCCGTATCGGGAGCGCTCACCGCAGCAACTGGACCTGCATTGGCGGTGGAGGCGCAATTTGGCAATGCAGCAAACAGGGAGCGCAACTGAATGCGGTGGAGTCGGCCCGCGGGTCTGAACCCCAAGTATCGGAAGCGAAGAGAGATGGTTTGCCGGACCAAATCGGTGCGCGGGTATCAAATTCTCGATCGCCGCCTGCTGATTTGATCAAAAAGCAATCATCTCCGTGGCGCGGACGAGTTTTGTAATGTCTGTGAACATCGATGCAATTGCTGGACGGTATTCTGGTGTCGTCATGTCAACTCCGGGAATATCAAGCCGCATCTTGTCCGCAATGCTCGATCGCCTCTTTGTGGCGATCACAAACGGTCCTGCCTTGAACTGTCGGCCGCATGCCAGCCGGCAACGGTTCGACTTTGCAAACCTTGCTCGCCTTCGCGATCTGACGCCGAACCAGATTTTGGCTGAGCTGCTTTCTGACCGAGCGACGGCGCGAGTCAAGGCCATGGTGCCAGCTCCGCCGCAGCGGGCGTCTCGCGCGAAGGCGGCCGAGTCTGAGGGAGGGCCGCCGCTTGAAGAAGAAGCCCAAGAGGTCCAGGACCGGCGAAGACAGCACACGGAACAGCAAGCGCTTCTGAGCAAGCTCCGAATTTTGGTTGAAGAGTCGCGCACGTATCAACAGGACACGGGTGCGCATGTGCTCTATGTCGGCTATCCGATCCTGAGTATTCCGGGCGGGGAAAGCGCGGGCGGCAGATCCGGCGGGCGCCGCGTTCTCGCTCCTATCGCCTTTATTCCCGTGGACCTGGTGGTGCGCACGAATGCGGGGGCGGGGATTGATATCACCTGCAAAGAAGATGAGATAGATCGCGTCATACCGAATGAGAGTCTGTTGGCGTGGATCGAGCGTCAGACGGGCAAGCAGCCTGCGGAGTTCTTCGCGGACGAAAATGGTAAGGACCCGATGCGAGAGATTCGTTCGATTTGTGAGTACGTCGCGGGATCGCTCGATTTGCCGCTGCCGGAGTTTCTCTCCACAACCGACACGGTCTCCTATCCGGTTGTTGCGATTCGCAAAGATGATGATGCAGAATCACCGGCGATCTTGCCGAGCGCGGTGCTTGGGCTTTTTCCGACCTCGAAACAGGGACTACTGCGCGACACGAAGGCGATGATCGATGAAGTTCCGCAAGAGGGGCCGATCGGCCGGTTTTTGAGCGCTCTGCCGCGGGCGGGCGCGGGCGACGTTCAATTCCGAACTGAAGAATGTGTTCGCGATGTGCTTCCGCCGGAAAAGCGGCGGCTGGTGACGCACGCGGACCCGTGTCAAGCGAGGGCGGTTTCTCTTGCTCGCCAGGCCGATGCGCTCGTGGTGCACGGGCCTCCGGGCACAGGTAAGAGCCAGACCATTACAAACATCATCGCCGATCACCTCGCACGTGGCGAGCGAGTCTTGTTTGTGTGCGATAAACGAACTGCGCTCGATGTTGTCGCGAATCGTCTCGAGCATCTCGGGCTTGGGAGCCTGTGCGCGGTGGTGCACGATGCCCAGAGAGATCAGCGTGAGCTGTATCGGTCAGTTCGAGAACAGATCGAGGGCCTGGCCGATGCTCAGGTGCCGCAGGCGAATGCGTATCAACTAGTCGACGCCGATGCGGAAATATCGAAGATCCATGAGGAGCTTGAACAATTGCGAAAAGCCCTGATGGAGGCAACCGGCGATGGCGACGATTCCCTGCACACAATGATCGGACGATGGCTGGAGGCGACACTCGCTTGTTCGCAGAGTTCATTTGCGATGTCGACGCTGCGGCCCGAGTTGTTCGGAAACTCGACTCTGCGCGAACTGGACCAATGCACGATTGACTTGCGCGCGCTCTTGCGTCACGCGGAAAGCAGCTCGTATTCCGGCAATCCGTGGGCGGAGTTTGCGGGTCTGACACTTCAGGGCTTTTTGGCAACGCCGATGGACACAATCCGCAGCAGGTGTGCCGCAATCATGGCGGCGGCCTCGGCGAGCGATGATTTAAAGCACGTAAGTATTCCGCCTTTCATGGACTCGGTCACGCTTTCTGATCAGCAACTTCACCGTCAGCGGCTGGTACAAATGCTGGAAGCGGTGTTAGCAGACCCCGATCCGCGCGTCCGTCGATTGTGGGCCTCACGCGACGGCGGCGCGATCGCCGCAGCAGCCCGAACTCTTGAAGAGATTGCTGCTCATCTTCGTTCCATCAAGGAAGCCGTTCCTGATCGAGAACTGAAGTTGATGGTCGGTTCGACGCCGAATCCGGCGCAGTTGGCAACCTCGATCGCTGCGCTTGAGGAGTATCTGGCCACGGCAAGCGCATGGCACGCGCCGGTACACTTCATGCGGCGGGCCGCGGCACGGAAGGTGCTCGCTCCGCTGGGTCTTTCCCTTACTCCGGAAACAGCCGGTCGTGCGAAGAAGTTTCTTTCCGCGCTTCGGTCTTCGTTGGTTGTGCGGTCCGTCCTGGTTGAATTTGGTGAAGTGGAGCAAGCGGGACTGCCCGATCCGGCCACGATCTGTTCGCAGGCGGAATCCCATGGACGAGTCATCGGAGCTTTGCAGACCGCGCGGGAAACGAAGTGTTTGTCGCCTTTGCTTGAGTTGGTCGTTCGCCTCTGCAACGACGGTGCCGACGCCGGTACAAGGGGTCGGGAGCTGCTCGAGGGACTGGGGCGCTCAAGTCAACGTGCGGAGGCGTTGAACGGCTTTGAGAATGCGCTTCGGGGATCGCAGCTTCTTGAAGCGACGAAGATTGATTCGGTTGTCAAGGAGTTTCGCGCCGGTGCGGATGCGGCGCCTTTCGTTCGCCGACTTCAGGATCACCTTCCGACTCTCGAGAGCGTGCTTCGAATTCGGGAAGCTTTGAAGAAGACTCCGGGATCGATGCTGGCAGCGGTCAAGGAATTACTTCGACAACGGGTCGAAACTGATGCCGCGATGCTGGTGCTGCGTCAGGGCGTTTTGGCGGCAGAAGTCCATCGAAGGATCGAAAAGGCGCCGATGGTCGGCGCGCTCGATCCACAAAGGATCCAGACGCTCTTTGATCGCTGGCAGGAACTCGAACGCATCAAGCACACATTGGTGAGAGATTTGATATTGTCGTATTGGTTGAAGATGCAAAGGGGTCGGCTGCTCGTCACGACCGGTTCACGTTTGAACGGAGATGGTGCGGAGCTTCGTCGCCGCGTTTCGTCGCGGGGCACACATTCGCTTCGGCTGCGACAGGTTCTGGAGCTTGGCCGCAACGTCAAGGGCGGTGATCCGCTGCTGGATCTGAGGCCGGTATGGATGGCAAGCCCGGAAACGGTCGCGCAGATCTTTTCGCGGGAAAGCGCATTTGATATTGTTGTTTTCGACGAAGCGAGCCAATGTCGATTGGAGGAGGCACTACCGGTGCTCCTGCGTGCGAAGCGAGTCGTGATCGCTGGAGATCCGAAGCAGTTGCCACCCACTCGGTTCTTTGAAGACACATCGTTGTCCGCGAGCGATCCGGACGACATTGAGACGGACCAGGATTTGTTTGAGAATCAGCAGTCAGAGGTAGAAGACCTGCTTTCCGCGTCTCTGAATCTCGACTTGCAGCAGGCCTATCTCGACGTTCATTACCGGTCGCGGAATGCGGATTTGATCGAGTTTTCGAATGAGCAGTTTTACGGGTCGCGGCTGCAGGCGATTCCGGGTCACCCGGCGAACCGAACGCGATACGCGCCGCTCACGCTTTATAACATCAACGGAGTGTATGAAAAGCGGACGAATGAAGCGGAGGCAAATCATGTCGTCAAGGTGATCCGCGACTTGCTCCGTCGGGCCGATCCGCCGAGCATTGGTGTCGGGTGCTTTAACATTGCGCAGCGCGATCTGATCGTGGAGAAGCTGGAAGAGGCAGCCGCAAATGACGCGGGATTCGGCGCGGCGCTGGCGAATGCGCGTGTTCGTCGCGGACACGGATCTTTTGAAGGGCTATTCGTCAAGAACCTTGAAAACGTGCAAGGGGACGAACGGGACCACATCATCATTTCGACTACGTACGGCCCCGATTCAACCGGAAGGTTCTATCGGCGTTTCGGACCGCTGGGAATGCCGGGAGGTGGGCGGCGGCTCAACGTATTGGTCACGCGTGCGCGGTGCGAGGTTCACCTGGTGACGTCGATTCCCCCGGCTGTATATCGGGCGCTGCCGCCAATCGAAGCGGGACAAACACCGGGGGGCGGATGGCTTCTGTTTTCGTATCTTCAGTATGCGGAGCGACTTGCGGCTCTTTATGAGCGTGCGCATACGGAACAGGAAGAAAAGGTGGATTCTGACGATGGAATGAAGACTTCGGATCCGACCGATGCAACATGGGAAGATGACGAGTCTCCTGGAAGTTCCGCACCGTTGCCTCCTGTGGCTCGCGTGCGGGAAGTACGTTCTCCATCGAACCTTGCTGAGATGCTGGGAAGTGCGTTCGCGCGGAACAACGTGGGATGCACAGTTCATTGGGGAAACGATGGCTTCTGCGTGGACGTCGCGCTTGATCATCCGACTCGCGCGGACGATGTGACTGTCGGCGTATTGACCGACTTTTCGCGTTTCGCGCTTGCTCAAGATCAGATTGAATGGGATGCGTTCAGTACGTCGGTCTTGCGTGGGCAGGGCTGGAACTTGCGGAGAGTGTGGAGCCCGATGCTTTTTCGCGATGTACAGGGTGTGATGGATGACATTGGAAAGGCGGCGACTGTCGAAGCGGCGTCGGCGCGTCCAGAGTTGGACTGACTGCACGTCGATTGCGATTCCGCCGCCCCTCTGGGGCGAAGTGTTTGGAGGCGGACGTTTTCAACGGGTTGCGCGGCGTTCGTGGACCCGCTTGCTTCACCCGTCGCCGCAGGCCGTCGTCCAGTTGGGGGAGAGAGATTGCGAACGAAGTGTGAGCGATCGCGGCGGGTGTTCGGTAAGCCCGTTGAAACGGGCTGAAGAACAAAGGACAGAAAGCAGGTTGGGAGATTGCTCGCTATACCGCCGCTGAAGCGGCGGCCTAGGAGCGGGCAAGGCCGCTGAAGCGGCCTGGAAACGCCGGGCGTGGATTCACTTGGTTCGCTTCACCATCGCATCGACCCACACCGGCACGTACGGGATGATGCAGCCTTTGGAGACGGGCCAGTCCTTGTAGAGGCCAACTTTTTCGCCGATGGCGACGGCGCGTTTGCGGAGGTTGGCGTGCTTGATGCCGATGGCGGCGAGGGTGTTGTTCATCGTCCACTGGATTTCGGGCTTGGCCTTGGCGAGTTCTTTTTCGATGCGGGTGAGCAGGGCTTCGGGGTCGTCTTGGCTCGTTCCCTTGTTGATGGCGCTTGCGGTGAAGTGCCAGCCGGCGCGGGCGGGCCAGGGGTTGCGGTGGGGGGCTTTCTCCTTCATCCACTTCTTGCGCAGCGTGTCTTTGTCCGCGTGCTGCGCGACGATGTAGGAATTGAACCAATCGGCAACGTGGGCGAAAGTCGTGGCGCGGGTGAGTGTGTCGATTTCCGAAGCGGAGAGCGACTTGGGGTTGAGAAGCAGACATGCAAGGAACTGGGCATCGACGTTGCCGGTTTTCCAGAGTTCGAGCGCGAGCGCGTGCTTCTCGTCGGGCTTGGCTTTGATGCCCTTGGCGATGGCGCGGATGTCGCCGTGCTTGACGCCGAATTGATTGCTCGGCGCGCCGTTCTTCGTGTTGTGTTTGCGGCGGGCTTCGTTGCCTTTGGATTCGAGATCGGCGAGGAGTTGTTTGATGGTGGGAAGTGGGGTGGGCATTGGGAAAGTCTACCGGGCGGGGTATACACGTTTGGTAACGTTCTGTGACGCGGAGTGTTGACTGGCGCGGCGGTGACGGACAGGTGCTTTGCCGCAGGAAAGGAAACAGAACATGAGGAAGATCAGAATCTTCGCACACATCTCGCTGGACGGCGTGATCGCGCCCGGCGGGCGGAACGAGGACAGCGAGTACGCGAATGGAGGCTGGACGGCGCCGTACCGGCATCCCGCGGGTGCGGAGGCGATCGCGGAGGCGCAGGGGAAGAATTTCGATCTGCTGCTCGGCCGGCGGACGTACGACCTGTGGGCGGGGTATTGGCCGAAGGCCAGGGGCGGGCCGTTCGCGGACGGTTTCAACGCCGCGACGAAGTATGTTGCAACGCACAGGCCGGAGAGTCTGGGATGGGGTCCGGCCGAGGCGCTGGACGCGGACATCCTCGCGGGCGTTCGCCGCCTCAAGTCGGGGGACGGGACCGACCTCATCCTGTGGGGAAGTTCGACGTTGACGTCGGTGTTGCTCGAGAAGGGGCTCGTCGAGGAAGTTGTACTGTGCGTCTACCCGCTCCTGCTGGGACGGGGAAAGCTCTTCTTTTCGGAGAACGCGGAGCCGCGGGAACTGGCGCTCGTGAGCTCGAAAGCAACGCCGAACGGATTGCTCATCAACTCGTACCGGCATGAGGGAGCGCTTCGAAACCGGAGTGCCGCTGCGGTTTGAAGGCGTGTGAGTAGGAGTGTCGCGGGACCGGGGGGTGCTTCTGAATGCGTCGAGCGGCGGGTCGGATTCGAACAGGAACATTTGCGGAGCCGGATGAATGAGCAGTTCTACCCATGCGCGACAATGGCCGGAGCATCTGGATGCTGTCTTGGCGGCGGGGAGGCATCATCGCATCTTGCTTGAGAACCAGAGCGTCCGGGTACTGGAGACGAAGATTGAGCCAGGTGAGACGGTGCCGTTGCATACACACCGATGGCCGGCGGCGCATTACTTTCTTGCGACGGGGGACATTGTGAGGCGGGATGAAACGGGAGCGATCACCTTCGATTCGCGCGTCCATGGACGGAGCAGGGGCGGGAGTGGAAGTGCGGGTGAAGCCGTGTGGTCGCCGGCGCTCGGGCCGCACACGCTGGAAAACGTTGGCTCAACGCTGATTCATGTGATCAGTGTTGAAGTGAAGGCGGAAGGCTGACATTCAACGTCGTGCATCCGAGCCGGAGTTCGGGATGGCGCGGACTTCCCTGACGCGTATCAGGCCGCTTGTGATGGTGACAAGGTGGCCGACTTGCTCGTCGGCGAGAACCGAGCCGGACGGGTCGCGCACGACCTGATGTACGCGGCCTCTAGGCGGCGCTGACGCGAATTGCCTCGGCAGAAGGCGGCGGGATGGGCTCGCCGTGCATTCGGAGCGACTCGACGTGAAGACGAATCGCTTCTGCAATCTCAAGGCGAACTCCTTCGGCGGTATCGCTTGAAGCCGTGCACCCGGGCAAGTCGGGAACGTAGGCGGAGAATGAACCATCGTTCGCGTGCTCGATGACCACAACATATTGGACGTTTTTATTCATCGGAGTCCTGCCTGCCGCAGAATGCTATTCAGTGTCCCGATGGGAACGTCTCGGGCCAGTTTGCCGCCACTAGACACCGTAACGGTACCGGGTTTCGTCGCATGCCTGAATTGCAAATGCGAACCCACGGTGCGATCGAGTCGCCAACCGTCTTTCTCGATCAAAGCGATGACGTCGCGATACTTCAAGCTTCATCCAAAACCGCGACGCTCTCAAACTTCTTGCCTTCGAGCATTTCGAGTGACGCGCCGCCCCCGGTTGAAACGTGGCTGAACTTGTCCGCAAGATCGAACTGCTCGACTGCCGCGGCGGAGTCGCCGCCGCCGACGATGCTGGTGCAGTTGTTATTTGCGGTGGCCTCGACGATGGCGAGCGCAACGGCTTTGGTGCCGCCGGCGAATTTGGGCCATTCGAAGACGCCCATGGGTCCGTTCCAGACGACGGTCTTGGCCTTCTTGAGGATGTCGGCGTACGCGGCCTGGGTTTTGGGGCCGATGTCGAGGCCCATATAGGTCGCGCCAATGCCCACTTCGTTGGAAAAGATGCTGATGTCGGTCGCGTTCTCGTTGAACTCGGTAGCGCAGATGTGATCGGTGGGGAGGTGGAGCGCGGCACCGGTTTTGGTCGCGAGCTCGATGGCGCGCAATGCTTCACCGAGCTTGTCTTCCTCGACGCGGCTTTTGCCGACGCTGATGCCCTTGGCCTTGAGGAAGGTGTAGGCCATCGCGCCGCCGACGATGACGGCGCTCGCCATCGGAAGGAGGCGCTCGATCGCGGGCATTTTGTCGCTGACCTTGGCGCCGCCCAGGACCACGACGAAGGGCTTGGCGGGCGAGGCGAGAACACCGTCGAGATACTTGATTTCTTTCTCGACGAGGAAGCCGACGACCTTGGGCTTTGAACCCATCGCCTGCGGAACGGCGACCATGGAGGCCTCCGGCCGGTGGCAGGTGCCGAAGGCGTCGTTCACGTAGGCGTCGGCGTACGCGGCGAGTTTCGAGGCGAATGCCGGATCGCCCTTCTTTTCGGCCTTGTGGAAGCGGAGGTTGTCGAGGAGGACGACGTCGCCGGGCTTCATCGCCTTGACGGCTGATGCGGCCTTGTCATCGACGCAGTCATTCGAGGGGAAGGCGACGGGCTTGCCCAGGAGTTCGCTGAGGCGCTTGGCGACGGGGGCGAGGGAATATTCGGCTTCGAAGCCTTTGCCCTCGGGACGGCCGAGGTGGGACATGAGGATGGCGCTGCCACCCCGGTCGAGCACGGACTTGATGGTGGGAAGCGCGGCCTTGATGCGCCGGTCGTCGGAGATGATTCCGTCCTCGATGGGGACGTTGAAATCGACGCGGATGAGGACTTTCTTGTTCTTGACGTCAATGGCGGCGATGGTCTTTTTGGGCATGGGAAGCACTCCGGAAATTGCGGGGATTGAGGATAGCGCGTGGCGGAATGGAGAGAACGCGGAGGCGCGGAGGGGGCGGAGTTTCGCGGCGGGAATTCGGCGCGGAATGCGGCGTGTGAACCGATATCGGTGCGGGATTTGGGATTGCGGTTTTGGGGGAGCAACAATGGGCAATGGCTGGTGGCGCGAATGAAACCAAGGCATGTGTGCAGCCCCTGGTGCGAGCGCTGACGGAGGCGGATCGCGTGTGGCAGCGGGAGTTTTTGACGACGCACTTTGCAAGCCCGACGATCAGTTCGAGACGGAAGTGGATCGACACGATGGTGTTGCCGGGGTTTGTTGCGTGGCGGGGTGAATCGCGCGTCGGCATTGCGATGCACACCGAAATGAGCGTCGGGGCGGAGTGTGAGCTGGTGGCACTCGCAACGGTTTCGAGCCGCGGGGGCGTGGGCTCGGCGTTGCTGGCGTCGGTGACGCAAGCGGCCCGAGCGGCGCGGTGTTCGCGGCTGGTTTTGACGACGAGCAACGACAATCTGGACGCGATGCGGCTGTATCAGCGGCGCGGATGGCGCTTTGTGCGGGTTTATCCGGGCGCGATGGACGATGCGCGGCGGGAGAAGCCCGAAATCCCGGCGGTAGGGGCGTACGGGATTCCGATGCGGGACGACGTGGAGTTTGAGTACGATCTGTCGGGCCGATAGGTCCGATTCGGAGTTTCACCCATGGCGACCCGTTCTGCTGCCCGTCTTGATGTGCTGAAGACCTACAAGCTGTACATCGACGGCAAGTTTCCGCGCACCGAATCGGGGCGGACGATGATCATCGAATCGGGGAAAGGGAGCGTCTTTGCGCACATGTGCCGCGCCAGCAGGAAGGACTTGAGAGAAGCGGTCGAAGCGGCGCGGAAGGCGCAGTCCGGGTGGGCGGGTGCAACGGCGTACTTGCGCGGTCAGATTCTGTATCGCATGGCGGAGATGCTCGAGGGAAAGAAACGCGAGCTGATCGAGGCGATCGAGGCTGTGGGAAGCGGAGCGTCGAAGAAAGCCAAGCGCGCGAAGCACAAGCCTCTCGATGCGGAAACCGAAGTGCTCGCATCGATCGATCGGCTGGTTTGCTTTGCCGGTTGGGCCGACAAGTACTCGCAGGTGCTTGGATGTAACAACCCGGTTGCCGGACCTTTCTACAATTTCACATCACCAGAGCCCACCGGCGTCGTCGCGGCGATCGCGCCCGATGAAGCGCCGCTGCTCGCCTTTGTGTCGCTCGTCGCTCCGGCCCTTTGCGCCGGAAACGCGGTGGTGGCGCTCGCGAGCGAGGCGAACCCGGTTCCTGCTGCGGTCTTCGCCGAGGCGTGCGCCACCGGCGATGTGCCGGGGGGCGTGCTGAACATCCTGACAGGGTTCCGTTCCGAACTTGTGCCGGTGATCGCGGCGCACCGGGATATCGATGCGATTCACGCGGCCAATCTGAGCGTCGAGGAAACGACGACGTTGAAGCAGGGGGCCGCGGAGAACATCAAGCGAGTGGTCGTGCGGAACGTGCCCGATTGGCTTGATACAGCCGAAGCGCACAGCCCTTGGCGGATCGAGCCGCTCATCGACTTCAAGACGATGTGGCACCCTGCGTCGGCGTGACGAGCGGTGCGTCGTTCTGGGGCAGGGAGCACGACGCGAACGCCTGCACGATGATGTGCACGCCCGCGCATAAGAGGCCGGTCAGCACGATTCCCAGGGCGCACAACAGCGAGATCCGGGCAATTTCGGCGCCGCCGGTCAGCGTGGTGGTCATGTGCCCTTGCGTGACCAGAAGCAGCAATCCGGCAACGATCGGCAAAGACAACTGCCCGAGCAGCCTCATCCATTTCGGGACGGCTTCGTCGGCGCCGCTGTTTCGAGCCAGCGTCAAGATTGCAAACAAGATGCAGATGGGAATCGCGCCGATCGCCGCGACCGAGAGCGCCGCGTGCGACACGAATCTCGATGTGCTGCCCGAAGGTCGGATCTCGCCATCGAACAGAGCGAGCAGTCCGACAAAGCCGATGGCGGCGGCCGTGTAGACCGTCCCGCGCAGTGCGAGCAGCCACGCGCCGGGTGTGCGTCGGAGTACAACCCATGCCGCGAGCAGTCCGACCAGTGCGGCGGTAGTGGCGCGCGCGATCAACCACGTGTGCAATTTCCAATCACCGATTTGACCCGTGGTTCCGAGGTATCCGAAGATCGATGCCGCGAGCACCGTGCCCGCGACGCATGCGAGTGCGAGGCCCGGACCGTCGGCGAATCTGCCGCGCGCGGTGGCAAGGCCGAAAGCGCCGGCCATGATGGTCAGCAACTCAAAGCCCATGAGAGCCCAGGGTGGACGCCCTTCAGCGAAGAAAGATGCACCGATTGTCGCGACCGAACTGGCGATGATCAGCGCACTTAAAACCGCGATCGCGGCGCGGAGTCCGGAGGGGATGGTCGACGGGTTTGAGGCGGCGGTCGGTGTCATGCAGTTTGGTCTTTCGGTCTTACGATACCTCAAGATCGTAAGTTCCGGTAAGCATCGACCATCCGGCTGGGCTTGTTCGGTGCTTGTAGGTACCTCCAACACGAAATGGAATGCGGTTTGCGGTGAGGGGCATCGGGGGCGGTGCGCCCGGAGGGGCAGTTTCTGCGCTCATCGGTGTGCCGGGTTCGATCCCGAAACCGGGCCGTAAACCGCGGTTTGCGGGTCGGAGACAGGCCCAGATCGGTCGATATTCAGAGCAGAAGCCGGAGAGAAGAGATTTTCGAACGGAAGGCGGAAAGAGCATGGGCACGATCACCAGCGGAACCGGCATTTTCAGCGGCATCGATAGCGCCTCGATCATCAGCCAATTGCTGGCGGTGGACGCCCGGCCCAAGTTGATCATCCAGCAGCGGGTAGCGCAACTTCAGAGTCAGACCGCCGCGATTCTCGGGATCAATTCCAAACTGGCGGCGCTGCGGACGGCCGTGGAGAAGTTTCGGACGGCGAACCCGTTCGACAGCAACGCGGCGAGTTCGAGCGACGACAAGATCATCGGAGCCAGCGCGAGCGTCACTGCGGCGGCGGGCACATATTCATTCCTGGTGGATCGGCTTGTGAGTTCGCAGCAGCTCTTGAGCCGCGGCTTTGCCGACAAGGGGTCTACTGCGGTCGGGGCGGGCACGATTTCGCTGGTCTCGGCGAAGTCGAGACTGGACGGAGACACGGCTCTGGCAGATCTCAACGACGGCGCGGGAATCAGCCGCGGCAAGATCGTGATCACGGATTCAGCGGGGACGAGCGCGACGATCGATCTGTCGAAGGCCGCGTACATGAGCGATGTGCTCGACGCCATCAACAACAACGGCAATGCGAAGGTAACTGCCAAGGTTGTGGATGACAAGATCGTGCTGACCGACGGCGCAGGCGGGGGCTCGCAGTTGAAAGTTGCGGACTCGAACGGCACGACGGCAGCAAGCCTGGGCATTCTCGGCCAGGCCACCGGCACGATCACGGGAACTTCGCTCCGAAGCATCTCCGGCAACACGTTGCTCGCGTCGCTGAACGACGGGCGCGGAATCAATCTGTCCAACATCTCCGGAAGCGGTCGGTCGGATCTGACGATCAAGATCGATCGAGGTGGCACCCTGACAACAGTCGCGGTGAACCTGGGTGAGGTCACGCCACCGGGCGAGGACAAGCCGACGGAGGGTGCGGTTTCAACGCTCGGTCAGGCGATCAAACGCATCAACGACGCCATTGCCGCCAAAGGGTTGACAGGCGTGAATGCGGCGATCGATGCCGACGGAAAGCGTCTCAAGATCACGGATGCATCGGCCGGAACGATCTCCGCCGAAGAGGTCGGATCGGGAACCGCCGCGAAAGATCTTGGTCTGTTGGGAAGCGGCAGTGCGACACTGACGGGCAAGCGGATTGCCAGCGGCATCAATACTTCGCTGGCGTCGAGTCTCAACGGAGGCACGGGGATCGCCGGTGACGGAAACATCGATTTCATTTTGGGCGACTTGTCAAGTTTCTCGGTGACGATTGACAAGGGCGCGACGCTGAGCGAGATCGCGGCGCAGATCGAGGCCGCGTCTGTTTCGGCGGGCAACAAGCGAGTTTCCGTTGGTCTCAGCGACAACGGGCTTGGATTGGTGGTGAAAGACCTTGTTGGTGGGCCGGGAGGGTTCACCATCGGTGGAACTCCGGGCGCGGATACCGCCGAGTCGCTTGGAATCTCAAGCGGCGCGGTCGCGAGCGGCGTGGTGAACGGCAAGGATCTCGGGCGCGCCGTGATCGGTACCGGCACCCTGCTCGCGAACCTGGTCCCCGGCAAGTCCATCTCCGCCGGAAAAATGCGGATCACCGATGCGACCGGAGAGATCAAGACCGTTTCGTACGATCCCGCAATCCACAAGACCGTCGGCGACCTCATCAACCAGATCAATAGCGCCGGGCTTGCGGTGCAGGCTTCGATCAATGCGACCGGAGACGGAATCCTGATTTCGGATACCGCTCCCTCCGGGACGGGACTTTCCAAGATCAAGATCGAAGACACCACCGGCACGCTGGCGAGGGACTTGTCGATCGCCGGAACGGCGACCGGCACCGGTGTGGACAACAAGATTGATGGCACGAGCCGCAAGAAGATCACGCTTTCCGCGACCGACACCCTGCAGGGCATGGTGGACAAGATCAACGCCAGCGGCGGCAGCGTGAAGGCCGCGATTGTGCAGACCGGTTCGGGCGTGACGCCGTACCAGTTGAGCCTTTTCAGCGGCACGACGGGGCGGGAGGGCCGCTTTGTTGTGGATGCTTCTGGGCTTGACCTTGGGCTCAAGACGCTGGACGCGGGAGAGAATGCGCGGGTTTTCTACGGCGGCAGCGACGTCGCCAAAGCCGTCCTGCTCACGAGTTCCAGCAACACACTCGACAACGTCGTATCGGGCGTAAAGATCGACCTGAAGGGCACGAGCACCAGCGTGGTGAACGTGAGCGTACAACGCGACAGCGCCGGGCTGGAGAAATCGCTGAGCGACATGGCCGACGCGTTCAACGCCGTGGTGAGCGGGATCAACGCCCAGAGCGGATATGACAGCGACTCGAAGAAAGCGGGCCCGCTGTTGGGCGACGCGACAGCACTCAGCATCCGGAGCCAGATGTTCGGTCTGATCCAGAGCGCGCCGCAAGGCGTGAGCGGGAAGTACCAGTCGCTGGCGCAGATCGGGTTCAAGATCGGAACGGGCGGCACGGTCACCTTCGACAAGGACGCGTTCCGTGCGGCGATGTCGGAAGACCCGGCTTCGGTCAAGGCCCTGCTCTCCGCGCGCGAGGTCGACGCCAGCGCGGCGAATCAGGAAGTGAACGGTCAATCGAACATCACCGTCAAGAATACCAGCGGAAAGCTCACGTTCACGCAGCTCGGTCTCGCCGGCAAACTCGAGGAGTTTGCCAAGAGCATGCTTGATTCAGTGAGCGGCACCCTGACGCTCCGCAAGAAGACGCTCGATGATCAGGTTACGGCGCAGAACACCCGCATGGCGGCGATCGACAAGCAATTGGCGGCCAAGCGGACGGTGTTGCAGGCCCAGTTTCTGCGGATGGAGCAGGCGATCGGGTCTTTGCAGCAGCAGCAGTCGGCGCTGAGCGGGCTGAGCAACAGGTAGAACGGCACAACGGTTGAAGTCACGTCGCCCGGGAGACGATACAAGCGGACCGATGAGCGTCGCAACCCATAGCGCCAATACCTACCTGAGAACGCGGGTCATGACGGCCTCGCGCGAAGAACTACGCCTTCTCCTGCTGGAGGGCGCGATCAAGTTTGTAACCCAGGCCAAGGAAGGGCTGCTGGCTCGAAACTTTGAACAGGTGTTCCAGGGCACGGACAACGCCCGGAACATCATCGTTGAATTGATCACGAGCGTGCAGAGCGCGCCGAATCCGGAACTCGCGGAAAAGGTGCGATCGCTCTATACGTTTTTCTATGTGCGGCTCACCGAGGCGAGCTTCGAGAAGAGCATCGAGAAGTTTGAGGAAGTGATCGGCCTGCTCGAATACGAGCGAGAGACGTGGGTGCTGCTGATGCAGAAAGTCGCGTCGGAAAAGAGCTCTGACGAAATCGCGGCACCCAGTGATCCCGACCCGGTGGCCGGTCGCGCGGGGCCGTTCAGTGTTCAGGGTTGAATCCGACGCGCCGCTACTGTTCGTAATGCCAAGTGTTCACAGCCAGAAGATCACTCCGTTCCTGTGGTTTGACAGCAACGCCGAAGAGGCCGCGGCGTTTTACACCGCCGTTTTCAAGGATTCTCGCATCACGATGGTGACGCGCTATGGCGACTCTGGCCCCGGGCCCAAAGGCTCGGCGATGACGGTGGCTTTCGAATTGGCGGGTCAGAAGTTCACCGCCTTGAACGGCGGTCCGCACTTCAAATTCACCGAAGCCATCTCCTTCGTTGTTTCCTGCGATTCGCAGGCCGAGATCGATGAATACTGGGAACGACTGACCGCCGATGGCGGAAAGCCCGTCCAGTGCGGCTGGCTGAAGGACAAGTTCGGGCTCTCGTGGCAGATCGTGCCGTCGATCCTCCCCGAACTACTGACAGATCACGACAAGAGCGAACGCGTGATGAAAGTGCTCATGGAAATGGGAAAACTGAATATCGCTCGATTGCAGGAGGCGGCGGACTCACAAGCGTAATGGCAAAAAAAGGGGCTTTCCTGCGAGAGCCCCCGGGAAGCATCCAGTTCCAGCGGCGCTTGCGCGACAGCAGGTCAGAAGCAGACCAGCGCGTCATAAGCCGTCACAAATGCCCCGAAGTCCGAGTCGTCGGTCAGGCCGTCGGTGCTGCCATCGATATCGCCCGCGGCATTGATCAGGTCGTTGTAGTACTTGGCGAAGAAGTTGAAGTCAGAATCGTCGACGCCTCCGTCGCCGTTGAAGTCGGCAGGGCACCCCGCGCTGGGTCCGCGGTTGTTGCTCGTGACGGTGATGACCGCGGCGAGCGAACTGCCTCGGGTGCTGCGGGCGCCCCAGCGCTCGTTGGCAAAGTACGCGTCGCCCAGGGAAACAGCCATGTAGTACTGATCGCCGTTGAGGGTGGAGCCGTTCTGGTTATTGAGAGGTTGGCCCAGCGTATTCTGGTCGGGATCGAGCGGGGTCTGCCCCCGGCTGGGGGCGGTGCCGTAGGAGAGCTGCGCAAAGGTGCCGCCGCACCCGTACGGCCCGTCGCCACCCCCTTGGTTTCCGTTGTAGCCGGTGCCCGAGTAGCTGATGCTCGTGCCGTTGGCCAGGAAGCCGTTGTTGTTGTAGAGCGCGAAGTTCCATTCTCCGACGACCGAAGAACCGGGTTGCGTGATGTCCATAAAGGTGACGTCAGAGAGAGGCGACTCGTCGCTCTGGTTGAGCATGCCCGTGGTGGGGAGCGGATTCGTGAGTGAAAAACGGACAAACTCGACGGTCCGCGCCCGCACGCTGATTTCAGGAGTTGCTTGAGAGCCGCCGAGGAGGATGCCGAGGTCGGCGCCGCCATCGAGCGACGGAGAAACCGCCGGAGGTGCCGCGATCGTCTTCTGATTGTTGTTGTTGAAGTTGATCGAGAAGGCTTTGGGAGTGACGGGATCGGTCGGCAGCACATTCCACCCATCGCCAAACCCCGAGCCGGCGAGAGCAACCGCCAGGTAGTACTCGCCAGCGGGCAGATTTCCCTGCTGACCGGAATACTGCTGTCCCGCGCCGACGCCCGGGCGGCGAGCCACACCAAAGGACATCTGGTGGTTGTCAAGGTCGGAAGGGCGACTGGAATCCGGTCCGTCGCCGCGTCCTTCTGAAATGTTGAAGATGTTCGAGTCGGGCGTATACAGGGCGAACGCCGTCGGGACCTGCGAGCCCTCGGTGTCGATGTCCATGAACGTCGTCTGTGCGTAATCGATGTCGAACTTGGTGTTGAATTTGTACCACTTGAATTTGTCGGCGGTCGTGAGGCTGCCGCTCACACCGGAAACGCCGTCGGCCAGGAAGCCGCTGCCGCTATTGAGACTCGTGGCGGCCACCGCAGGAGGCGAAGGAATCGCGCCGACAAGGCCCACAGCTAGTCCAAGCATCCGCTGTGTTCCAGCCTGAATCGCTCCACCCGAGTACCGAAGTTCATTCGTCCCGGATGTTGATGCCGTTGCGGAGCCTGTAAAGACCGCATCGAAATTGACATCGCGCCCGTAGAGTGCGCTGGTGTAGCCGACTCGCGCGGGGTTTGAGGCTGGCATAAGTGATTCGGCCGTCTGAGGCCCCGTGAACGAGGGGCCGACTGCGCCGGAAGCAGAGCCGAATACGAAGTACACCCGCGTCGAGGTTTTGTTGAGCTGAAAAAGATTGGTGCTCGTGAGTGGCGCCGTTCCGGGGGTGCCCGGTTCCAGAATCGCGGCGTCGAGCATCAGACCGGTGTCGCCGGTTGGAACTTCGAACGGCGATGAGAAAGGGATGTACCCGAACCGCGTCGTAAATCCCGGGCAGGATGGGCCTAGATTGCTGACCGTGAAGACGTAATACGGAATGGCGCCCGGCGCGATCATGCTGGTGCCGGGGCCGGAGAAACCAGTGAAAGCCACATCGCTCGGGCGATAGAACGAAAACCGGAGATCGAAATTGGCGGCACTGCCAGTTACTCCGTAGACACAGTCCATTCCCGTCAGCGTTCGTGTTCCGGAAAACGAGTTGCCGTACGGGCCTGGGTTGAACGAAATGTCTTCGAGCAAGTGAGAACATTGCCCGATGGAAAGGTTGTTGGATGTGAAGATCGATGAGACGTTGTCATAGACAATGACATTGATCGAGCGATCGCCGAACGGACTTCCGGCCGCGGCGTGATCGCGCCAGGGCGGGGCGTCGTTCAAGGTCTTGAACGGAACCGTCGGACTGGACAATGTGGAAAGTTCATCGGCGCAAGCCACGGCGAACACGCTTCCGGCACACGCCGCCATTCCGCACAAACGCATCTTCCTATTCATCACGCTGCACTCCTTTCACCCACGCTTGGCAAGAAAATGAAACACGAATCCTCGGGTCGCGTGCGGGCAGAGTCGCCACGGCGTACCGCGATCGCGGACGCTGCGCAGCACACGACCAATCTGCTCGGGCTCACCGGATATCCGGGAAATGTCCTCTCATGAAAAATCCTCTCCGAACAAGCGCACGGCCACCGCGCGCCGTGCGGGTGTGAACCGGCGGCGCGAGAATCGGGCGCGATATGCGTGTCTTGCCGGGTCGGAGAAGAACCTTGCATCGAATTCGCGGCAAAAGCACAAAAAAATTCGGTGCGCTTAACCTACGGCCATGACGACACGCGTGATCGCGATTGCTTTGGCCCTGCTCGGCGCTGTGCAGGCGGCTTGTGCTCAAGGGCTTGCACCAGCCGGGGCTGTCCGGCTCTCCCCCGAGACGGGGCCGCTCCGCATCGGCATCATCGGCCTTGTGCACGGGCACGTGGAGGGTCTGCTCTGGAACGCATCGAAGCGGGACGACATCAAGATTGTCGGCATCTACGAGCCGAATACGGCGCTCTTCGAGCGGCTCGCGGCCAAGTACAAGATCGATCCCGCGCTGCGGTTTGATTCGCTCGAAAAGATGCTCGATCAGGCCAAGCCCGAAGCCGTAAGCGTCATGAGCTCGATCCGGGATCATCTGCCGGCGGTCGAAGCCTGCGCGCCCCGAGGCGTGCACGTCATGGTCGAGAAGCCTCTTGCGTTTTCGAACGCGGATGCCTCTCGAATGGCGGCGCTGGCAAAGCAGCACGGCATTCTGGTGCTGACCAACTACGAGACGAGTTGGTATGCATCGCTGCGAGAAGCGAAGAAGATGATCGAATCGGGCGAGATGGCCCCGCTCCGGAAGATGGTCTTTCGGCACGGTCACAAGGGTCCGAAAGAGATCGGCTGCTCGCCGGAGTTCCTGGCGTGGTTGACCGACCCGCAACAGAATGGGGGCGGGGCCCTCGTGGACTTTGGGTGCTACGGCGCGGTGCTGGCAACGTGGCTGATGGACGGGGCCAGGCCGACAAGCGTGGTCGCGAGCGCGGCCACCCTGAAACCCGAGGTGTATCCCAAAGTGGACGACGATGCGACGATCGTGCTCACGTATCCGCACGCAACAGCGGTGATCGAGGCCTCGTGGGCGTGGACGCACGACAATAAGGAGGCCGATCTATACACCGAGAAAGGGAGCATCCACGCCGGAAAGTGGGACGAGTTGTCGATGCGATCGGAAAACGCCCCGGCGAAAGCAGTCAAACCCGGCCCGACGGGTTTCGAAAACGAGTGGGTCTACCTGCGGAAAGTGGCACGTGGTGAATGCCCGATCGATCCGCTATCGGGCATGGAATTGAACATGATCGCGGTTGAGATTCTGGATGCGGCGCGGGTGCAGGTGGCGCGGGAACGGAGATAGGGTATCGCTATTCGATAGGCTGGAGAGCGAGCGCTTTCCCCGCGCATGCCTTCAGAGCAGGCGTCACATTAGACCAGCATCGCATCGGGGGCCGCACACAGACGCGTCGAGAGCCATTCCATGACGAACGGTGCCGAGACGCTGGAATCGAGCTGGCGCTCCGCCTCACGAATGTTGGCGATTGCGCTCAGGTGGCGCTCGGGTGAATCAGGGTTGCGGCGCAGGTGATTGCGGGCGCGCTGCGAGAGCATGCGGAACATGAGTTCGGCACCGGCCCGATTCGCGGCGTCTTTGCTTGCCAGTTTGTCGCGATCGACGACTGCGCCGGCCCAATCGTCGATGAGTTTGGCCATCGTCGAACCCAAACCGGGTGAGTACTTGCCCATATCGCACTGGGCGAGCATGGGTTCAAGCGTTCGCGACCACTCGGCGAGTTGACCGTGATGGGCCAGAAGGAGTTCGCCGGGCGAGCCCGCGGCGAAGGACTGGAGAATGGGCAAGTCGTCGGCGCTGATCGGCGGGTCGATTGTTTTCTTGTGCGCTTCGAGCCATTCTCGCATCGCGGGATCGTGCAGCGGCGCGAAGGCGACCTGCTGAGAGCGGCTGCGGATGGTGGTGAGCAGGCGATCGGGGTTGGTGGTGACGAGGATGATGACGGTGCCGGCCGGCGGCTCTTCGAGGGTTTTAAGGATGGCGTTCTGCGTTGGCGCGTTGTTGGGGGAGCGGTCGAGCAGCTCGGCCTCGTCGATGATGAAGACCTTGGAGGCAAGGCCGCCGGGCAGAGATGAGGCGAGCAGCGCCGGGGCGATGAGGTGAGTATCGACAACGTCCTTGGCGATCGTGATCTGCTTGCTCTTGCGGACCGAATCGATCTCGCTGTAGGCCGCGAGTTCCTTGGTGATGATGTGCAGATCCGGATGCGTGCCCGCGGCGAGCAGTGATTTCACGCGCGAGTCTGCAGAAACCACGGGCTGATCGCCCTTGACCTTGGTGGTTTCATCAAGGATGAGCGCGGCAAAAGCGAGCGCGGCGGTGAATTTGCCAACGCCGGAAGGGCCGTGGAAGATCCAGGCGTGGTGGACCCGGCCGGAGCGGATGGTGTCGGTGAGGACCTTGAGAGCGCGGTCTTGACCGAGGATTTCGGAGAAGGCAACCGGGACGGGATGCTGGGCCTGGGCTGCCGCGGGCTTGTCGTCGGCAAGTGTCTTCGGCTTGGGTTTGGAAGGTTTCTTGGCCACGGGTGGAGGATAGGAGCCGGATGCAATCTGGTGGTCGCAAACGGTCCAGTGGCATGTGCTCGCAGGCCTACCTCGACTTGGCCGCTTCTTTTTCCGCCCGCCGTCGCTTCAGTTCGGCGTCGATGAAATCGGAAATATCGCCTCGGAGCACCGCCTCGTAGTTAGTGTTTTCCATGCCGGTGCGGTGGTCTTTCACGCGGTTGTCGTAGAAGACATAACTGCGTATTTGCGTGCCCCAGCCCCGATCGAGCGTGCCGCCCTGGGCTGCGGCGATTTCCTTCTCGCGTTTCTCTTCGGCCAGCAGTTCGAGTTTGGCCCGGAGAACGGCCAGGGCCTGGCTCTTGTTCTGCCCCTGATCTCGGTACGTGCTCGCGACCACCTGCAAGCCGGTGGGAAGGTGGACGACGCGGATCGCCGAAGCGACCTTGTTGACGTTCTGCCCGCCCGGGCCGCTGGCGCGCACGAAGGGCGTGATCTCAAGGTCCTTTTCGGGGATGACCAGATCGACTTCCTCAAACTCCGGCGCAACCTCGACCGTCGCGAACGAGGTCTGGCGTTTTCCCTGCGCGTTGAAAGGCGAAACGCGAGCGAGCCGGTGCGAGCCCCGCTCGCAGCCGAGATAGCCGAAGGCGTACGGACCCTTCACGTGCAGCGTGACCGAATCAAGCCCGACCTCGGTCCCGAACGACTTGTCGGTTTCCTCGAGTTGCCAGCCCATCTTCTCGCAGTAGAAGAGGTACATCCGGAAGAGCATCTCGCACCAGTCGTTGGCCTCGGTGCCGCCCACGCCCGCGCTGATGGTAAGGAAGCAGTTGCGGTGGTCGTGCTTGCCGCTGAGGAGGGATTGGAGTTCGATCTTCTCCATCCGCCCGACCAGCCCGAAAAGTTGCTCGTCGGCTTCGCTGAGCAGGTCTTTATCGCCCGCTTCCTTTGACATTTCGTAGCCGATTTTGGCGTCTTCGAAGTCCTTGATCGCGCTGGCGAGCGGATCGACCTGCGCCTTGAGCATTTTGACTTCGCTGACGACTTTTTTGGCCGCGGCCTGGTTTTCCCAGAACGAGGACTCGTTCATCTGCGCTTCAAGTTCTTTGAGCTGGGCGGCTTTTGCGGGGAAGTTAAAGCGAGTCGCGGATGGTTGTGATCCGCGCCTCGAGGTCGTTGATGATGGGTTGATGGGCGTCGTAGTGCATGGGGGTCTCAATTCCGCCTTCGGCGGCAGGGGCGGGAGTTTAGGACTCACGAATGCGAAAAAGTGGTCGTGGGCGCGCCGGAAGCCGGAGGCGGCAACGTCTTGTTTGGTAGAACCTACGCCAGGAGCAACCCATGAGGAATCTCGCAAAGTCCGTCGTCTTCGTCGCAAGCCTTGGAATCGCTATTTCGACCGACGTGTTCGCAGATCCGACCGCGACCGATCCTGTCGCGGCATACACGAACGCCAACGGGAACATGCCGGGGCTCAAGCAGCTCCTGCCGAACTTCGAATTTCTGGGCGGCTCTGTTACGGAATTCGTCGATGCTCTCCGGTTGGCCGCTCGCCCGCGAGAACTGAACATCATCATTCTGGATCCGATGAGCGATACGAAGATCGCTCCCGTGAAATTGCGAAACATCAGCGTAGAAAGCGCTCTGCAATTGTTGCGAGGGCCGCTGGCAAGCTCTCCGATCGACGTGACCTGGATCGTTCCGGAGAATTTCTTGGATAACCCGGTCGTCTATGTCAAACGGCCGAACACGCTTGCATCGGACATGGCTGAAAGAGCGGTTCGGGAGAGGCGCAGAACCACGGCGGTGTTGTCATTGCAAATCGGTCGTCCGAGATCAGAAGACGAGAAACGCAAAGCAGATAGTTGGGCCTCGATAGCTCTCGACGCAATTGAACAGGCCCTAAGTTTCAACGCCCAATCAGAAAAAACCGTTCCAACAGTCAGGTATCACAGTCCTTCCGGTCTCCTCTTCGTCACAGGGGAAACCTCCGATCTCAACATCGCTCGCGAGGTAGTCGATCGAATCTCACAGGACATCCGCGATGCGAGGAAAGCCGAAGAACCCAAAGTTGAAATTGCGCAACTACGCGGGGAATTTGACGCACTGAAGTCCCGCGACGCGACGGCAGCGGCCGAAGCCCTGAAGCCAATCGAAGTTCGAGTTGGTTCAGATGGCGTCAATATCTTGGACCTGAAGCTTGCCGTGGAGTCGGCAATGCGGCTGGCACCCGGTGTTGTGGGTCGCAAACTTGAGATTGCGGCTGATCCGGAAGGGCTTGTACTAAGGGGGGACCGTGAACTCGTGCGGAATGCCGAGATTGCCGCGATCGGTGCAAGAACTGCAATCTTCATGTTGAAATCGCGTCAAGCTCCCTCGAACG
>JAHBXG010000004.1 GCA_019636565.1 Phycisphaeraceae bacterium
CACGCCGAGCGCGTGCGCGAATTCATCGACTGGTACGCGCCGTATCAGTACCAAAGCGGCAAGGTCCCCTGCGTGGTGGACAAGCGCGGGCCGGACCCGGTTCCGGAGAACGACAGCCACGGGCAATTGCTGTACCTGCTGCACAAGTACTACCTCTTCACGCACGACACTGCCACGCTGGAAAAGAACTACCCGCACGTGGTGAAGGCTGTCGAGTACATCGAATCGATCCGAGCGACGCGGATGACGCCGGAATATCGCGACGCGACTGGCATCAAGCGTGCCGAGTATGGGTTGGTGCCCGAGTCGATCAGCCACGAGGGGTATAGCGCAAAGCCCATGCACAGTTACTGGGATGACTTCTTTGTCGAGAAGGGGCTGCAGGATGCCGCGGACATCGCGCGGATTCTGGGCAAAACGCAGGATGCGGAGCGCTTCGCGAAGCTCGCGACCGACTTCCGCGCCAGTGTGCTCGATTCGGTGAACCGCACGATGGCGCACCATAAGATCGACTACATCCCCGGGTGCGTGGAACTTGGCGACTTCGATGCCACAAGCACGACCATCGCGCTCTGGCCCTGCGGCGGCGGTGTCTGGCTGCCGGATGCCGCGCTCCGGCGGACATTTGAGCAGTTCTACCAGTTTGGCATGGGACGCATCGACGGAAGCATCAAATACAACGAGTACACGCCGTACGAGTGGCGCATCGTGGGCTCGATGATCCGGCTCGGCTGGCCGGAGAAGGCATGGAAGCTCATGGACTTCTACATGGCCGACCGGCGCCCCGCGGCATGGAACCAGTGGGCGGAGGTAGTCTGCCATGATCCGAAAAACCCGCGATTCATCGGAGACATGCCCCACACGTGGGTCGCGAGCGATTTTCTGAACTCGGTGCGCTCGATGTTTGTGTATGAAGATGAAGCGAACAAGTCGCTCGTGATCGGGGCGGGTATCAAGCCGGAGTGGCTTGCGGGTGAGGGCGTGTCGATCGGATCGTGGCCGACCGAGTATGGGATTCTGAGTTATTCGGCGAAGCAAACGGGCAACAAGCTCACCGTCGCGTACGACTTCAGTGGCACAATTCCCGAAGGGGGGATGGTGCTTTCGCCGAACCTGACATCGGATGTCCCGCATGCGGAGAGGGACGGAGAGCAGTTGAAATTGGAGGGCGGCGTCGTTCGGCTTCGCGCGGCCAAGGGCGAAGTCGTCCTGACATCATCGCCATAGCGAAACAAATGGCCCCGCCCGGATTCGAACCGGGAACCAAGCGATTATGAGTCGCCTGCTCTAACCGTTGAGCTACGGGGCCCTGCACAGGAAGCGTATCAACTGGCGCAAAGAAAAAGGCCCACGGGCTACCCCGTGGGCCTTGATTTCATCCAGTTGAATCAGCGGAGGGTCAGCATCTCGCGATAGCCCGGCATCGGCCACAGGTCGTGGCTGACCCTGGATTCGAGTTCATCGACCACCGCTCGCAGCTCGACCATCGCCCCAAGCACGTTGTCGTGCATGTGCTCGGCCTTCTTGTGCTCGCCTGAAACTTCGGTATCGATAGCCTTATCGAGTTTCGCGATCTTGATGCGGAGCTGTCCGACCAATTCGCTGAAATCATCGAGCTCGGCCTTCAGGCTCTTGGCATCTCCGCCCGCGGCTTTCGTCGCGGCGACGGCCTCGGCGATCTCGGTCTGCTGGCGGTATCCGGCGGGAAGGATGAGGGTGCGGGCCATGATCGACGCGGTTTCAGCCTCGATCAGGACCTGCTTGTTGTACTTCTCGATATAGATGTGCTCGCGGCTCTCGCTCTCGACCTTGTTGAGGACGCCGTATTTCTTGAAGAGATCGATGTTCTTCTTTGAAGTCAGAACGGGCAAGGCCTCGACCGAGTTGCGGAGGTTGGGGAGCTTGCGCTTCTTCTCGGCTTCGATGTGCCACGCGTTGTCGTAGCCGTCGCCGTTGAAGATCACACGCTTGTGCTGCTTGACGGTCTTCTGGAGCAGGCTCTTAACGGCGCTCTGGAGTTTGGCTTCGGTCGGATGAGCACCAAGGGTCTTCTCGAGCTGGGTTGCGAGATAGTCGAGGCTTTCGGCCACAATGGTGTTCAGGACAGTTGCGGGCCAAGCCACCGACTGGCTGCTGCCGACGGCGCGGAACTCGAACTTGTTCCCGGTAAACGCGAACGGCGAGGTGCGGTTGCGGTCGCCGGTATGGCGGGGGAGCTGGGGCAGCGTGCGGGCACCCAGGTCGAGCTTGCCGCCCTTCATTGTGCTCTTGGGGCTGCCGCTCTCAATCTGCTCGATGATGTCGGTGAGCATGTCGCCAAGGAAGATGGACATGATCGCGGGGGGGGCTTCGTTGGCGCCAAGCCGGTGGTCGTTGTTTGCGCTGGCCACGCTGGCACGCAGGAGATCGGCGTAGAGATCAACGGCGCGGATGACCGCACAGAGGAAGACCAGAAACTGCATATTGGTGTGCGTGTCGTCGCGCGGGTCCAACAAGTTGGTGCCGGTGTCGGTGGACATCGACCAGTTGAGGTGCTTGCCACTGCCATTGATACCAGCGAACGGCTTCTCGTGGAGGATGCACTGGAGGCGGTGGCGGTTGGCGACCTTCTTGAGGGTCTCCATGACGATCATCTGGTGATCGCACGCGAGATTGGCGGTCTCGAAGATCGGGGCGAGTTCGAACTGGCCCGGGGCCACTTCGTTGTGGCGGGTCTTGACCGGCACACCGAGGCGATAGAGCTCGCGTTCAGACTCGACCATGAACGCGATCACACGCTGCGGAATCGAGCCGAAGTAGTGATCCTCGAGCTGCTGGTGCTTCGGCGGCTTTGCGCCAAAGAGAGTGCGATCGCAGGCGATGAGGTCGGGGCGATCGAAGTAGTAGCTCTGATCGATCAGGAAGTACTCCTGCTCGGCGCCGGCCGTGCAGATGACGCGGGAAACGCCCTGATCCGTCCCGAAGATCTTCAGGATTCGCATTGCCTGTTCGGAGAGTGCGTCCATCGAGCGAAGCAGGGGGGTCTTGTGATCGAGGGCCACGCCCGTCCACGAAACGAACGCGGTCGGGATACACAGCGTGACGCCGCCGCCCGCGCGATTCAAAAAGACGGGGCTGGTCGGATCCCAGGCGGTGTAGCCGCGGGCTTCGAAAGTTGCGCGAAGGCCGCCGGAGGGGAAGCTTGAGGCGTCAGGCTCGCCCTGCACGAGTGCGCTGCCGCTGAATTCGCTGAGCGCGCCGCCCGTGCCATCGGGGACGAGGAAGGCGTCGTGCTTCTCAGCCGTGGTGCCGGTAAGCGGCTGGAACCAGTGGGTGTAGTGGGTCGCGCCCTGCTCGATCGCCCAATCCTTCATCGCCGCGGCGACGATGTCCGCCAGTTCGTGATCGAGCGGCTCGGCGTGCTTGATGGTCCGCTGCAACTGCTTGAAGACGTCCTTTGGAAGACGCTGGCGCATCACACGCTCGTTGAACACGTCTGCCCCGAAGGTTTGAGTGACGGCATCGCCGGAAGTCATGCGGAGGGCCTCCGGCCGATGGCCGTTGGTGTGCGTGTGGTGGGAATGGTGGTGGGTGATTTCGAGCATCGCATCCGTTCGATTCGTCATGGGTGGTCTCTGGAGTGGAACCGGTCGAGCACCGTAGCCGGTTCCGCCGGCACGGTGAAAACTGCCTCATACCGCCACAACCCGGAGACCGGGACGATCCGGTTGCCGGGCTTGCAGGGGTCGAACACGCCGATGGCGTGCCCAAGTGTGCGTACGGGCGGAATTATTGGCACGTGCAGACCCTGCCGCATCGCGAGGCGGAGTTACGACAGCCCGGCGGAGAGTTGTCGGCAGAAATCGCCCGCAACTTGGGCCGGGGATTGATCGGGCCCTGTTTCGGAGAGCCGCCGAACCAGCGCGCTTCCCACGATTGCCGCGTCCGCAGATTGGACGACGTGTCTGACGTGTTCCGGGGTGGAAATGCCAAAGCCCACGGCAATCGGTAACTTTGAGACGCGGCGCAATTCCGAAATCCGGCCCGAGAGATCGGGCATCTCGGTGCGCTCACCCGTGATTCCGGCGCGGGCGAGCAAATATACAAATCCCGTCGAGGCTTGGGCAATCCTCACGGCGCGCTCGGGCGCGGTGCTGGGGGCGATGAGGAAGGTGCAGGAGAGTTGGGCCGATGCCGCGGCAGCTCGCCACGCTTCCGATTCTTCCAAGGGCAGATCGGGAAAGATGAAGCCGTCGAAGCCCGAATCGCGGAATTGTCCGACGACGGCAGCGGGGTCTGCGCTCGAGGCCAGCTTTTCCATGATGGAGATGCTCACCATGGCAACCAATCCCATCCGCAGCCGTTCACGCACCGATGCGATCTGTTCGAGCACCGTCCTTGGCGTGCAACCGGCCTGGATGGCGCGGTGCATCGCGGCGGCGATGATCGGGCCGTCGGCAATGGGATCCGAATACGGGATGCCGACTTCGACGATCGAGGCGCCAGCGTTCTGAAGGGAAAGCAGGATGTCGGGCAGAGAATCGAGGCGCGGATGGCCGGCGCAAACAAACGGCATCAGCGCCTTGCGATTTGTGCCGCGGAGTTCGTCGAAAATTGCGTCGATGCGTCCCATGTCACGGCACTATAACGGAGCGGATCGGGCCTCGCGCGCTACACTGGCGGGTGAGCGGAACAGGAAAACTCACACCGGCGGATGTGGATGGCGCGTATGCCGCGGCGCAGAAAGTGGTGGAGATGCACCGCGCGCTCGTGGGCTATGTGCGCCCGGGCATGACGCTCGCGCAAATCGACCGATTTGTCGCGACCACTCTGGAATCGTTAGGAACGTCGTCGTGCTTTCTCGGGTACCGGCAATCGCTTCGGGGTCCGAAGTTTCCCTCGCACGCCTGCCTGAGCGTGAACGACTGCATCGTTCACGGGACCGCGGGCTCGCTCGCGCGGCCGCTAGTGCCGGGAGACCTCGTCAAGATTGACATCGGAGTGACTTATCGCGGTTGGATTGGAGACGCGGCATGGACTTATTCGCTTGGTCCGGCAGCGCCGGAGATCCGACGGCTCATGGATGCAGGCAAGAAGTCCCTGGCAGCAGGAATCGGGGCGTTTCGCGTGGGTGAGCCGCTGTTGAATTGGGCCAAAGCGGTCGAGCGCTGCGTGGAATCAGAATACGGATTCCGGCTTGTGCGCGGACTTGGTGGCCACGGATATGGCCGCCGGCTGCACGCGGAGCCGTTCATTTCGAATTCTGTCCCTTCGTATCAGGGCGAGTGGCCGGATGGATCGCTGCCTTGCTCGCCCGGAATGTTGCTGGCCCTCGAGCCGATGATCGGGGTTGGAACCGGGCGGCAACGCCCGTCGGAGGGCCACGACTGGCCTGTTTACACGGCAGACGGATCGCTTGCCAGCCATCACGAACACGATGTACTGATCACAGAAAAGGGCCCGCGCGTGCTGACTGAAGGCTTGGATGAACTGCCGGATGAACTGCCAGTGTAATTTCGGCCGACCGGCGCTTCGGGTAACAGTTCCTCGATCTGCCCAGGTGGCAAGCAGTCAGGACTTGGTGGCGACTGTCAATTGCCCGCGTAGTACCGCGCCACGTGCCCGCCGACGATAACGGCTCGGACCGGATCGCCCCCGAGCTCGTACGCCAACTCCCGATAGTCGCTGTGACGCAGCAGCACCAGGTCGGCACGTTTGCCAGATGCCACGACACCGCGATCTTTGAACCCCAGCATCATCGCAGGGTTGATCGTCACGGCCGTGATCGCTTCATCAACTGTCAACCCGCAGAACCGCACACCCAAGGCGACCGCCAAGGGGATGGAGATCGAAGGTGCCGAGCCGGGGTTCGCGTTGGTGGCAAGGCAGACTCTGCCGCCCCGATCGACCAACTCTCGCAGATTTGCGAACTTGATCCCTGCAGACATTCCCGTGAACGGCATGCCCTTGGGCGCGTTGCCGAGATTGATCGCGGTAATAGGCAACCCGACACCAAAGGTCTGACTCCTGGCCAACAGATCGAGTTCTGCATTCGTGGTTTGCTCCAGATGATCGACGCTTAGCACGCCCATCCGGACCGCTTCGCTCACCATGCCGCGGCTCGTGAACTGATCCGCGTGCACGCGGAGCGGATGACCCAATTCTTTCGCCGCATTGAGCAGCTGCAGGGAGTCAGAAAGCGTCCACGCGCCGTCTTCGCAGAATACATCGATCGCAACGCCGGGGAATTCAGCATGAATTGCCGGCAGCGTTTCCGCGATTGTGCGCTCGACAAACGTCTTCTCGCCGACGTTCGGGTCGATTGCGTGCCCCAGCAGGGCCGTCAACACCACGGTGCCGGGCCACGTGAGGGCGGCCTCGCGGATCGACTTGAGCATCTTCAGTTCGGTTTCGGTGTTCAGCCCGTAGCCCGACTTTATCTCGATGGTCGTGATCCCTTGGCGAAGCGCGGCGTCGAGACGCTTCCGGAGCGCATCTGCGAGCGTCACCGAAGGTGTCTCGCGAACCGAGCGCACCGTGCTCATGATGCCGCCGCCGTCTTTGAGAATCTGAAGGTAGCTCTCACCGGCCAGCCGCCGGGTCCACTCGTCAATGCGGTCGCCCGCCCAACAAAGGTGAGTGTGACAGTCAACAAAGCCCGGCATCAGCACGTCGCCGTGAGCGTCGATCACCTGCCCGCCCGGCGGCACGGTGATGCCATCGCCGACGGACTCGATGCGACCTGCCCGGACCAGCACATCGACGTTGTCTCGAACCCGAAGGCCTCGCATCGCTTCGCCGGTGCGCACGCCGACGAAGCCCTGTGGGGCCTCCATCGAAAGCAGGCGGCAACGGCGAATCAGCAGGCTCATTCGAGTCCTATGGGTGGCTTCCGGATTGTGCTTTCCCCCCAACCCAGGAACGACTCCATAATCGTACCACAAACTCAGGCTCAGGGGGACTTTAGCGGAGCGCGTAGCCCGAATCCCCGCAGGAACGACAGAAGAAGATGGGCCACGAGTCGAGCTGTGCGGCAGCCCTCGTCATGGGGGGGTGACAGTTCCATGAAGTCGAGACACCGCAAGTTGTAAAACTGTCCGAATTGCTCCAGCGCCGCCGCGACCACCCGAGGATTCAGCCCCGCTGGGTTCGGCGCGCTCACGCCGGGGGCGGCACTCATGTCAATCGCGTCGATATCCACACTGACAAAGCCGCCGTTGGTGTCGATCCCGCCAAGTGGATCCGCTCCGATCGGCGCGATGGTGCAACCCCGCGAGAAAAACCACTCCGCATGCTCACGTTGATTCACCAGCGGATTGAACCCGATGATCCGAAGACTTCCGGCAATACCTTCCTCAATGAGCCTGCGGAAAGACATTCCGCTTCCGGGGGTCTCGCGGACGTCGAGGTGCGCATCGAAGTAGATGCCGGGCATGGCTCTTGGTTCATGCGCCCGCCAGACACCGCGCGCAAGGGCGTAAGTCAGGTCGTGGCCGCCGCCAAGTCCGATGACCAGCATTCCATTTCTCGCGAGTTGTTCTGCCGCGGCGCTCACACGTTCGTGCGTTTGGTCGAGCGCGTAAGCGTTGTCGCCCTCGGCCGGCATCACGTCTCCCGCATCGAATACCCGAGGCATGTCGCACAGATACTGCTCGGCAACTCCATACTTGGAGAGCGCGTCTCGGATCGCCCTCGGCCCTTCCTTCGCGCCCGGTCGCCCGTTGTTCAATCGCACTCCGAGGTCGTCCGGCATTCCCAGCAGTGCGATCGAGCATCCTTCTGCCGAATCCATCTGGATCGTCGAAGCAAATCGCGCGGGGGACATCCCCGAGGGATACTTCGCCGGTTGGCAGTGGGGGAGAACGAGTTTGGGCATGTCGGCAATGTACCTCGCGTGCGGGTGGGGATTCGCTATGCGCCCCGCATCGGAATATCGATTTTCTGTTCCTTCGCGCACGCTTTGGCTTCGTCATAGCCCGCATCCACGTGCCGGAAGACTCCCATCGCCGGATCGTTCGTAAGCACACGTCGGAGACGGGCCGCGGCATCGGGGGTTCCGTCCGCGACAATGACCTGACCGGCGTGCTGGCTAAAGCCGATGCCCACGCCGCCCCCGTGGTGAAAACTCACCCACGACGCCCCGCTTGCGACGTTGACCATGGCGTTGAGAATCGCCCAGTCGCTGACAGCATCGGTGCCGTCTTTCATGCCTTCGGTTTCGCGATTCGGGCTGGCGACACTGCCGCAATCGAGGTGATCGCGACCGATGACAATGGGGGCCTTGATCTTGCCGGATTTGACGAGATCGTTCAGCATCACCCCCGCCTTATCGCGCTGACCTTGGCCGAGCCAGCAGATGCGGGCGGGGAGGCCTTGGAAGGCGATCCGTTCGCGGGCCATCTTGAGCCAGCGGTGGAGGCCCTTGTCCTTCGGAAAGAGCTTGATGAGTGCCGCGTCGGCTGTGAAAATATCCTCCGGGTCTCCCGAGAGCGCAACGAAGCGGAACGGGCCGCGCCCGACGCAGAACTGCGGGCGGATGTACGCGGGGACGAAGCCCGGGAACGCGAACGCATCCTTGAAACCCTGGTCGAGAGCACGCTGCCGGATGTTGTTGCCGTAGTCGAACGTGATCGCGCCGCGCTTCTGAAGGGCGACCATGGCGCGCACGTGACGCTCCATGGTCTTCATGCTTTCTTCTTCGTACTTCTTGGGATTCTTCGTTCGGAGTTTGGCGGCCTCGTCCAGCGACATGCCGGCCGGCACGTAGTGCAGCGCATCATGGGCGCTGGTTTGATCGGTCAGCGCGTCTGGTGTGATCTTGCGGGCGAGCAGCCGATCGAGCATGTCCACCGCGTTGCAGCACACGCCAACGCTCAAGGCCTTCTTTTCCTTCGCATACTTCATGGCCCGGTCGATCGCTTCATCAAGTGTCGGAGCCACTTCGTCGAGGTACCGGTCTTTCACTCGCCGCTCAAGACGCGTTTGATCCACATCCGCAATGAGGCAGGTTCCGCCGTTCATGGTGATTGCCAGCGGCTGCGCCCCGCCCATCCCGCCGCACCCCGCCGTAACGCACAGTTTGCCCGCAAGGTCGCTCTTGTAATGCTGCTCGCCCAATTCGCGGAAAGTCTCGTACGTTCCCTGCACGATGCCCTGAGTGCCGATGTAGATCCACGATCCGGCCGTCATCTGGCCGTACATCATGAGGCCTTTCGCGGCAAGGTCATCGAAATGTTTTTGTGTCGCCCAATGGGGCACGAGGTTGCTGTTGGCAATGAGCACGCGCGGCGCGTCCGGGTGCGTTTCAATGACTCCAACCGGCTTGCCGGATTGAACCAGCAACGTCTCGTCGGGTTCGAGCCTCTTAAGAGTCGCGACAATCGCATCAAACGCGGGCCAGGAGCGTGCCGCCTGCCCCCGCCCGCCGTAGACAACAAGGTCATCCGGCCGCTCGGCGACCTCGGGATCGAGGTTGTTCATGAGCATCCGCATCGCGGCTTCGGTCTGCCACGTCTTGCAGGTCTTCTTGTTGCCGCGGGGAGCGCGGACGACGCGCGGGCCGGAGGTCGGCTTTTCCGACTTCGCGGCATCGGCGAGGATCTTCGAAACCTTGTCGGTTGTGTCAGAAACTTTGGACGGCATTCATCGCTCCTCAAGCACTCGTCGGGAAGCCCGAGTGTAGTAAACGGAGGCCGCGACAGTGAAGGCGAAACCGCCCGTATTCTCTGTCAATGCGTTGCGGCGGCTGCGGCTATTCCCTCGATGGACTCTCGCTTCGGAGCCGCTGCCCGGAATGCGGCAGTTTCGATCGTGACAGCGAGGACGAGGCGGAAATCCAGCGGCTGCTGGGTTCCAAACTTCGCCAGTCGATCTGGGTTCCCATCGCGCTCGCGTTGATAACGGTGCTGCTCGGCATGATGCACCCTCTCCTCGCGCCACTGGTCGGCCTTTTCATGATCATGTTTGTCGGCGTGCTGGCCGAAGACGTCACGCGACTGCGGGGGTTCCTTCACCCGGAATGGAGCCCGGCCAGATGGCTCGCGTCGCTCGTCATTCATCTTGCGTTCTACGGTGCCTACTTCATCGCGGCATGCATCGCGTGCTGGCGTCTGATCAATAGTCCATTGGTGCGGAGCTTTTTCTGAGCGATTACACGCCCGCAAATGCGCCGTCGCGAATGAGCTCGGAAACCGCCTCAATGTCCGCGGTTAGCGGCCGATCTTCCGTGAGTTTCTTCACCTTCGATCGCACGATCTTGTACGCCGCTTCGACACCTTTGCCGCTCTTGAGCGGGCGGTGCGCTTCCAGTCCTTGCGCGGCACAGATCAATTCAATCGCGACAACGTAGCGTGCCAGCTCCAGCGAACGGGCCGCCTTGGCGGCGCTCCGTGGACCGAAGGAGTTGTAATCCTCCATGCCGGCGGATGTCGGAATGTTGGCAACGCTTGCTGGTGTCGCGAGCCCAACCATCTCGTTCACGCACGCCGCGGCGGTGTACTGCGCGATCATTAGGCCACTTTGCAGGCCAGGACGGGGCGAGAGGTAAGGCTTCAAGTGGCTTTCGGGCTCGAAGGCGCCCGTGATCAGATAGATCCGCCGTTCGGCGATTCCCGCGATGTGACAGAGCGCGATCGCAATAGTGTCGAGTGGGATCGCCAGCGGCATGCCGTGGAAGTTTGCGCCCGACAGGATGTCGCCCTTGCCGCCCGTCGTCGGAAACACGAGCGGATTGTCGGTGACCGCACCGAGTTCGTCGTACTCGAGCACCGCGTTGAGACTTCCAAAAGCCTCCCAGCACGCGCCGAGAACGGTGGGGGAGGCGCGAAGCGAATATGGGTCCTGCACGCGAGGGTCATTGGCAATGTGGCTCGGGATGATCTCGCTGCCGCCGAGCAGATCGCGAATGCGACCGGCAACCTCACGCATGCTTTGGTTGCAGCGAGCACGATAAAGCCGGTCATCTAGGAATTCGTCCGTTGCGCGGCAGGCATCGATTGACATCGCCGTTGCAATCGTCGCCGCACCGAACAACGTCGAAGCCTCGTGCGAAAGCAGGCTTCCCCGGCCCGCCATCAGATGCGTGCCGTTTATCAGTGCAAGTCCTTCCTTCGCGGAAAGCTCGACCGGCCTGATGCCAGCGGCCTTCATCGCGGCCCCGCCGCGCATACGCCTGCCTTTGTACTCCGCTTCGCCCTCGCCAATGGCAACAAGTGCCGCGGCCGAAAGCGGCGCAAGATCTCCCGACGCACCCACGCTCCCCACGCTCGGCACAACCGGTGTCACGCCCTTATTGAGCATCGCCACGATCGTCTCGCAGACCACCGGGCGCACCCCGGAAAGGCCTCGAGCCAACGACGCCGCGAGAAGCAGCATCATCGCCCGAACCACATCGCGTGGCAAAGGCTCGCCCACTCCCGCGGCATGCGACCTCACCAGATTCCTCTGAAGCGCTGCAAGATCGGCCTCGCCGATTCGCTGCTTGCTGAGTGAGCCGAAACCGGTGTTGATTCCGTAGTGCGCGTCGCCGTCTTTCAGCGCTCGTTCCACCACGGCACGAGACTTCTTCATCGCACCGATTGATTTGGAAGACACCGCGACGCGAGTTCCTTCGCGCGCAACCCGAACAACGTCGCCAATTGCGAGTGCGCTTTGATCGAGCTTCACGGTCTCTTTCGCGGCAGCACGCTTCCGTGAACCCGAGCGAGTCGAAGACCGGCGAGCGGACGATTTGTTCGTTTGTGCCATTGGTAAAGCGTTCAATCCTGAGAAGAATCGTGGACAGAAATGGGAAGTGTTCGCAAGTGATCAGGCCAAATCGGGGCCCGCATCCTACCAGCCCGGACCGCTTCAAAAACCCCTATTCCGAAGGGCGCTTTGCGGTTATGACTTTCTCGCGTGTCTGTGCCCTCCGCTCAGTTCCTGCATCTAAATTCACTCGGAACGAGTCGGCCCCGCCCGCAGAATTGGCAGCCTGCCCTTACCGAGATTGAATGGAGTTTGACATGTCCCAGCGAATATCAGGAATCCACCACGTCACCGCCATCACTTCCGACGCTCAGAAAAACATCGATTTCTACTGCGGCGTCTTGGGCCTCCGGCTCGTCAAGCGAACCGTGAACTTTGACGACCCGCGCAGTTACCACCTGTACTACGGAGATGAGCTCGGTCGTCCCGGAACCATTCTGACCTTTTTCGCCTGGCCCGGAGCCCATCGCGGCAGGATCGGCGCGCCGCAGGTTTCCAGCACGGCGTTTGCTATTCCAAAGAGCTCGATCGACTTCTGGAAGAGGCGGCTCGAAGCCGCCAGCATTTCGTACGAAATTGCGCCAACGCGATTTGGCGATCAGGTGGTCACTTTCACCGACTTCGACGGCATGCAGATCGAACTCGTCGCGACGAATGACCCGCGCGCACCGTGGTCAGCCGGTGCTGTGCCCGTGGAGCATGCGATCCGCGGCTTCCACAGCGTCTCGCTCTCCGAAAACGATCAGGAAGTCACTGCCGAAGTGCTGATCAAAACGATGGGATTCACCGCCGCCGGTGTCGACGGCAATCGTTTCCGCTATGTCGGCGCCGACGCAAGTGGGGGAGTTGTGGATCTTCTGAGCGTCCCCGGAAGCAAAGCCGGTGCGATGGGCGCGGGTACGGTGCATCACGTCGCCTTCCGGACGCCCGATGATGCATCCGAGGCCAAGTGGCGTCGGCAACTTACCGAGGAAGGCTTCCATGTCTCGCCAGTCATGGACCGCAACTACTTCCACTCAATTTACTTCCGCGAGCCCGGGGGCGTGCTCTTTGAGATCGCCACCGACATCCCCGGCTTTGCCGTGGATGAGCCGGCCGCATCGCTGGGCATGGAACTCAAACTGCCCGCGCAGTTCGAATCGGCCCGCGCCTCGATCGAATCGCACTTGCCCAAGATCCGTTTGCCCCAAGGAGCAAACTCATGAGCGAGAAGAAACTCTCTTTCACACACCGCTTCATCCCCGCTACCGACCCGGCAATCACAGAGACGCTCCTGCTTCTCCACGGCACCGGCGGCAGCGAGCACGACTTACTCGGCTTGGGCAGCCGCCTCCGCCCCGGCGCGGCACTGCTTTCCCCTCGAGGCAAGGTCCTCGAGAACGGCATGCCCCGATTCTTCCGCCGCCTCGCTGAAGGTGTGTTCGATGTCGAAGACGTCAAAAGGCAATCGCAAGCACTTGCCGAGTTCGTCGTAGAGGCTTCGCAGGCCTACGGCCTCGATGAACGCAACATAACCGCGGTCGGCTATTCCAACGGCGCGAACATAGCAGGGGGGTTGCTCCTTTTGCGACCCAAAACCCTTGCTGCCGCGGCCCTTCTGAGGCCCATGGTCCCCCTGCTACCCGAAAAGCTGCCGGATCTGAAGGGCAAGGAGGTTCTCATCCTGAGCGGGCGTTCGGACCCCATCGCAACGCCGACGGAAACCGCGCGGCTGGTCAAATTGTTCAGTGATGCCGGTGCCACCGTGAATCCGCTTGCCCAGCCGGACGGGCATCAGTTGAGCGATGAAGATGTCCGGGCGGCAGAGGCGTGGTTCGCGTCTAGGTCAGCCAAAGCAGAGGCAGTTACGCGACGCTGAGGTCAGCAGCGAAGCGCGATTGACAGTACCACACCTTGTTCAGTTGCGTTCTGAACTTAATTCTTGTAGCATTCTCCGCTTACCAAAGGAGAAACGCATTCGTGCCACTCATGCGTACACATCGCTCGCTCGAATTGCGATGCGCCGCAGCTTCTTCGGTTCTTGTCGCTTCGATATTAACGGGCTGCATGTCGAGGGAGCCGGCTTGCGATACTGGCGCTCGCTCGGCGCAGACCCCGCACCTCGAACGAACGGTCGGTGAACCGCAACTTGCTCAGGAATTTGCCGCAACAGTTCCCGATCGCATTGCGCGCTACGAATCACTCTCGAACGACAGCGCCGCCATTGAGTCGCTCCGCACTCTGAATTACACGCTGGTCATAGAAGAGAAGCACGTAGTCGGTGGATCGGTTCTTGTAAAAGCAAGCTATGACCCCGCGATCCCGCCTCCACCCCATCCAGACCCCGCTTTTCCGTCTTTCTACCGCGTGATTACTCCACAGCCGGATTGGCGCACTCAGATCGACAAGTCGAAGACAGAAACCTGGGGAGGAGTGACGTTTCGCGAACGAAGCGGGTTTTTCGACTTGATCATGGGAAATAAGTTTGGTCTGCTCCCCTCGCCCAAACCCGCAGCGACCGGCACGGTCGTTTGGTTCGGGGGAATCTCACAGAGTTGGAGGCTTGAGCAGAAGAACATTCTGGAACTATCTCGGCGCGGCTTCGCGGTGATCTCACCTCGCAATTCTGGACTCAATCTGTTTGTCGGACAGCGCGTCTATCTCCAGGACCTGCCGAAAGAAGAAAAGGAGCGGCGGGAGTTGTTCATTCGCCGCATTGAGCAATCCTTTCGTCCGGGTGCGACCCGCGTTGCTTACTACGAGGATGCGAGACAAGCCGGAGTTGACCTCGCGAACGACCTCAATGAACAAATCCTCGCGACCGCCTCTGCCGCCTGGCCGATGTTGGAATTCGCCCAACAGAAGCAACCGCAACTCGTCGGCAAGCCAGTCATCGTGGTCGGGTGCAGCGGGGGAGCACCCGCGGCATTAACTTTCGTAGCTCAACACGTCGATCGTGTTGCCGGCGTAATCCTGATCGGAGCCGGACAAGACTTGCCCCAAATGCTTCTTCGAACCGACATTAACGCTGGCCAGGAGGTCATCTATTGGCGAAACGACACCCCCCTTCCCGACCAAGAGAAGCAATTCTTCGAAGCGTTCCGCGAAACCAGCACAATCGATCCGGTGAAGACAGGATTGTGTATCCCGTCAGACCGAGTACTGCTCATCCAAGCCCGTTTCGACTCGGTGGTGCCAACAGATCTGCAAGATGGCCTCTGGGAAACTTTGGGCCACCCCGAGCGATGGCGGTTCTTCGGAGGGCACCGGTTGCTGTTTTGGCGACTCGATTCCTATGCCGGCGATATCGCTGATTGGGCGGAAGCCAAGGCAACATCAGCCGCCGTGTTGGCCAATTCCTCGCCGGTTCTGCGTTAGCGGCCAACAGCCATAACGTCCTATAATATATGTTATGTTAAATACGGGCGGACGAGATGCCGATCATCCGATTCCGGCGCAGCCGGCTCGGACGATGGCCGAATTCCCGCAGGAACGCGTTCGAAAGGTGGGCTTCGCTGCAGAAGCCGCACCGAGTCGCGATCGTGATCATCCGCTCCTTCGTATCCAGCACACAGGCGAGGGCCTGACGCAGCCGGAGGCGTTCCAGGTAGCGATGGACCGGGAGGCCGGTGTGCCTCTTGAAAACGCGGCAGAGGTGAAAGGGCGACATGCACACCCCCGCCGCCAGATTCTCAAGCCCGTGTGGGAGGTGTGGATTTGTGGCCAGAATCCGGCGCACCTCCTCGACCGATTCCTGGTGGAATCTGGCCTGAGCAGCGGAGGGGCGACGGCGGCGGACCTCCCCACGGGCCTCGACGTTGGCCTCGATGATCTCGGAGATGACCTCCAGCACGGTTTCTTCCACCCGGAGCGCCTCATGGTTGGCTCCATCGGCAAGGACCGAATTCAGCGCATGAATGCGTAGCAGGGGGGCTGTCGGCGAGGGGCCGAAACTCCATGGGAAGCGGGAGGTCGGTTCATGCCGGAAGCCGGTCGCCGCAGTCAGCATGTCGGCGAGCAGCTCCGGCCGAATGTCAACCCAGTCGTTTTGAAGCCCGCTCGGCGTCAAATGGCGGCGGCGATAGGTCAGGCCCACATTTGTGAAAAAGACCGTGTTGCGATCGGTCACCACCGGAGCGTCGGATTCCACCTTGATCTGATAGGGGATGCGCGGCAGTCCGATCGCCGGCCAGCAGTACCCGGTTCGGTCGTGGTTCCACTCCGGATGATCAGCAGGAATGTGCAGCACTCCGACGCCGATCAGCGCGGACTCGAAGAGCGGGCGCGCCCGGTCGGTCGGGGCCATGTCAGGCCGCTTGGCGATCCCGGCAGGAATGTGCAAGGGCGGAAGCATGTGGGTCTTTATCCGGCGGAAGGCCCCCACCGGTTCGATTTCTGTGTTGATTGCAGGGGGTTTTCGGACAGGGATCGCGAAGTTAGCAAGCGAGTGCAATTCCGAGCCGGGCTTTGGGTGTCCGCTGTTGATCAATCGAGTCGCAGCCCCAAATACATCGTCTCCGGCTTTGGATCGTCGTTGTAGCGAGGAATATCAACAAAGCCGAGAGAGCGGTAGAGCCGGCAGGCGGATTCGAGTTCGGGCTCGGTGTCGAGCTTCATAAGCGTGTATCCGGCACTCTTTGCGAACCGGATGAGTGCTTGGCAGAGCAAACGTCCAACCCCCCTGCCGCGGGTTTCGGGCTTGGCGTAGAGGCGTTTCATCTCGCAGATGCGTTCACCGGGACGATCGTGCGACATGGGCCCGAGACGCCGGAGCGCGGCGCAGCCAACCGCTTGATCGCCATCCATCGCGAGGAGAATGCAGCCTTTGGGCGGCGCGTATTTGCCCGGGAGCGAGCGAAGCTCGCCTTCGAGATTCTGCTGCGCGAAACTCGCGGCCGCGAGGTGCTCGATGCTCTTGGCATATTCGCGAAAGAGATCGCGTGCGACATCAAGCAGGGGGGGCTGCTCAGCGTGGATGATGACGATCGAAGCCATGCGTCCGCTTTACATGAGTCGGAGACGACGAACCCCGAATCTATCCGTTGATCACCGCGGCACACTTCGCCGCGACTTCAGCCAGCGACACAACCTCACCCTTGCCGGTATCACGCCGAGTCTTGTACTCGACACCCCCCTGCTCGAGCGCCTTGTCGCCGATGGTCAAGCGTATCGGAATACCGACGAGGTCCGCATCTTTGAACTTCACACCGGGGCGTTCGTCGCGGTCGTCGATGAGCACATCAACTCCCATTCCAACCAGTTCGCATGCGATCTTGCCGGCAACTTCATTGTGCTTCGCATCTTCCGGCTTCATCAGCGTGATGAGAACGTGATACGGCGCGATCGGCGCGGGCCAGCAGATGCCGTTCGCGTCGTTGTTCTGCTCGACGCACGCCGCCATGGTGCGGCTGACGCCGATTCCGTAGCAGCCCATGATCACGCTGCGCTTCGTCTGCTTGTCATCCATGATGCTGAAGCCCATGGCGTCGGAGTACTTCGTTCCGAGCTTGAAGATGTGGCCGACCTCGATACCGCGGGCAGCGACGAGCTTGGCGCCGGGCGAGCGCGGCGAGGGATCGCCCTCGACGGCGTTGCGGACATCCCCCACTTTCACCTTCGAGGAATCATCGAGTGCCGCGCCGACCTCGCGACGCCAGTTGAAATGCTTCACGTGGTAATCGGCCTTGTCGGCGCCGGTCGCCCAGAACCCCCCCATCGACGCATCGCTGTCGATCAGCAGAAGCGTGCCCGGCACGTTGTTCACGGTCTTGGGGGAGACGTAGCCGATCGCAAAGCCCGCGGCACGGGCCGCCTTCTCATCGGCCATCGCGATCTTCTTGAAGCCCGCAAGCGCCTTCACCTTGCCTTCGTTCACATCCTGATCGCCGCGCACTGTCGCGATGATCCACTTCACGCTCGGTGATTCACCTTCGCCCACGCTGAACACGATCGTCTTCAGCATCCGCTCGGGCTTCACGCCCATCGCCTTACCGACTTCGGTGATACCGGGCAGATTCGGCGTGTGGACTTCGGCCAGTTCGCCGGTTGCAGGCTCCTGAAACGTGCCCTTCGCCCGCTCGCCGATTTCGCACTTTTCCACGTTCGCGGCGTACCCCGTCACCGGGCACTTGAGAATCGTGTCTTCGCCGCTCGCACAGTTCACCATGAACTCATGGCTCGCGCTGCCGCCGATCGGTCCGGATTCGGCTTCCACGGCTGTGAAGTCGAGGCCGCACCGGGTGAAGATGTTGGTGTACGCGCGGAACATCGCGTCATAGGTGGTGTTCAGCCCCCCCGCTCCTTCCACATCCATGTGGAACGAGTACGCGTCCTTCATGATGAACTCGCGGCAGCGGAGCAGCCCGGCGCGCGGACGGGCCTCGTCGCGGAACTTCGTTTGCACCTGATACAGATTCAGCGGCAACTGCTTGTAACTGGTGATCGAGCCCTTCATCAGGTCGGTGATGACTTCCTCGTGCGTGGGCGCGAGGGCGTTCATGCGCCCCTTGCGGTCTTTCACACGAAAAAGGTTGTCGCCGTAGTCCTGATCGCGCTTCGTGCCGTCAAAGAGTTCGAAAGGCTCCAATGCAGGCATCAGCATCTCGGTGGCGCCCGCCGCGTCCATTTCTTCGCGCACGATCGCCCCCACCTTGTTGATCACGCGATGGGCGAGGGGCAAGTAGTCGTAGATGCCCGCACCGACCTGGCGGATAAACCCGGCCCGGTGCAGCAGGATGTGGCTCGGGGTTTCGGCGTCGTTTGGCGCTTCACGCGTCGTCGGAATGAGTGACTTGCTCCAGCGATGGCAAACGCCGGAACGGGTGGAGGAAACAACTGCTTTTTTCGCGGCGGCAGCGCCGGGGGCCTGCATGGTGGACGTCATAGGCCCCAAGGTTAGGTGGCTGCATAGGTTCCCCGCCTCTTCGAGGCGTGAATCCAACCGTTACATGTGCAGGTCCAATCAAGCCGACGTTGTCGACTCGCTGCGTGCCGGCGACCATCCCAGGCTTTGCAGGACCGGAATCCAGCGCTCGGCGCGTTGAAGGGCGTGCTCGTCCTTGGCACCGGCCCCCCACCACCAGCAGAGTTCGACGGGAACGTTCATGTCGATCACGAGATCGGCGATCTGCTTGTCGCTGAGATCGGCGAAGGGCGTATCGACTTTGATTGCCGGCTTGCCGTGCTCGGCGCTATCGAGGCTGGCGAGACGCGTCACGAGCAGGGCGCGATCGACAACCCGGGCGATCTTTTCGAGTTCGGGAGCACCGGCGAACTGCACGGGCCACACAACCAGGTCGCAGCCCAGCTGCGCCGCCTGATAGGTCGCGCCGATCAGATTCAGGGTTTCACTCAGACCGGCACCGAACGAACCGTGCGCACCCGGGCCGCGAAGTTCGCCGCGGGCTTCGGCAGTATCCAGTTCGTAGAGCTTGGCCTGTTTCTCAACTGCCTGGCGGCGGCTGCGATTAGTCTCATCGCCCACGGGCATGAACAACACAATCGGGCGCGCGGCCTTCTCATCGCCTCCGGCGCTGACGATGGCTTCGCGTGCCGCGGCGCACGCTACAAGTGACGCGATTGATCCGTCGGAGATCACCAGCGTGCGGGAGAGAGACGGCGAGTTGTTTGAAGTTGTCCCCATCGAGTGACCCCCACCCAACGTTGCTGCCGGATTCATTCGCACCCGGTCGCCTTCCGGATGCCCGGCGCGACAAGAATATGCGATCGGCCATGATCGCATACGTCCCGCGGGCGCGCGGGTTCCTCGTGGAAGCGTTTTCGGCAGTTACGGGGCGTGAGAATAAAACTTTGAAGCATTCTGCTTCAGCGCCACGAGATCTTCCTTGCGCACGTACATCATGTGGCCCGACTTGTAATAGTTCATCGTGATGTTTTTGCGCAGTGAAGGTTCCAGATTCATGTGGGCAACGGTGTATTCGCTCGCGAGAAACGGAGTCGCCAAGTCGAAGTAGCCACATTCGATTGAGACCCGCAGATACGGATTCCTACTGATTGCTCCGGAGAGCGTCCGGCTGACATCCGGGTACGACGAATCCGAAGGGAATTTCCAGGGCCTGACGCGACCGGTCAGGATTTCGTAGTTGACGTCGGACTCGAATTTCAGTTCACCCCGGACATAGGCGTTGAGAGCCGCCGTGTAGGGCCCCAGAATCGCGGCGTAGCTCGGATCGTACTCGGTGCGGTCCGATACCTCGTTGACGTCAAAGCCCTTGTACCGGCTGTCGAGCCGCCCCACCGTGCGGCCCTGGTCGCGAAGCAATTCCTTCGTAAACGAGAAGATCGGAACCCGTAGGTTGCTCCGGATGATGTACTCCTTGCTCAATCCGATCAGGTCCGAGAGCTTCTGCGCGATGGCGTCTGTTTCCTCTTTCGAGAGCGCATCGCCCCTGCCGAGCGCGACTAGGTACTCATTTCTCGCAAACGAGCGTGCCAGTTCAACGGTCTTTTCAAGATCTTGGTCGAACGGCGCCTTGAGTTTCTTGTGATAGAACGCCGTCGCCGAATAGGTCGGCAGGAAGAGCCAGTATGCCTCGTCGTTGCCCGCATCGAACGAGAGCGTCTGGAAATTCAGGACCATGGAGATCAGGGTGATGCCGTTGAGATAGATGCCCAGGCGGTCCTGAAGATCGCCAGAGAGTGCCGCGGCCCGGGTCGTCCCGTAGCTCTCTCCCGCCAGAAACTTGGGCGACAGCCAGCGGTCATTACGCACGAGCCAGAGACGGATGAAATCGGCAACCGACCTCGCGTCTTCATTCAAGCCGTGAAACTTGCTCGCATCCTCGCCGTCCGCAGCGCGGCTAAAGCCCGTGCTCACCGGATCGATGAAGACCAAGTCTGTCAGATCGAGCCAAGACGACTCGTTATCCACCATCGTCGCCGGCGGAACGGGCATCTGGCCTTCATCGCCGAAGACCACTCGGCGCGGTCCCAGCGCCCCCATGTGCAGCCAGACCGAGCTTGATCCCGGGCCGCCGTTGAATGTGAATGTCACCGGGCGCTTGGATTGCTCGGGCCGAACCCATTCGCCGTTGGGGCCTGTCTTTTCCAGTTTCTCATAAGCGATGTAAAAGATGCTGGCCTTGCTCTTGCCGAAATCATCAGGCTGGGGCATCAGGCCGGTCGTCGCGCGATAGTGGATAGTCTGACCGCCGACCGAGATGTCGTGCTCCGTGACAACCGGAGGCTTCTCGGCATCCTTCGACTCGCTCTTGGCCTTGGAATCGGCCTTTGCTTCGGGCTTCTGGATTTCCGCATCCTGTGCCGCGGCGAACGGAGTGAGAGCGAAACATGCCGCGGCCAAGAGGATCAAGTTCATCTTCATGGCAGCATGGTACCGAGTTCCCTTACGACGGCTGCAAAGCAAACGCCTTGTCCAACTCATGGATTGCGCCGCCGGCAAGCAGACGGCTGCGCATGAGCCGAATCTCGGTGATTTCGAATGGCGCGTCAGGAAGCGGTCGGGTTGAGCGTTCGACGCTTCGGCCAGGGAATCGGGCCAGCGTCAGATGCGGAAGAAACACGGATTTGCGGAGGCGATCGAGCGCAAGCCTCTGTGAGAGCCTTCGTTGGATTTCCGCCAGCGGGGCCGGCAAGTCGGTTGTTGCCGCGAGAAGACGGGGAGCGCCGCGATCCGGGAGCATGATCATGTGGCGGGGCTGGAGCTTCAGCGGCGCAAAGCCTTTGATGCTTCGACCAATGGATTCGCGGATGTCGGGAAGTTCGCGCTCATCATGCTCGCCAAGGAAAATGAGCGTCAGGTGGACCTGCTCCGGGTTTCCCACAGTCACATCACCCGGCAGCATTTCGCGTGCCGCTTCGAGCCACCGCTCCACAATCGGGCGAGGTGGGTACGCGGCCACGAAGAGCCTGAGCAGGCGGCTCATGGGGGAATGCTAGAAGTTGGGCGTTGGCGCGCGGAACTGGTCGAGATCCAGCGCTCTGAAGTACTCGATGGTCTTTGCAAGCCCGGTCTCGAGCCCGACCTTTGGTTCCCATCCGAGTTTGGCTTTCGCGAGCGTGATATCGGGTTGACGCTGCGTCGGGTCGTCGGCCGGAAGTTCTCTCGCCACGAGTTTGGAACTCGAACCGGTCATCTTGATCACCGTCTCGGCGAGCAATTGAATGCTCATCTCGTTTGGATTGCCCAGGTTGACCGGACCGTAGAAATTGTCGGGCCCATTCATCATCGCGATCAGTCCATCGATCAGATCGTCCACGTAGCAGAACGATCGCGTCTGCGTGCCCTGGCCAAAGATCGAGATGTCCTGCCCTCCAAGGGCCTGCCGGATGAAGTTGCTCACGACGCGCCCGTCGAATGGGTGCATTCGAGGCCCGTAAGTGTTGAAGATCCGTACAACGCGGATATTCAACTTGTTCATGCGGTGGTAATCGAAGAAGAGCGTTTCCGCCGCACGCTTCCCCTCGTCGTAGCAGGCACGTGGACCGATCGGATTGACATTCCCCCGGTAGCTCTCCACCTGCGGGTGCACTTCCGGGTCGCCGTAGACCTCGCTGGTGGAAGCCTGCAGAATCTTCGCGCGGCACCGCCGCGCCATTCCGAGCAGGTTGATTGCACCCAGCACGCTGGTCTTCATCGTCTTGATGGGGTTGTACTGGTAGTGGCCCGGTGCCGCGGGGCACGCGAGGTTGTAGATCTCATCGACTTCGAGCCACAGCGGGTGCGTGATATCGTGCCGAATCAACTCGAAATTGGGGCGACCGAGCAGGTGCGCGATGTTGTTCTTCTGGCTTGTGAAGAAGTTGTCCACGCAGATCACGTCGTGCCCGGCGGTCACAAGCCGGTCGCACAGGTGCGAACCGAGAAAGCCAGCGCCACCCGTCACCACAATCCGCCGGATTCTCATGCGCCTGTCTCCATGTTCCGTCTTTGCATTGCCAGTTCATCGACCGCGCGTGAGGCGGCCTCGCAGTTCTCTCGCAAGTGATCGATATTTGTCGTGCCCACCACCACGCTGCAAACTCCCGGTATCGCCAAGGTCCGCGTCATCGCTCCTCGAACCGGTTCGCGCCCCAGCGTGTCCAGATGCCCGCTCGCGAGTGCCTTCTTTGCCAGGATTCCGACGCCCCGCTCCGCCGCTTGACTGGCGATGTCGCGCATCGCATTGTCCGCGCCGAACTCGAGCATCAGCACATCGGCCCAAGCAAGCGCCGCGCTCGCCCCTGCCGCCGATTTCACGGATGCTCCGATCGTACGAATGACGCCCGCCGCCCTTGCACGTTGCATGGCCCGCAACGCGCCCGAGAATCCGTTCTCCGACTTCTCCGTGATTCCATCCGAATGCAGCAGTACGCATCCCAGTTGCGGAACAGCCAAACGCGACAGGCTCTGCTCGATGCTGGCTTCGATCGCCGATTCCGAAAAATCAAACGTCGATTTCGCGCCGTCCCACGATTCTCCCGCCTTTGTGATGACAAACCACGGATGCGGTCGGCTTCGCAGAAGTCGCCCGAGGCGTGCTTCGGAATTGCCATAGGCGGGAGCGGTGTCGAGAATGTTGATTCCCAAGCCTTCCGCGGCGGTGAGCAGTGCCGCGGCTTCTTCATCGCTGGGAATCCGCACCCCGCCCGGGTACTTCACCCCGGCGTCGCGGCCGAACTTGACGGTCCCAAGCCCCAAAATGCTTACTGAGACACCGGTCCTGCCGAGCGGACGCGACGCAATGCTCGAGGATGAATTCAGGGGCGAGAAAGCCAAGGAGGCAAAGCGTAGTCGGGGCGGGAGGAGGGTCCGAATGAAGGCGGCGTGGACTTCGAGGGTGAGAGTCGGGATGCAACAAGCCGCAACACACCCTCGGCCGCGGCGGGCGCCATGACCAATTTCGTTGGCCAGACGGCAATCACGCCCAGCGATTCGATCGAGCGAACCACCGGTGAATCGGGTCGCTTGCCTGCCGCATCCCTGCCCTCGGTTCGGGCAATGCGCACGGTGCGGAACTGCCATGCGTCGGTGCTCATGCCCGGGAAGCACATGTCGAGTTCCGATTTCGCCGCGGCAATCTGCTCATCGACGTCGCGATTCACACCGCTTTCTGCCAGCGCTCCGCCGAGATACCAATGCACCACGCCATCGACCCGGGCGCTCGTAATCGAGAGACGCGGCTTGTCGGTTGCCGCCGCGACCCAATGACCGAAGAGCATTCCCGGGGCACCGCTGGCCGCGACCATGTGCAGGTCGCGCCGCTGCATCCAATGTTCGGGCTGCTGCCCGAGCAATCGCAGCAACTCGGCATTTCCTGCCCCCGAACAAAGCACGGCGGCTCCAGCGTCAAATTCGCCCGCATCGGTCGTCACCATCGTGCGGCTGGCAAGTGGCGTGATTGATCGCACAGTGGCCCGCACCAGCGGGCCGGACGAGGCCTCCGCAAGGCATCGGAGAACCGACACGGGATTGACCACGGTCTCGCCGATTCGATAGACCGTACGGCCGCGTCTTTCCAGGAATGATGGGATCTCGGCGGAGTTCGCCGGGCCGACGTGGCTGGTCAACACCTTTGAGGCAATCGCTCCTGTCAGTTTGGAAAGCAGACCCGCGTCGGTCCACATGAGCATGGACTTGGCTGCCACTTCCACGCGCGAAAGATCCGGACCCACAGTTCCCGCCATCGCTTCGTCCCACACGCGCGCCGATTCCTCGGCGGCTGCGGCAGCGCGCGCGGCTTCGGAACTCAGCGCGTATTTCACGCCCCGGTGCAGGATCCCTTGGGATGCAACGGTCTGGCCATCTCCAAACTTGGAATGTTCCAGGAGGACGACGGAGTAACCCGCGTTCGCAAGCGCCCAGCGGCACCAAAGCCCCGCGACTCCCCCACCGACAATCACGACATCCACGCGCAAGGCGGTCAATCCGCAACTCCTCCACCGGCAAGGCTCATTGCGGGGCCGCCGGTATCTGCAATACCTGTCCGGGACGGAGATCCTCGGGCTTGTTCAGCACATTGCGATTCGCCGCGAGAATGAAATCGACCCGTCGAATCGTGCCGTAGTACCTCTGTGATATTCCCGTCAAGGTGTCGCCCCGAACCACGGTGTGCGTTCGTGCGGCACCCGGTGATGTATTGTCGTTTGGCGGGGGCGGCGATTGCGTTGTCGGCTTGCCTTGGATGTTGGAGGGATCGCGCGGAATCCGGATGACTCTGCCCGCCCGGATCCGGGTCGGGTCCACGAGTGGATTGGCATTCGCGATCAGATCCGCTTTGCCCCGGCTTCCGAAAAACTTGTACGCGATGGACGCGAACGTCTCCCCCGGCTGGACGGTGTAATCGTCGAACTCGGGAGCAACCACGCCCCCGGAAACGCCTCGCGTAGGCGGGCGCGCACTGGCGGGCCGTTCAGCGGGCTTGACTGCCGAAGGATCCGCAACCACCGCCGGCAGGGTGGGTCGCCGCGTCGATTCCTCGACCGGCTGGCTGGAGCGAGGACTGTCAGCGGCGGCGAAACTGATCTTGCCTTCGGTGGGCGTCCAAAGCCAGAAAACGATGATCCAGACAATCACCAGACTGAGCAGCCCCGCTGCGATTTTTCCGCCGTGGTGATCCACGTTCGGCCTCCGGGGGCGCTCTGCCCCTACGCCTTTCCCCAGCCCTCCGCGTCACGCGACATTCAGCGGGCGGCCAGCGCCGTCCCGCGGACGGGCTGCACTTGCTCATCGGCTTTCCGGCGCTTGCCGGACCAGACGAGCGGGGCGGCAACGCCGACCGACGAATAGGTGCCGACGATCAGGCCGATTGTGAGCGCGAAGGCGAAGGACCGCATTCCCTCGCCTCCCATGACGTATAGGGCGACGCATGAAAAGAGCGTGGTGCCGCCGGTGATCACGGTTCGGCTCAAGGTGTGATTGACGGCGGTATTAATCATGTCGTAATCCGCCTCGGCACTCTTGCCTTTGGTCTCGCGGATGCGGTCCATGATCACGATGGTGTCATTGAGCGAATAGCCGGCGATCGTCAGCAAGGCCGCGATCATGTTCAGGTCGATGCGGAAGGGGAGAATACCCAGCGCTTGGGCGATGGGTTCGGTTGTCGAATTCTGGTAGAGCAATTGGGAGAGCGCCAGACATGACACGACGACCACCACATCGTGCACGAGGGCGATAAGAGCCGCGGCCGAGAACCGGAGGCTCTTGAACCGGATCCAGATGTAGATGGAGATCAAGACGAAACTCAGCGTCGTCGCAACGATGGCCTGGGCGCGGAAGGATTCCGCGATTGCCGGGCTGAAGATGACGACGCTGGCCGGGATCTGCGCCTGGGTCAAGGCGGTGGCAACGAGTTGCCATTCTCGCGCCGCCAATTGTTCGGTCCAGCGCGTTTCACTATCAAAGACCTTGAGATTGTCGTCGTAAACAACCACGACCGCTGACTTGACGGCCGCGGCGGTGCCCGCCGTCACAATGATGCTGCGCTTGCGCCCGAGCGTGTCGGCGAAGTCGGACCCACTCCGCGAGGATTCCAGCCGCTGCTGCAGCGTCGCGAGGGGAACGGGCGGGGTGATGTTGTCCAGAACGATCGCAACGCCGCCGATCGAGTCGCCGACATTCCTGGCAGGCTCAAGGGTCGCGCCGATATTCGTTCCCAGGTCGCCCGTGGTCACGCGATGGACCGGCGCGTTCGAGGCGTCCGCGTCCGAATCGCGGAACCTCAGCGCGGGCTGCTGCTCCATGACATCTGTAAAATTGTCGACGAGCGCTTCCAAAATCTGATCGCTCTTGGTCGCGATGGTCTTGACCGTGAATCGCCAACTCGTCACGCCGTCCCGCTCAGGATCGATCGGGAGGACTTCCGCGTTGATGAGTTCGCGCAACGGGCTGTCTGCGGGTGCGCCGTTTGCGATGACGTCCAGTCGCTTTTTTACCTCGCTGCGCTCGAGCGTGACGTGCTGATCAGAACCGGGAGCAGTGGGTTTGAATTCCAGAGTGACGGCGGTGCCGCCCCGGAACTCGTTGTCGAGCATGTCGCGTCCCTGAAAGAACACGAAACCGAGCCCGATGATCACGTACGCCGCCGAGAAAGCGAAGAAGAAGGGGCGAAGGCGGAGCCAATCCACGTTCGGAGTGAGGGCCCGCTGCAGGGCGGGAACCGCCAGCGGCAGCATGTTGACACGCTTCCAGCCCCAACCGAGCAGGATTCCGAAAAGGATTCTGCTGAAAACCAGGGCGCAGAAGAGCGTCGAAACGACGCCGATGCCCATGGTGATCGCAAACCCTCGAATCTCCTGCGTGCCGGTGTAGGCAAGGACAATGCAGACGATGAGGTTGGTTACGTTGCCGTCAACGATTGAACTGAGGGCCTTGTCGAAACCGATGCGAACCGCGGTCTTTGTATCCGCTCCGCGCAGAATCTCTTCACGGATGCGTTCGTAGATCAAAACGTTGGAATCGACCGCCATGCCAAAGGTCAAAATAATCGCGGCAATCCCCGGCATGCTGAATGCCGCGTGATTCATCGCGAGTGCACCGAGAATGAGTATCGCGTTTGCGCAGAGCGCGATAACAGATACAACGCCGGCGCCGAAGTAGTACACCACCATGAATGAGGAAATCACGATGATCGAGACGATGCCTGCTTTGAAGCCTTTGAGCAGATTGTCCGCGCCCAACTGGGGTCCAACCGAACTGATGCTGATCGGCTCCGGGCTCAACTTGGCCTGGAGCGATCCTGCCGCGAGAACGCGGATGATGTAGCGCCGTTCATCGGCGCTGAATTCGCCGGTGATCTGGCCGCTCTTGCTGATCGCAGAGTTCAGCGTCGGAGCCGTGTACACCTCGTTGTCGAGAAGCACGGCCATGCGCTCGCCGACGTGATCCTTGGTCAGTTCGCCGAGTCGGGTCGCGCCCGGCGCGTCCATCACAAAGTCGATCGCCGGCACACCGCGGGCATCGCGGCCTTCCTGTGCGCGCGAGACGCTCCATTCGCCGTCCGCCTTCGTCAGGCGGCTGCCCTTGATATCCCACACGAGCATGTAGTACTGGCCCTGGTATTCCTCGACGATGTAATTGCGATCACGGAAAAACGCAGCCGGATTTGCCTCGAGAAACTGCAAATCCTGCTTGGAGTGATACCAGCCGTCGATCTGATTAATCCGCGCCCACATCGCCTCCGGAGGCTTCGCGGCACGTGGGCCCTTCGTTCGCAATTCTTCACGGAGTGGTTCTTCGTCCGGCCTGCGACCGGGATCCACAGTGATGCGGAAGCTCAGAACGCCGGCGCCCTGGAGCATGCGTACCAGGTCCTGCGGATCATCGAGCGTTGTGCGCTTCTTGGCGTAGTTGCCATACGCCGCGAGAACGGTGTCGAGTTGCTCCTTCGCGTCGGGGTACGACTCGCGGATTCGCTGAAGCGCGTGCTCCCGCGCGCTGGGTAATTGAATGCGCTGCCCGTTCTTGTCTTCGATGCTGCGCTTGCGGTCGGAGAGCGTGAGAGCCTGCCTGATCTCGGCCGGGGGAAGCACCGTCGCGAGTGCCGCTTTCGTTGCGTCTTCGATCTTTATTTCGGCCTCGCCCGCCTTGTCGACCAGGATGTCGATTTCCGAAACTGGGGCGTTTGCCTCCTTCGCCTTGGCGATTTCGCTCCGGAAGAGTGCCGCCTGATCCGATTCCGCGACCAATCGGTCCAGCGCGGCCTTTCGCTTCTCGTTGCCGTCCGCCATTTCAGCGATGCGTTTGGTTCTCGCTTCGCCCTGCAGCGTCAGCAGTTCGGCAATCCGCTCGCGTGAGAGGCTGTTTCGACCCAGTCTCCGGAGTTGCTCCTCGAACTTCGCCTTGAGTTCCTTGACCTCGGCGCGGGGCAGCGGCATCGAAATCTCGATGCGGTCGCGCCCCTGACTGACCATCGAGATCTCCATCAACCCGTCGGGGTCGACGCGATTCTTCAGAACTTCGATGGTGTCGGCGACGACTTTTTTGGCGTCCTCGTCTTGTCCGATCTCGACCTGATAGATCAGCGTCACGCCGCCCGCGAGGTCTTTGCCCAATCGCAGCCGCTCTGCGGGAGGGAAAATCTGCCACGCGAAGAAGAGAATGATCGCCAAGACGATGCAGAAGTTTCTGTAGAGTTTGCCCATGCCAATCCCGAATTCGATTCTGAAGATCGCCGGACCAGGCCCGACGATCGAGTTTGAGTGAACAGCGGTTTATCGCGTGCCGGCGCCGACCGCGGCGGGCTTGGATTCGAGCGACGATTCGGCCTTCGAATCTTTCGACTTGAGGATGCCTTGTACGGCGGACTTTGCGAAGCGAATCTTGCCCTCTTCCATCCGCACCACCACTTCGTCGTCCCGGATTTCCGTGACGACGCCGATGATCCCGCCGAGCATCTGAACAGTGTCCCCCTTACGAAGCGACGAATTCATGTCCTGGCGTTTCTTCTTTTCTTTGCGGCTGCCGTTCCAGGTCGTGAAAATGATGAGCAGCAGCATTCCGCCCATCAGATATAAAAACATCGGGTCGAACGCCGGCTTGGCGGCGCCGCCGACGGGCGAGCCGGTACCGGCCGGCTGAAGCGTTTGTCCCTCGATGGGGGCGGTTTTGGAGGCGGTGGGGATTCCCAGCGGCACCAGCGCCTGATTGCCAGACGGGGCAGCCGAAGTTGCCGGAGCCGCTCCCGCGGTCGCGCCAGTTTGGCCGCTTTGGGCGAGAATGTGGATCGAGAACGGCTGCGTTTGCATTACCATCAAACTCCAAACTTGTGCCGCGGGCAGGGGGCGCGAATCCCGCCGAAAACCGCCCGAACAGGGAACTGCAAGGGTAGCCGGACAAAACACAATTGTCGGCCCTCCCAAACTCTCGAATCTCAACGAAGCTATCGCCGAGCCCCATGATCGGTTCGCTTCCACTCGCTCCAAAAGCGCTTTCAATGGGCCGCGGGGTTCTCGGGCACTCTTGAGGTGGCGACGGGCCAGCGTCGCTCAAACCCTTCCCAATCGTCAGTTCCGATCGTTTCACGAAGGTCCGCCATGAACCGCTGGAAATGCCTGAGATTGTGAAGCGTCACCAGAATAGGGCCCAGCATCTCGTCCGCCATGAAAAGGTGGCGCAAGTATCCCCGGGAGAAAGTACCCCCCTCGCTCGTTCGGCACGCCACGCAGTCGCACGCGGCCTCGATTGGTAGCGGATCTTCCGCGAATTTCGCATTCCTCAGGCGCAGTTGTCCGCCCGCAGTGAACGCGTTGGCATTGCGTCCGTTTCGGGTCGGAAGCACGCAATCGAACATGTCCACCCCGGCTCGCACGGCCTGATAGAGATCCCGCTCGTAGCCGACACCCATCAGATAGCGAGGTTTTGAATCGGGCAGCAGGGGCGCAGTGAACCGCACGATTTTTTCGATGTCCTCGGCGCTCTCGCCGACCGCAACCCCCCCGATTGCAAAGCCCGGACAGTCAAGCGCGCCGATCCGCTCGGCGGACCACCTTCGACGCTCGAGATCGGTCCCACCCTGCACGATTCCGAAAAGACCCTGATCGTGTTTTCGCTGATGTGCTTTGATGCACCGCTCCAGCCAGCGGATAGTCCGCTCATTGGCAATATCAAGTCGGGCGATGTGGTCGTAGTCACGATTCTTTTTGCCGCGCCCGGAGCTCGGCCCCGTGTCGCGCTTCACCGCGGAGGCAAGCCGCTGCTGGCTCGGACGCTCCACGCGCGGATCGATCGACGGCGGACAGTCGTCAAGCGCCATCAAGATGTCGGGGCCGAGCAGATTTTGTACTTCTACCGCACGCTCGGGTGTCAGTCGCACCGTGCTTCCATCCACAATCGATTTGAAGGTCACACCATCGTCATCGACGGTGTTCGTTTCGCTCAGGCTGTATGCCTGATATCCGCCCGAATCGGTCAGGATCGGTCGGTGCCAGTTCATGAACCGGTGGACACCGCCCATCTTGGAAACCAGTGCCGGCCCCGGGCGCAGGAGCAGGTGATAGGTGTTGTTCAGGAGGATTTCCGCGCCGGTCGCCTCGACCTGCGCCGGAAGAATGCCCTTGACGGTCCCCTTGGTGCCGACCGGCATGAACGCAGGTGTCTGGAAGGTCCCGTGTGGCGTCGTGACAATCCCCGCGCGTGCACCGCACACTTTGGATTTCGCCCGGATTTCGAAGTCGATCGGTCCGCTCATCGCCAGATCATTGCCGCAGCGGAAGCCAGGGGGCGAGTATCAACCCCCGCTGCCCCGAAGTCGTTCAGTGTCGCGAGCGAGGATGCGGCGTTCCTTTTCGTTCAGGCTTGCCACGCCCTGGGTGCGAACCTTTGCGAGGATTCGGTCCACTTCTTCGACCGAATCCCCGTTTCCGCGAAGCCAGCCCCAGCCGCCCCCACCACGCGCGGTACCGGCCTTCGCTGGCTTGCGAGAGTCGCTGAAGACGTCGAAGAAATCCCGCAGCAGGTGCGAATTGCGAATAAAGAAGTATCCGGCGATCGCACCGCCAAGATGCGCCGCTTCGCCTCCGGCGTTCTTGGCGCCCATCAGAAGGTTGATGGTCGCCAGCGCGACGAATCCGTAGGCAAATGTGCGCATCTTGAGCGCGATGGGAGGAAAGATAAGTTGGACCACCGTGTCCGGCTCGATCTTGGCGCACGCCATGATCACGCCGAAGACACCCGCCGAAGCCCCGATGAGCGGCGTGGTCGTCATATGAAACAGCAGGCCGGGCACCGCAGAGATTCCCATGGAATATGCGATGAATCCAAGCAGGTTAAGCAGCAGGAAGAGGAACCCGCCAAAGATGCCCGTGACGAGATAAAAAGCCAAATACCGCTGCCCACCGAGATAACGCTCTACGGTCGGCCCGAAAACGTACAGCCCGAGCATGTTGAAAAATAAGTGCATGACGTTTGCATGCAGAAATTGAAACGTCACAAACCGCCAGACCTGTCCCGCGAGAATCGTGGCTGTCGAAAAGTGCCCCCACCCTTCCAGCGGCGGTTGCACCGTGTAAAACGCCCGACCCACTTTCTGTCCCGTGTCGGGGTCGACCAAGTCGCGCATGAGTTTCGTGCCGGCTGTTGTCACCGCAGCGCGGCTCGCTGTCGCGCCGTTGGGTAAGAAGTACTCACGCGCTACATCCGCGCCGGGCGGGCCGTCAACGCCTATCAAGAGTGGAACGCCCGGACGCATCCAGAACGCCCCGATGACGAAGACCGCAACGTTTATCGCGATGATCCACGTGTTCACCGACCAGAATCGGAGGCGGCCGAACACCGCGTTGGTTCGCTCGGGTTCCCATGCGTATTGACGATCGGCCAGGCCCATCCAGTCCTCGATTTCTGACGCCCCTCCAAGAGGGAAGCGATTCGGGGGAAGAGTTCAAAAAGGCGTTCAGCGCCGCACCACGGCCGAAGAACTTCCATCCGACTCTATCGGCTTTCAACCCTCCGAGTTCTGACCCGGCAATTTTCCCTGCTTATCCCCTCAATTAGTCAACCCCCCAAACCACACCCGGCTGCACAAACAGCAGCACGCCGTGTACGTGCGCCGGTTCGAGCCGCAGCGCTCTTCCCACCGCTCGCCGGTAGGATTGAATCTGTTCCCGGTATGTCGCGCCCAGGATTTTCACGCGGTCGCTTGTCACTCTATCTGTCTTAAAATCCAGCACTTCCGCCCACACCGGGCGCTGCCCGTCGAGGCCAATCACAACGCGGTCGATTCGCCCTTGCACCAGCCCGCCTTCGTTCCAGGCGAGCGCCCACTCCCGTACAACGCGAAGTTCCCCGCCGCGCTTCATGTAGCGAGCCCGGGCCAAGGCCCTCCCGATCTCGCCCCCCATCGACGCCCGAAACTGCAAGATCTGTTCCCGCGCGGAGCGTTCGTCGCACTTGAACCCGGCCGCGGCACGAAGCAACTCTTCATCCTTGCCGCTCCATCCTTCGCTCCATTCCACGGTCTCGAACCACGCATGCCATAACTCGCCCCGAATTCGCGATTCTGCGTGCGCATCGATCTCGCGAAGTATCTCGCGAGCCCCCTGCGCACGGGAGTGCCCGTGCTTCGACGGTGCAAGGCCCGCGCCCACTTCACGCGATTCGGCGGCGAATCGCACCGCCGCCCGCACCGCATCCGGCCCGCTCTCGCGACGCTCTTTCTGGTCTTCATCGCTCTTTGCTTTGTACGTATTGCAATAGAGCACCGCCCCGGCCGCAGGATCTTCCGGCGCCGGCTCTCCACCGCCGAGCGCCTCCCGCAACACCCTCGCGGCACACAACAGAATCCGCTTCTCTTCCCCGTTCGCGATGATCATCTCAAGGTGTCGTCGTGCCCGTGTCATCGCGACATACAGCCCGCTGATCGATTCTCGAACCGCCCGCGATCTCCATCGTTCCGCCATCCCCTCCAGTCGCGCGTCGCACCCCTGCTGTGCCGCGTTCGGCCAGAGCGACACTGCTTCGACCGGTGCAAGCGGATCGGTCTCACCGGCCTCGCCACGATCCACAACCACCGTCGGCACCGTCTTGAGCCATGGACGCTCAAGATCAATAAGAACGACCGCATCCCACTCCAGTCCCTTTGCCTTGTGCACCGTGAGCACGCTCACTCGTCCCGAGGCCTCATCCACCACAGCAGCGTCCTGCACAAGCCGGATGAAATCCGGGATTCGCCCTTCTGGTTTCGCATCGAATGACCGAGCGATCCGCTCCAGGTGCTCCAGACGATCGCGGCCCCGCGCTGTCAACCGGGACTCCAGTTCACTCCGAATCCACGCAACCACGCCCGCGATCCCGTCGAGCGCGATCCGCTCTCTCAGTTCACGCGAGACCCGCATCCCCACCGACCCGTCCATCGCCGACGGCATCTGGAGCAATCCAGCCAGCGCCGTTTTCGCAACGTGGTACCGCGATGCGCTGTCGCCCGGATGCTCCGCCAACTGCAGCAGACTCACCACAGCGCCGATGCATGGCTCATCCATCAACGGATGCCCTCGCTCCTGGGCCGCCAAGATTTCTCGCTGCTTCAACCGGTGAATCACCCGAGGGATCACCCCGTTCGTTCGCGTGATGACCGCGACACTCCACTCCGAATGCGCCCGCGTGATCTCCTCGACCCGCTCCACCGCGCGATCGATGACCAAGTCCACCCGATCCTCTTCCTCCGTCTTCAGCCGCACCTGCTCCAGCCTCACGAATCCATCAATTTCCTTCGCGGCTTTGTGGGCGTGAAACGTCGCCCCCCACCGTTCCGCCGCCTTCTGATGTTTCAAGAGTTCTGTATTGGCCCCGATCCCTTCAAACACCCGGTTCACCGCATCCAGCACACCCTGCGACGACCGCCAGCTCTTCGCCCGTGTCTCTGGTGCTCCCAGGTTCAGCCGTTCGCTCAGCCCTTCCAACAACTCTGGCACCGCGCCGCGCCACCCGTACAGCGACTGCTTCAAGTCACCCACCGCAAAGACGCTCCGCCCCGCCTCGCGCGTCGCGCTGATCTCCTCCAGCACCGGCTGCAACACCTCGTATTGCACGCGCGAAGTGTCCTGAAACTCATCCAGCAACAGGTGATCGACCTTCCCATCCATGCGGAACGAAATCCACCTCCGCTCCTCTTCTCTAAGCGAAAGCATCATCCGCGGCAAGTCATCAAATGTCAGCGCATTCCTCGCCGCTTTCACGTCACGCAACTTCGCATCAAACGCCGTCATCAGCCCGCCCGCTGCTCGAGACGCTTCCGCCAACCTTCCCACCGCTTTCGCACGAGCGTGCCCGCCGAGCCGTTGCAGAATCGCCGCCATCGGCACAGGCACATCCAACTTCGAATATGTGCCCCCCGTCATTGCCGCTTTCACGAGCGTGCTACCCCACACCTCGGTCCAGTCTTCTTGCTCCAGGCCAGCGACAATCCCCTCCCGCGCTTTGCGGAAGTTGCCGTGCTCCGCACCTTTTCCGGTCATGACGGGTGGCAGCGCGCGAAACTCTGCGATTAGCGTCCGAAGCTCTTTGGTATCCAATTCCGCCCGCTCATCCGACCCGATCGCCCCCCACATCTTCGCGCTACTGCCGCCATCCACAAACGCGTCGTGCAGCGTCGCCGCCCGCTCGATTAGATCGGTCCGGGGACGCATCGGCAACCCGCCAAGGTTCATCGACTCCAGTATCAGAATCAGCGCCTTCGCGTCCACCTCGCGGCAGACCGCATCGATCGCCTCTTCACGCACCTCCTCGATCTCCGTCTCATCCAGCACCCGCCATCCGGGCGAAAGCCCCAGTTCCCCCGCGCCGAATCGACCGATCTCCGCAAAGTACGAATCCAGCGTCTGCACACGCACGCGATCAATCCGCCTTGCCAGCGAAAGCGCGAGCGCCCGCGCTTCAGCTCCCTTCAGCCCCGAGACATCTCCCCGCCCTCGCGATGCATCGAGCAAACGTGCCAGCACCTTCGCCAGCATCTCCCCCGCCGCTTTGCGTGTGAAGGTGGTCGCGAGTATCTTTTCCGGCGCGCCTCCGGATCGAGCCAGCGCACCGACATATCGCCCGGCCAGTTCAAACGTCTTTCCCGATCCGGCCGAAGCCAATATGACCGAAGCAGGTCCGGAACTCCCTCCGTCTGTGTGAGCGATAGGTGCAGGTTCCTTGCGCGCCCGACCGGGCGTTCGTGGCTCGCGCCCCATCACTCCTCTCCCTCTTCTGTTTCAACTTCGATCAGCGATACCCCGCAAAGCCGCGCGAAAGCGCCCGTTTCGAACGGATCATCTCCGAGCGGATACTCTTTCTGCAGAATCGCGCCGACAACCTCACGTGCCCGCTCGATGCCATCGAGAACCGCGGCCTCGTCCCACTCGGCATATTCGATCGTGCCCTCCGCACTCGCCTTCGGCAATAGGAAATACCCCGTCTTCACCAACTTCGCCTTCGGTTCCATCGCCCGAAGCAGGAACACATACAACGGCAACTGCAAGTCGTGCCACTCGTCGCCCTTCTGATGCGTGTACGCCGGCGTCTTGGCCTTGTCCGCAGTCTTGTAATCCAACACCAGCCACTCGTCGCCCCGCACATCGATGCGATCGAGCCGACCAGTCAATCCGATCTTCCCTTCCGGCACCTCCATCATGATCGGCTTGTCAGGCTCGCGCTCCGTTGAGTGCACCCGCCAGCCCTCCGCGGCATGCTCCGCCTGCACCCGCGCAAAGGTCCGCAGCCGACGCTTCGCCACTTCTGCTTGGATATCCCGGACCGCGCTCCTGCGTTGGCGGTGCCCCGCGCTCGCCAGCGACGCAAAGCGATCGATCGCCCAGGCCGCGATGTCGTCTTCCCGCTGGAGTGCTTCTGATTCCTTCGGACCAAACTCGCTGAGCACCGCGTGTAGAAAGGTGCCCATCTCGCTCTGATCCGCCTCCGGTGACGGCTCGTCCAATTCTTTGAGTCGGGCAACACGCTTCAGGAAGAACATGTACGGCGAACGCAGATACTCACGAAACGCCGTGACACGCACTTCGACCGGCGGCTCCATCTCCTGAATCGGTGCAAGCGGAAAGCTTGTAGCGTCTCGAACCGACCCCGCTTCGGCCACACGCCTCTCCGCCTCGAAGCGGGGTTTTTCGGGCAACTCCTCCACCATTCTTTCCACCCGCGCAAGCGCCTCATCGTCATCGCACCGGAACAACAACCGGCTCGTCCTTAGGGGGTTGCCCTCTTCATCCCGTTTCGCGCACACAAACCACACGCCACCGCCCCGCTTTTCGCGAGAGCGGATCAACCCTTCAAGCAAAAACGCATCGCGCTCGGCACGAGTCTCTCCCGTCGCCAGGCCGAGCACGCGCCGCACGCTCTCCGGCAGCAGCGCGTCCTCAACCCGACCGGTCGGAATCATCCCCTCGTTCAGTCCGAGCACGGCCAAGTACGGCGCGCGGTCAACCGCCGATTCCAGCCAACCCAGCACCTCCACTTCGCCACGTCTGGACGTCTCCGCCTGTCTCGCATCCGCCAGCGCCTCGAGCACCAATTCAATCGCTCGCCATCCTTCGATGCTCTTTGTCCACGCTGCGCACCCGCGGCACTCCGCCACCACTCCTGCGATCGCACCCATCGCGCCCGCTTCCCGCTCGCTCAATTCCACGCCCTCGTACACGCTCTCGAGCACCGCGAGCAATGCGTCGAGCCGCGCCGACAAACCCGATCCAGGCGTCATCAACTCGCGGCAGAGTTCCGCAACCGCCTTCACCGCATCCCCATCCCCACCCTCGTACTGATTCACAAACTCACCCGGCAAGGTAATTGCAGCATGGTCAATCCGATCAATCCACCCGCCGCCCGGTTTCACAGTCGCTTCGATCCAGCGCTCCACTTCGGGGCGCTTCACCAACTTCGCGAATGACTCAATCGTTTGCTCACGCACAAACTCCGCGAGCGCCGACACCAACTTCACCACCGAAGCCCGCCCGATCTCCTCACCGGCCGCATCATGAAACGCGAGCCCATCGACCCCCGCCGCCGCAAGCGCAAGCTCCTTCGCGATCGCCGGCTCGGGAGCACAAACAGTGACATCGCGTGCCGACACATCGTGTGCCTCGCCTGTCCACGCCGCGATGCGGCCGACCACCCGCCTCGCCCCATCGCGCAGATCCTCCGCGAACTCAACATGGCGGGCATCGATCGCAACTCGTTCTCGCATCCCGCTCAGCACACATCCGTATTCATCGAGACCGCCCGCTTCGTCCTCCGGCGCAAACACCAGCGCGCAAACCTGCAGCCCGCTCCTCGCGAGCGCTTCCCGCGAGGCGCGATCGAGCTCGACAACACCGATGAGCACGATTTCCGAGTACCCCTCGGCAGGTACGGGCGCCCCGCTTCGCAAAAGTTCCAGGCGCGCCGCATATCCGTCCCGCACTCCCGCACCCACCAGCAAATCTTCGTAAGTACTCTGCGCCGCACCGATACTCCGCCACCGCGGCCCCTCTCCCGAATCCTGCATCGCGTCCGCGCGTTCCGCAACCTCCTTTGGCGTCAGCAGTTCACGACCCAGTTCTCCCACCGAGAAATCCACCATGGCACCCAGCCTCAACCACTCCCCGGCGCTCTCGTCGCTTGGTCTTCGCTTCAGAATCGCACCGAAATCAGCAGTCGGCAGCCGCCGAAGCGCCTCTCCCCAAGCCATCGCGCGCAGCAACGCCGACGCACGCTCCGCACCCCCGTCGAGCAACAGCGCACTCAACTCCCCCGGTGTGATCACCCGCCCGGGCGAGACCCACGCGTCGGTCTTTTCGCCGATGCCGACCATCTCCGCGACCAGTTCGCGCCCGAACCGCCGACCGGGTACAACTACAAGCGCGCGTTGAAAATCAATACCTTTCCCCGAAGCATTCGTCGCAAAGCGCGATGCCAGCCATGCCGCGGCACTCTCAACCAGCGGTCGCTCCCAGCCCATGAAAATTCGTTCAATCAACCGCCACACTCCGTTTGAACGCACCCGCCAAGCTGTGGTACGGTATCAGTTCTATTCTCACTCTTTGGGCCCCGTCCAACGAAAGAACAAAGCATGATCACCAAGCGTTCCGCCAAGATCGCAGCTCTTATTCTCGCCGCCGGTTCAGCGATGTATTCATTCGGACAAGGCGCCGCGCCGACTCCGCCCCCTCGTACCGGCTTGATCCAGCAACCGAGCATCAGCCCCGACGGGCAACTTCTCGTCTTTTCTTCCGGGGGCGATCTTTGGGCCGTCGCACGCACAGGAGGCACCGCGACGCGGCTCACCTCACAAAGCGCAGAAGAACGCGGTTCGGTCTTTTCGCCCGACGGAAAATGGCTGGCATTCGAATCCGAACGCGATGGCCCGCGGACGATTTACATCGCCTCGATCGAGCGCACCCCGACGGGTGTTGCCCTCGGGCCGATCCGGAGGGTCACCACCACCGACCGCGCCCAGAATTTGACCGGCTTCACACCCGACAGCAAATTCGTCACCTTTTCCTCGAGCAACGAACCGAGCATCTACCGCTCGAATCGGCTCTACAAGGCGCCGGTCGAGGGTGGACCGACTGAGCGACTGACCGGCGCTTTCGGCACGTTCCCACGCGTGTCTCCCGATGGTTCGTTCATCGTGTTTACACACGGGCGTGCGGATTTCAACCGGCCCAAGTACAACGGTTCGGGCGCGCCCGATCTGTGGAAGATGAATGTCGCCACCGGTCAGTTCGAGCGCCTCACATCCGATCCGCGCTCGGATGCCGACGGCTGGCCATTGCCGGACGGTTCGGTCGTCTACCTGTCTTCGAAGTCGGGTGAGTTCAACCTCCGCCGCATTCCCGCCGGGCAGACCGATGCGCAAGCAACCGACCTCACGAATTTCCAGCCAACCGAAAGCGAACTCACAATCGGCCATGGCGCCCGCGACCTCACCGTCAATGCGGCGGGCGACACCGCAACCTTTGTGGTGTGGGACACCTTGTACACGCTCGACCTGAAGACCCCCGGCGCGAAGCCTCAGCCCGTGGCGATTGTCTTCTCCGGCGACTTCGCCGATCTTGATACCCAGCGCCTCAATCTTGGCAAAGAGGTATCAGAGCAGGCGGTCAGCCCGGACGGAAAGACCCTGGCCGTCATCGCCCGCGGCCAGATCTTCGTGCGCTCCACCGAGGAGAACTTCCCCACCCGCAGAGTCACGCTCGGGTCCGGTCGTGCGCGGGGCCTGGCCTGGTCGCCCGACAACCGAGTTCTCTTTTTCGCATCGGATGACACGGGCACGTATCAGCTTTACTACGCCACGGTCGCCCTCTCGAAGTCCGATCTCGCCCCACCAGAAGAAAAGAAAGACGACAAGAAGGGCGATTCCAAGCCCGACGAGAAGAAACCGGACAAGGCAGACGATGCAAAGCCGGCAGACGCCGACAAGAAGGACGGCGCCGACGATTCCAAGAAAGATGAAAAGAAGGACGACAAACCCAAGATCGACTTCGCCAAGCGCTGGTCGGAAGCAATTACTTTCGATATTCATCCGCTCACGCCATCAAACTTGTCGCCGGGGAAGAACGACGGCATCTTCGGTCCGGAATTCCGCGATCCGACTCCTTCGCCCGATGGAAAGCAACTGATCTTTACGAGAGGCCTGGGCGACGTAATCCTGATGGACCTCACGTCAAGAGACTGCCGCGTCCTGTGGAACGGCTGGAACTCGCCCGAAATCCTGTGGGCGCCCGATTCACGTCACATTCTCTACGAAACCCAGGATCTGGATTTTAATTCCGATATCTGGCTGCTCGACACCAAGCCCGGCGACGACGGCAAAGTTCCTGTGGCGGCCAATCTGACCCGCCACCCCGATCTCGACGTCTCGCCTCGGCTCTCCGCCGACGGCAAGGTTCTGTATTTCCAGAGTGAGCGCGCCGAGCAGAACAATCAGTACCAGGTCTACGCGTTGGCACTCGACAAATCGCTCGATGCGCTGCGTCCGTACGAACTCGAGGAATACTTCAAGAAAGCCGCGGAGGCCGCCAAGAAGCGCAAGCCGATCGACCCCGTCATGTGGGACAAGCCCACCGCCGCCGATGCAAACCCGGAAGGTGAGAAGAAGGAAGACAAGAAAGCCGAAGCCGCCAAGCCTCTCCACTTTGATACCGAGGATGCGTATCTGCGCATCCGGCGCGTCACCAGCGGTATCCCTCTGTCGTCTTCCCAACTGGCCATCACGCCCGCCGGTGATCGCATCATCTTCTCCGCAACCGGCGATCCCGATCCGTCGCTGGTCTCTGTTTCCTACAAGGGCGATGACCGCAAGTCCATTCAATCGGGCTCGGTCTCCAATATTTCTGTTTCTCTCACGGGCGACAAGGTCTTCTTCATCCGTCAAGGCACTGTTTCGTCCGCGCCGCCCTCTGGCGGCAAGACAGAGCCGCTCCCGATCGATGCGCCATTCGTTGTAGATGTCGCAGCGCAGCAGCGGCAAAAGTTCATGGAAGCCGCCAGAATTCTCGGCAATTTGTTCTATCACCCCACTCTCAAGGGGCTGAACTGGACCGGCCTGGCCGACCGCTACGTGACGCTCGCGCAGTCCACTCGAACCGTGGGCGAGTTCGCACGGGTCACCATGATGCTCTTCGGAGAACTCGAAGGGTCGCATGTCGGCGTCTTCCCGCCGCCGGGCAGCGCGCCCGCCCAGCTGGCGGTTGGCTATCTGGGCCTCGATACCAAGCCAGTCCCGGGCGGCTTCGAAGTCGTCCGCATCCTCCCGCGCTCGCCCGCCGACAACTCGCTGGCCGGTGAAGAAAAAGTCCGGGCGATGCGACTCTCGGTCGGCGACGTCATCACCGCCATTGATGGACAACCGCTCGCCGGGAATCCCTCGACGATGCCGAATACCGATCTCGCCGCGGCACTCGTCGGCAAGGCCGGCAAAGAAACGTTGATTTCGTTCACCCGACGCGGCGATACTCCCGATCCGGCCACGAACGTGATCAAGCCGCGAGCGGTGCTCCTCACCCCCCTCTCGTCCGGTGCGGATGTTGACCTCCGCTACGAGGACGAAGCGCTGCGGCGCGCCCAACTTGTAGACAAACTCTCCGGAGGCAAACTTGGATACCTCCATATTCGCGCCATGGGTCAGGCTTCGGTGGACGACTACGAGCGAGATCTCTATGCCGCCGCCGACGGCAAACTCGGTTTAATCATCGATGTTCGAGACAATGGCGGCGGCAGCACAGCCGACATTCTCCTCGCCTCGCTGACCGCCCCTCGCCACGCCTACACGATTTCCCGTGGCGCCGACCCGGCCACCGTCAAGAAAGACGCCTACCCGCGCGACCGGCGACTCATCTACGGCTACTCGCGCGACATTTCGGTGCTGATCAACGAGAACTCGTTCTCCAACGCAGAGATTTTCGCTCACGCCATCAAGACCATCAATCGCGGCAAACTCGTCGGAACTCCAACCTACGGCGGCGTCATCTCTACAGGCGCCGCAACGCTCATCGACGGGACGGCCGTCCGTACCCCCGGGCGCGGCTGGTACCTCGCCGCCGACAACGCCGACATGGAGAACAACGGAGCAAAGCCGGACATCAACGTGCCCCAAACCCCCGTCGAAGAAGCGGCAGAAAAGGATGCACAGCTGGAAGCCGCTGTGAAGGAACTGCTGGAGCGTGCGAAAGAGCCCAAGTGATAGCCGAGCACGGCTCGGGCAATGCAAAGAGCACCGGAGCCGGCTCTGTCACTTGGCTTGGGTCACGCCAGGGCGAACGCACTGAGGGCCGCTGGAGGTCGCCCGGTCGCCCCTGATACTTTGTTTCCGGCGATCGCCCGGCCAACTCTCGCTACGCTCTTGGTCCGTGTCGCCGCCCCCTTCACGCATTCTGATCATCCGGCCAAGCGCTCTTGGAGACGTCTGTCGCACTGTTCCAGCGCTCGTGTCGCTTCGCGCCACTTTTCCGCACGCGCAGATCGACTGGCTCGTGCAGGATGCGAACGCCGAAGCCATCCGACATCATCCGGCCCTCTCCAACGTCATTGAATTTCGGAGGCGCCAACTCAGCGCCGGTTTTTCCCGCGGCACCACGACACCGCTTTTCAAGTTTCTGCGCCTTCTCCGTGAGAACAAGTACGATGTCGTGTACGACCTTCAGGGCTTGTTCCGCTCCGGCTTTCTCGCCTGGGCCACCCGCGCGCCGCGTCGAGTGGGCCTCAAGAACGCAAGAGAATTCGGATGGCTCGGACTGACCGATCGTTACGAGGCACCCTGGACTCTGCACGCCGTCGATCGCATGCTCGAAGTTCTGCGCCGCGATGGAATTGCCATCACCGTTGACATGCGCCTTTATCCGTCCCCCGTGGCGCGAGAGCGCGTCGCGACCAATCCCGAGCTCCGCGCCGGCCCGTTCGCGATCGTCGCGCCCACCAGCCGCTGGCCCGCAAAGCGCTGGCCCGCCGAGCGTTTCGCAGCGGTCGTGTCCGGATTGCTCGCTCGTGGCTACTCCCGCGTTGTGCTTGTTGGGGCGCCCGGTGAGCGTGATCAATGCACGCCCCTCACAGAACTTGCTTCGCGCGAGCCGCGGGTTCTGGATCGCATCGGCGATACTTCGATCGCCGACCTGATGGCTCTGACCGAGGCGTCGTCGCTCGTCATCGCCAACGACTCCGCTGCAATCCATATGGCGGTTGGATTCAATCGCCCGCTTATAGGTTTGTACGGCCCCACCGCTCCGGGCGAGGACGGACCCTATCAGCGCGAGGCCGACGTCATTCATCACCCTGTGGAAGGCTCGATCAATCACAAGAATGTTGCCGCCAACGACCTTATGTTGCGCATCACGACGGAGGAAGTACTCGGCCGCGTCCCATCTCCGTCCGCTGTTGTCAAAGACGCATCGCTTCTCTCCCAGCCGCGCAAACTCCCGTGCTGATCAACCCTTTTCGCTGTGTCTGCTGAATCCTGGTTCGTTGTCCCCGTCGTGCAATCACGGCCCAGAGTCTTGTGGAACCCACCATGCCCCGATCCATCGCAGTATTCTGTGGCGCCGCTCCCGGACGCAGTCCGATCTTCGCTTCCGCGGCTCGCGAACTTGGCGGTGCGATCGCCCGATCCGACCGCACGCTGGTCTATGGCGGAGGCAGCGTCGGGCTCATGGGCGCGGTTGCGGATGGTGCGCTGGCTCATCAGGGGCGTGTCACCGGCGTGATCACTCACCAGTTGGTTGACAAGGAACTAGCGCACAAGTCCGTTGCCGACATGCGCATCGTCGCCACCATGCACGAACGCAAGATGACCATGGCCGGCATCGCCGACGCCTTCATCGCTCTTCCGGGTGGCTTCGGAACGCTCGATGAGTTCTTCGAGATACTGGCCTGGGCCCAGTTGCGGATCCACACCAAGCCCGTCGGGATGCTCGACGTCGATGGTTTCTTCGACCCTTTGATGACCTTTCTCGATCGCGCCGCCGACGCCGGGTTTCTGCGCCTTCCTCACCGCGAGTTCATCATCATCGACCCCGACCCGCAGTCTTTGCTCTCTCGGCTGGCGCAGGCCAAGTAAGGATTTCGCCGGAAAGCAAGAGTCCCCCCCGTCACCCGCACCCGGGCCAATCCTGTAGTTACTGCTTTTTTGAACCAAAGCAGTGCGACAACGCACCCCCACTTTCCATTTTGCGAAATAGTGCTCTACCTCAATTGCCACAAGCACTTGCGGCCGAATTCGCGCACGTCGCAGTTACGGTTATTTCGGGCCAATGGCGCTTCGCCTCCCCTTTGTAGAGGCCCCACAACAGCATCCCACACCCCGAATCTCCCATGCTCACCCAAATCATCACACGCTTGTTGTCATCCCAAGACGATCTCTCGGCCGTCGCCGCCGAGTTCTCGCTTTCGCTCTTCCAACTCGCGGAACTTCTCGACAGTCGCGAGGCGGCAGATTTCTTCGCCCTTCTCGCCCGCGTCGAACGAAAGCGTGCAAGTTTGTCCGCACGACGCGCCCAAGCCCGCGCCCTCGATGCGCTCGCGGATGTCGTCGCCTGCACCGAGTCATCTGTGGAATCCAGGCGCAAGGCGGCAGACCGCATTCTCCGCCATACCAAGCCCGTCAAGCGCCGCGCCCCGAGGCTCGATGCCTCAAAGCCTCTTTCAGAATCATTCTCGTCGTCCGCACCCAACCCCGAACTCGCGGCAGATGGCATCGTCAGCACACCCGCCCCCGCGTGCCTTGCACACGGCCCTTCCGTGCCAGATCAACTCGTGCGAGAGTTCGCACCACCGCTCTCTCGGGAAGAGCGCCATCAGTTTCCGCTCGATAGTCCCGACATCGTCACCCTTCTTCGCGAGCCCGAACCGCACAGCCAGCCTCTGAATGTGCGTGTCGACAACGAAACCCTCGTTGAGACCGAACGCATTGCCGAGCACGACATTGGCCGTCTTCCGCGCGACGCCCGGCAGGCGGATTAACTCCTCCATCGTCCGTGGTACCTTGCCACCGAACTCCTCCACCAGCATGCGCGCCGTTCCGGAAATGCTCTTTGCCTTGTTTCGGAACAAGCCGATCGAGCGCAAGTACGGTTCCAATTCCGCGGGCGTGGCCTTCGCCATCGACGCGGCATCCGGAAAATCCCGAAAGAGCTCGGGTGTCACCTTGTTGACCGAGACGTCGGTTGCCTGAGCCGAAAGTATCGTCGCGATCAGCAACTCAAAGGCGTTGCGATGCACAAGTGCGCAGTGGGCCTGCGGATATTGCTTGCGGAGGGCGTTTGCCAATCGCATCGCCCGAGCTTTGGCTGGCCGCGTTGCCCCATGGTTTTCGGAATTCGCCGCTGGCATAAGTGCAACGTAGCCCCTCGCTTTCGTGCTTTTCGAGGTCCGGATAACATGCAGATTGACCGCAGACGCGTTGTTTTCATTGACCATTCCCCCATTCTCGATGAGAATGAGGTGCCGGACTCCGCCCCCGGCTTCAGGAGGAGACAAGCCCACGCTTGTTTTCTATTTCCGCCCGCGCGGCGTACACGTTTTACGCGTGTACGCGTGCGCCGTCATTTCGGCGCACCACATGCGATCGCCGCCGAGAGGTGCCGATTGACGAACTTGCTTCCCTTCAACCACCGAGCCAAGTGGTGTTTGGCTCGGTGGTTCTTTTTGGGGAGCCAAACCGGCGTCGATCACCCACCTCGCGCAAGTATGCCCGACAGGAGTTGAACCTGTAACCTCTGCCTTCGGAGGGCAGCGCTCTATCCAGTTGAGCTACGGGCACATCAGTGCATACTTGCCGCGTCCGGGCCCGCGGCAGCCCGATGCTACGATCGGCCCGTCGCGGAAGCAACCCGCCCCTCTCCCATGTCCAATGCAATCCATTCCGATGCTCCGCGGACTTTGACCCCGGGGTCCGCATCCCTCACGCACTCTCGGCCCACCCCCCGACCCGCGGTCTACGGCTTTACCTTCGTCAACAGCCTTTCCGCCGGACTCGTGACCAGCGGCATTTTCGTATTGACCGCCGAAGGCTTCGGGTTCTCCGCGCTCCAGAATTTTCTGCTTGGCGTGGTCCTCGGCGTGATGTACATCACCGGTGCGCTCGGTGCCCAGCGCTTCACGCGATTCCTGCGCCGGGTGATTCCCGGCCTGAACAGCCGCGGCATTTTGGTCTGCATCATGATCGCTCTGGGCGCGCTCACAACGCTCCCGGCACTGGTGTGCGGGCTCGGCAAGCCGGATCGCGCCGCCGGCGGCGAATGGTCAGTTTGGGTCATGATCGCGCTGTACAGCCCCATCACGGGCGTTCTCTGGCCGATGGTCGAGTCGTTTCTTTCCGGCGGCAGACGCGACAAGGAACTCCGGGCCGCCATCGGGCTCTGGAACGTGCTCTGGAGCGGGTCGCTCGTCATCGGCGCCTGGGCCATTTCCCGCTTTGTCAAGGACGCTCCAGGCGCGGCGCTCGTTGCGCTTGGCCTGTTGCAAGTCGCCTCCATCGTGATACTCCGGTGGTTCCCGCGCGAGCCGGGTGTCCACGTCCACGAAACGCACGCACCAACTCCTCCGATCTATGCCGATCTGCTCACCACTTTTCGGGTCTTCCTGCCTGCCTCCTATGTTGTCAGCAGCGCACTGGGGCCGATCCTTCCGCTGGCGTGCAACGCCATCGGCGTGCCCGCCGAGTGGCAGATGGTGGTCGCCTCTGCCTGGTTGCTGCCACGCTGCCTTGGTTTTCTGGCGCTCGAACGGTGGCACGGCTGGCACGGCCGCTGGTCCGCACCTGTCGTCGGGGGCGTGCTCTTCGCCGGCGGGTTCGCTCTCTCGATATTTGCATGGAGCATCGCAAAGAGAGCTCCGACGGAGGGGCTCGATGGGAGAGCGCTCGGAATTCTGCTTCTCGGCCTCGCGTTGTTCGGCGTGGGAATGGCCATCATCTACGCCGGAGCGATTTATTACGCGATGGAAGTCGGCGCAGCGGAAGTCGAAGCTGGCGGAATGCACGAGGCGCTGATCGGCGTCGGCTACACCGGTGGACCGCTCCTCGGCGTGCTGGCCATCGGAGCCCAGTCGCAGGGCATTATCAGCGAGAACGCCGTGAGCACGTTCATCCTGACCGGCGTTCTGCTCGTGCTCCTTTTCGCTTCCGCCGTTGTGATCAAGCGAGTCCGCGACGGACACCGCAAGTATCGCCCCAAATAAAGGTTGCGCCGGCCGCGAACGTACCGCAGCCGGCGCAACACATGGGTGGGCGCTGCAAATGGTGAGACTACGGGCAGATCAATGCGTCGTACGCCGCGGCAAAGATCACGAAGTCCGCATCATCGACGAAGTCGTCTGCATTCAGATCCGCCGGGCACGAGGGCCCGCATATCAACTCGTCATACGCCGCGGCGAAGATGACAAAGTCGCTGTCGTCCACAAAGCCATCGTTGTTGAGATCGCCGGAACAGAGGGCTTTGACAGTGAAATTGACCCGGGCGTTGTTGGTAACGACGGCCGCGAAATCGGTGATCGCGTAGTTCGCCGCGTTGGTGGTGCTTGCGCCGGAAGCAACACCGGTGTACTGAAGCGCCTTGTTGGAATTCGTGGGAAGCGACGTACCGAACGCTGGAGCGGCGTTTCCATCCGCATCGTTCGTCGGGCTGAGCAGATTGCCGCCAAGGTACGACGCGCCGCCGTATGCCAGCGACCACCAGATGGTCCCCGAGTCGAACTCAAAGGTGATCCGGCCTGCGTTCATGTAAGAAACCGGGATCGGGTTGGTCATCACAAAGTCCGCCACGGTCGCCGGCGTCGTCTTCGAAAGGAACGAGTTTGTGCAGACGAGAATCGTGTCGCCCGCTGCGGCATTTGGGACATCGGTTGTGAAGTCAATGATCGTAATGGGATTCAGGCCGTTCGCGTCGTACGCCTTGATGCGACCGCTGGACACGATGTTCTGTCCGGCGAAACGCTGCCTCAACTGAATGGCTTGGGCGGTGGTATCACCGTTTACACCACCGATCACCAGTTGGATCTGCATGAGGTGGTGATTCGCGATCGCGGCGCTGCCAATCAGCATGGCAGCGACGACTCCGGGCAGTTTCTGAACTCTCATGTATCCCCTTCCGTTGATGGGCCAATGCCCGGAGCCGGATGCCCCGGCCGCCCACCCTTCACCGGATGTTCGCGGTTTGCATTGGTCTTGCAGGAATCGGACCGATTCAGCCCCGACGGGCTCCGAAGATGGCCCCAGCACCTGCTGCGAGACCGGAAGGCAGATAACCCATGATGACTGCTCGGTACTTCTCGCCTTCCTGACGGGCAATGCCAACTCCCTGCTCGACATGGCTTTGCGCGCTTGCCCAATCGTAATTCAGAATCCCGAAGTACTTCAGGGTCATGATGGCCCCGATAAGCAACGCGGCGATCAGCAGGACGCTCCTGATGATCTTCTTCAGAAGGAAGCCGATCAGGAACGCGACCACGAAACTCGACCCGTAACGGAATGCCGCGGGTGCAGCGACGGCACCTTGACCTTCACGTGGCGCGGACGGCGAATCGACGAGTGAAGATGCCGCGCCGGGCGAAGGTGCGTTGGCGCGGCTGTATGCCGCGGAATAGGCCCACCAAGCCGCGCCGGCTGCTGTAATCAGGATCGCCAACCACAGTACTTTGGAGCGGATCAACCCTTTCGCGGGGTGGGTCTTGCCGGATGCTTGGATGGATTCTTCAGCCATGCGGGAATCATCCTAGCGTTCGGTGTTCGTGGCGGGCATTGTTATGACGAAACCGGAACCCTCGGAACAACCATCCAGCAGCGCGTCAGACACGCCCAAATCGGCTCTCGAGGCGCACGTTGCGGAGGTCATGCCCGAGCTTTACAACCAGTTACGGGAGATCGCAGCCCGCTACATGAACCGCGAGCGCCGGGACCACTCGATGCAGGCAACAGAAGTTGTACACGAGGCCTTTGTGCGGTTGGCGGGCTGGGAAAAGGCGATCAAGGTCAACGATCGCGAACAGTTTCTGGCCGCCGCGGCCGCGGTCATCCGTCGAGTGCTGGTGGATCACGCTCGGCGACGGAATGCGATCAAGCGGGGCGGTGGTGAGGTCGGGCGGCTCGGTGATTTCGACGCCGCGGCACCCGACGAGAACGGCCCCTCCACCGTTGCCGAACTGCTGGAGATTGACGGCGCAATCGAGCGGTTGCGGCAACTCAACGAGCGATCGGCTCGGATCGTTGAGTTACGATTTTTCGGTGGGTTGACGATCGAACAGATTGCACGGGTGCTGAGCATTTCGCCCCGCACGGTGCACGAAGACTGGCGGTTCGCGCGGGCGTGGTTGCGCCACGAACTCGGCGAGGCGCTCGGACAACACGATCAGGATTGATGTCGGGGTTACGGAGTGCCGCGGAATCGGCTCATGAGGCGACGGACGCGATCACCTAGACCGGTCGCGGCATCGACGCGCTTGCCATCCAGGTATTCGCGGATGTCGTCCGCCATGGCCGCGACGCTCAGGTACCGGCTGGAGCTCGACTTGCACAAGGCCTTCATCGGGATGCTTCCGAGTTCCCTTCGCAATTCGGCGCGGAGTTCGATGAGGCTGGTCGAACGGCGCTCCGCGGTTTCGAGTGCCCGATCCGCGTGCTCGTCCAGTCGCTTCTCCGGATCGAGCACCCGCTGTTCCTCGAGGATGCGAGGGCAGTCACCGATTCCGGCCCGCCTCAGCACGGCTCGATCGAAAGGTGCGACGCCGGTGAGGGACTCATAGAGAAGAGCGCCGAGCGAATAGATATCGGAAGCGGGTTCGGCGGGGCGTGGTGAATCTGTCGCTTGCTCGGGCGCGAGATACTCAATCGCGCCGTGTGCCAATCGCATCTCGAGCCAGATCCGTCGGTGTCCGAGAAGATCGAACAGCGCGCGAGTGACGCCGAAATCAAGAAGCGTTGTCGTGGGGACGTCTCCAGCCATGCGCACGAGCACGTTTCCGGGCGCGAGCCCCGCGTGGAAGACGCCGCACTGGTGAGCGGCCTGTACTGCTTCACAGGCGTCGAGAAAGAGCAGCAGGCGAGCGCGGACGCTCGCTCGAACGCGGTCGCAATACTGCAGCATCGGCTCGCCCGGAACGAAATCGGTGGCGACAAACATGCCGCCTTTGGATTGGAGTGCGCACTCGAGCAACCGGGGCGAGGGGTGTTGCCGGAGCGAAGACAACGCGCGGTGGTCGACCTGAATTCTGGATTTGGCGGCGTCCGCATCCGAGGGGGAAAACTGAAATGCCGGATGAACTACTTTGACTGTCGCCCGCCGCGTCTTGGCATCCGGATTCTGAGCGAGGCTCGTGACGCCGCTGCCACCTTCTCCCAAGACCTGGAGAAGCCGGAACCGGCCCACCCGCTCGCGCGGCAGGGGGATGCGGGGGCTTTCCGAGGGCTCGTCCACCGCACGGATCACGGGCTTATCGAGCACCGACGTGTCGGATTCGTCGTGTTTGAGAAGTTCGGAGACTTGTTTTTGCAGAGCGGGATCGCCGCCGCAACGCTGCGTGAGAAATGCCTGGCGCGCCGGGCCGCGGAACCGCTGCGCGTCGAGGAATATCTCACGGACGAGCTTGAATCGCTCGGAGTCCAAGGTGGTCTTTGGGATGGCAAGGTCACTTGGCGGCATAGGAAACGGAGAACCCGCTTTCCCGAACAAGCGAAATCGGCCGGAACCGGCTGCAAGCATCATCAAAAAGCACGCCGTCCCATGGACGGGCGGTCGCCACGACCCCCAAGCCTCGATTATCGGTTCGAGCATTTCGCAGTGTTCAGTTCCACTATTCGAAATCTGTTCGGTGCCGGTAATTTTCTGGAAAATACTCCGCAGGGCGCGCTCACCAAATCCGCTGTCACTGGGGAGGGGAGTGGGACGTCTTGGATAGAGAGGTTTGGAATTGTGCCGGTGGCAGGTAGAGGCAGGTTGGGATGGGTCGGAGTGAGGGGGAAAAGGTAACTCGGCAGGTAGGGGTTCGGCAAGGGTCAGTGGCCCGCACCGAGTCGAGAGGAAATGGTCGTGCGTGCCCGAGGGGAAAGGGCATGTACGAAAAATGCCGTGGACGCCGGCTCTCGTGGGTCGGCGTCCACGGTCTGTTTTTGGACTACTTGTAATCGACGTAGCGCTTGAACGCGAGCCAGTGCTTCTCGTACAGGTTCCACGAGAGCCATGCCGCGATGTACGTGATCGCGATGCAGACAACAGTAAAGGCGATCTGTGCGGGGAGCTCGGTGCCGTAGAGCAGGGGCAGTTGCTTTCCCGTCAGCGGCGGCGGCTTGTTCGCGAGCACGCTGTCACGGACGAGTGCGCGCAGTGGAAGGTGAAACAGGTACATCGCGTAGGAATACTTTCCGAAGGAGCGGAGCAGAGGCGACTCGAAGATCCGCACGAGGCGCGATCGATACGCATCCGGGGCGGTCAACTCCCGCTGCGACGCTGCGACGGCGCGAACGAGGATCGCGCCGAAGAAGACTGCGATCACTGTGAGGCCCACCGTTTGGATCTCGGGCAAATTGGCGCTGAAGAGACCTTCCTCGCCCTTGCGGCCGGATTTCGTGACATAGCGGAACACGAAGTCCCCGAGCAACGCGAGACCAAATACGGGAATGACGACCCTTGCTACGGCAGCGAGGCGATCGAGGCCACCTTCGTGGCGAACAGCGAGAGCGATAAAGGCCCCTACTGCCAGAGCATCAAGCCTGCTCGGGGTAAGCACGTGAAGAGCAACCGGATTCACTCCGGTGTAGAGCAGCCAACACCGGAACGCGAGCGAGAAGCCGATCGCGCCGACGCAGATGCGAAGCAGAGACTTGCGCGAGAAGAGGAACACGATGGCGGGCCACACGAGGTAGAACTGTTCTTCGATCGCGAGCGACCAGGAGATATCAAGGATTCCGTGGCGGAACTTGCCGGCCTGCGCGATGGCGAAATTGGAGAGGTACGTCCAGTACATCCACTCATCGCCCTCGATGGTTCCGAAGCGGGTCAGTTTGCCTTGGGCTTTTTCGGGAAGATGGGCCGCGACTGCCGGGAGCACAATGAGCGATACAAAGACGACGGCGTAGTAGAGCGGGAAAATCCTGAGCGCACGCCGGGCGTAGAAGGTCTTGAAATACGCGTTGTTGGCTTTGGTGTCGTAGAGAATGCCGGTGATCAGGAAGCCGGAAAGGACAAAGAAGAGATCCACGCCGCACCAGCCCCCCGAGAGGACGGAGCGCGCGAACGAATCGACGCCGCCACGATCGCTCAAGAGCGACATGTGAAAGACCATGACGAGCAGGATGGCGAGTCCACGGATGCCGTCGAGCAGGGGTAGATGCGACCGGAAGATGGGGATTGCGGAAGGCACGCTGGAGGAGTCGAGCAGGAAGAGGACATTGATGCAGGAGGCATCAAGAAGCGGGCACTCACGCGAGTGTGAGCACGTCTCCTCTCATCGGCAGTTCCGCCTTGAGCCCATAGCGTTCCTGCAATCCTTGCGCCAGCGACGCACGGGGCCCGTCGTCTGCGTGGGTGAGGACGACCCGGGGCTTGCCGGTGGCCAGTTTCGACATCCATTCGATCAGCTCTGTGCGACCGGCGTGGGCGGAGAATCCGTCGATCTTGTGGACATCGGCGCGAACGATAATGGGATCGTTGAAGATGTAGACTTGCTTGGCACCCTCGGCGAGGCGGCGGCCCATAGTTCCCTGGGCCATGTAGCCGACGAGTATGAGGGCCGTGCCGCGGCGCCAGATGTTGTGACGGATGTGGTGGACGATGCGGCCGCCCTCGCACATGCCGGAACCGGCGATGACGACGCAGGGATCCCACGATTGATTGAGCGCTCGGGACTCGGTCGGAGATTCGATGATGCGGAAGGCCTTGAGATCTTGCTCAAAGTTTCCGGAGCGGGCCAGTTTGCTCGCCTCGGCGTCGTACAACTCGCCGTGCTTGCGATACACCATTGTGGCACGCATGGCAGCGGGGCTGTCGAGGTAGATCGGTATGTCGGCCTGGAGTTTGCCTTCGCGAACAGCTTGACCGAGGTAATAGAGCAGCAGTTGCGTCCGCCCGATCGCAAACGCGGGGATGAGCACGCGTTGCTTGTTGAAAATCGTCTCGCGGATGATCTTGATGAACTGGTCGATCGATGGCTGCATCGGCGGATGCTCGCGATCGCCGTAGGTGGATTCGAGAAAGACCAGATCGGCTTTTTCGGGCGGATCGGGATCGCGCAAGATCGGGACGTGATGTGGTCCGATGTCGCCTGAAAAGGCGATCACTTTGGTGACACCACCGTCGGTAACGGTCATTTCTATGGACGTCGCTCCGAGAATGTGACCGGCCTCGCGGTAGAGGATTGAGATGCCCTCCGCGACCTGTACCGGCTTGTAGTACGGGCAGTCTTTGGTGCGTGCCTTGATGCAATCGGCGTCGGCGCGCGTGAAGAGAGGCTGGATGGGTTCGAGACCGGCGCGTTCGCGGCGACGATTCTCCGACGCGGCATCCTGCTCCTGAATGCCCGCGGCATCGGCGAGCACGGCGTCGGTGAGATCGCTCGAGGCGGAAGTCGCAAAGATGTCGCCCCCGTAGCCGTTCTTGCAGAGGATTGGCAGCCGGCCGGAGTGATCGAGATGGGCGTGGGTAAGCACGACGGCGCTGAGCGTGCTGATGTCCGGCGGCATCACGAGGTTTGCGCCGCCCCGCGCATCGGGACCCTGGAACTGGCCGAAGTCGACCATGACGCGGGACTTGGAGGTCTCCACGATGTAACAGGAGCCGGTCACGCCTCCGGCGGCACCGAGAACACGGATTCGGATCATGGGGGCTCCTGTGGAAGTGAATGCGTGAAAGTGATCGAGCGAAGAAGGCGAGTAGTGAATCGGACAGTGCGGGCTGCTGCAGAATAGGAAAGAAAGGGCACTCTCTTCCCCCACTACCTTCCGTCAGTGAAGGGGCATCAGAGTTACCACGCTGGTTTCAGAATGTCGCCGTCTTTGGTGTGTGGGGCCCAGGCGAGGACAACGGCTTTGACGGTGATGTTGGTTTTCCTGGGCTTCAGCGTGATTCGCTCGAGAGGGATGGTGGTCGGATCGACTTTGGCGGCCGCGGCATCGAGTTCGGTTTGCATGGACGCTTCGAGCGCCCGAATCTGCTCGTCTACGGCGGCGACATCCTCTTCGGCGCGGCCCACGTCGGAAGATTCCTTCATGGTGCGAGAAACGCCTCTTGCAGCGGTGCTTGCCTTGCTGATATTGCCAGCGCTGATGGTCTTGCGACCGAGAAGCGCGCCGAGAATCGCCGAGCCGACGGATATGGCGGTGTTCCACTTTGCTCCGGAGGCCTGTTCTTTCTGGACTGCGACCTTGGCTTCGGCACGTCGGCGGCGATCCTGAAGCGCGGCGGACTTTGATGCGTATTTGGCGCGAATCTTGTCGAGTGCGGCATCACGAGTTTCGCGCGATGATTGATCGAGCCGGAGACGGAAGTCCTTTTCGGATTCCCCGGGTTTGGAATGTTGATCGAGTTCTTTACAAGTGAAGATGCTGATCGATTCGGCGCGGAAAAGGGCGTCGGCGAGGGATTTCTTCCACGCGTCGTAGTTCTTGGGGTTGGAAGCGTCGGGGGGAGGCGGGACGAACGATGATTGTGCACCGGGCTCGCGTTCGAGATCGGCTTCCGAGTGTTCCGCCGATTCGGCACGGTCCCAGTCGATCGCCACAGGGCCTTGCGTGAACGTCGCGAGCAGAGAAGCGGAGACTTCCTGATCGACGTTGGTTTTGGTGTCGCTGTAGTAGATGCGAGAAAGGCCGAGCAACATCGGGACGTAGGTCACTGGACCTGAGGCGCGAGAAGGCAAGAAATACTGCGGGACCTCTGAAGGGAGAACGGGGCGTGAGGGTGAGCCGGACAGGAGGAACGCTGCCGCGGATTTGTCGGGGGCCGCGGGAGCTGCCGGTGCGGAGGAGCGCTTTGAGTCCGTCAGCACTTTGATCTGCGCCCGGGTGAGCGGGCCTCGGAGATAGGAGAGGCACCAGCGAGTTTCAAAGACGACAGGGTGGTCCTCGTGGACGTTGTTCATGAGAAAGACGCGGGTTCCGAGTTGGGAGAGGAGGCGGTCCATCGAGGCGCGGTCGAATTTGGAGGAGGCTTGCGCCGAGGCGCCTTCGAGGCCGTCGAGCACACGCTGCTTGTCGCGATCGGTTTGAAGGCGACCGATGAACCACGTACCGGCGTTTGCGAGCCCCTTGTAATCGAGATCGACAGGGTTCTGAGTGGCGAGCACGACGCCGACCCCGAAAGCACGAGCCTGCTTCATAAGCGTGAGGAGCGGCTGCTTGCTGGGCGGGTTCGCCGTGGGCGGGAAATAGCCCGCGATTTCATCCATGTAAAGGATCGCGCGCAGGCTCGAAGTGCCGGATTGAGTTCGGACCCAGCCGAGGACCTGATTGAGGAGCAGCGAGACGAAGAACATCCGCTCGGGGTCGGAGAGGTGTGCAATCGAGAAGATAATGCAACGGGGCTTGGCGGATGGGGAATGGATCATCGCGCCGATATCGAGGGGTTCGCCTTCCATCCAACGCGAAAAGCCGGGCGAGGCGAGGAGCGAATTGATCTGCATTGCGAGCGCAAAGCGATCTTTACTCGGGTAGAACGTCTCGATGTCCATTACCCCCACCCTTTGGATCGGAGGAGATTGAACCTGTGCGATCAGGTCGGGGAGATCGACGTCTTTGCCTGCACTCCAGGCCTGGGAGAGGAGCGTCGAGAGCAGGATGTGCTCGCGGCTCTTGAGCGGATCGGCCTGCATTCCGAGCAGGCCGAGCAGGCTTGTAACGGTGGTGTTGACCCGGTCGCGGAAGAGTTCGGAGTCTTCGATGACTTCCGAAGGCGGCGCAGCGAATGACTTCACAATTGAAACGGGCAGCCCGGCACTACTTGCTGGCGTGTAGATCGCGAAGTCCGCGGCTTCTTTCAGTCTATGAATGCGAGCGCCGTCCTGGCCCCACTCCTGCAGGCCCTTGCTCCAGAGCGAGGCCTGCTGTGCCGCGAACTCGTCGGGGGTCACGCCCTTCTTCAGGGCGTCCTCTTCGTTGATCCAGGGGCGGAAGTCTTGGGGTTTCAGATTTGGAAAGGTGAGCAGGAGGTTTGAGAGATCGCCTTTAGGATCGATGATGATTGAGGGGATTCCATCGATGGCGGCTTCTTCAAGCAGGGCCAGACAAAGCCCCGTCTTGCCCGATCCGGTCATGCCGACGCAGACAGCGTGCGTACAGAGGTCCTTGGCGTCGTAGAGAATGGGCACCTCGGAACGCTGCCGGGATGAGAGGTCGTATTCCTTGCCCAGGTAGAAAACGCCGAGCTTTTCAAAGTCCGCGGTCGCCATGTATGTGACTCCCTCGGCGGGAATGTAGCCGATTGCTCGGAGAGGCCGGGTCGACACCCAACGCCAAAGGCGGCGGACGGCTCAATAGGTTGCGGCTTTGGGGGGACCCGCGGCTCTTGCCGGCCTTTGGAAAGTGTTTTGCGGGTTGAGTGGGTCAGAAGCGTGTCACGGGTCTGGTGTGATATCGCACCGGCCGTTGCGCGGAAAATCGGGTCTGACAGGCGCATACTGGGGGTATGAAAGCCGGTGCACGATTGCCGCGGGTGGTGATTGTCGGGGGCGGGTTTGCGGGCCTGAACGCGGCGCAGGCGCTGAGCGGTGCGCCCGCGGAAGTGACGCTGATCGATCGGCGGAATTTTCACCTGTTTCAGCCGCTGCTCTACCAGGTGGCGACGGCGGGGCTGTCACCGGCTGATATCGCGTCTCCCCTGCGGCATGTGCTGCGGAAACAGAAGAACTGCCGGGTGGTTCTGGCCGAGCCGATGGGTGTCGACTTGGATAAGCGGCGTGTGAAGTTTGAGGAAGGGGTTTGCATCGAGTACGACTGGCTGGTGCTTGCCGCAGGCGCGACGCATTCGTACTTCGGGCATGATGAGTGGGAAGAGATTGCTCCGGGGCTCAAGACGGTTGAGGATGCGACGGAGATCCGGAGGCGGATACTGCTGGCGTTTGAGAGCGCGGAATATGAGGGGAGCGAAGAGGCGAGGCGCGCCGCGCTGACGTTTGCGATTGTCGGCGGCGGCGCGACTGGCGTGGAGATGGCGGGCTCGATCATGGAAATCGCGGCGAAGACTGTGGCACAGGATTTTCGCAATATCGATACAAAGACGACTCGGGTGATCCTGTTTGATGGAAACGACCGGCTGCTGCCTGCCTTTTCGCCCGAATCGAGTGCTCGGGCAAAGCGCACGCTGGAGAAAATGGGTGTGGAAGTTCGGCTGAAGGCGTTCGTCACCAACGTAACGCGCAACGGAATCTACGTGGGGGAAGAGTTTATAGCAGCACGGTCGGTTCTTTGGGCAGCGGGCGTGCGGGCGAATCCGATCGGGGCAAGTTTGGGCGTGCCGCTGGAGAAGAGCGGACAGGTGAAAGTGGAAGCGGATCTGACGGTGCCGGGGCAGAGCAGAGTGTTTGTGGTTGGGGATATGGCGTCGGTGACTTCAAAGGGAAAGCCGGTGCCAGGAGTCGCGCCCGCCGCGATTCAGATGGGTCGCTACGTCGGAAGACTGATCGCTTCAGAGATCAGTGCGGAAGCAAGGCCGGGTTCCGCAGCGGATGCTTCTCCCGCCGCGCGTCAGTCATTTGTTTACTGGGACAAAGGCTCACTCGCCACGATCGGCAAGGCGAAAGCAGTGGCGGAGATAGCCGGATTCAGGTTTGCCGGGTACTTCGCCTGGCTGATCTGGTCGCTGGTTCACATTATGTTTTTGATCAGTTTCCGGAACCGACTGATCGTGATGTTCAACTGGGCGTGGGGCTGGTTCTTTTTCTCGAAGTCGGCGCGGCTGATTACGGGAGAGTCGAATATGCGGATTGATGAGGTGAAGGCGAATGAATCGGTGATTGGCAGGGAGGTCGCCAAGTTCTGATTGCGAATTCGCCGGCTCTACCGGCCAACAACTTTGGTAGAGACCTACCGGCAGTTGAAACTGGCGGCAACGATCGGTCACCCTCCGGGCGAAAGCAGGCCGGGGCGTCGTTCGACGGAGCACGTCTGGGACGATTATGGTGCCCAGACGTTTGCGGTCGAAGTTCCCGGCTTTGCAGAGCCGTTCGTCGCGCTGTTGGCTTCCCCACTGCCGTTGATTCCTGGCGCGGGGATGACGGTGCTGTTGATGTCGGCCTTGATGATGTTGACTGGATGGACTTCTTTGGGGAAGGCAGCGGCGGATGCCGCGGGAACAGTGGCGCCATTGAGGTGGACCTTGCCGCTGGCGAGGCCGGGGAAGTGCTCGCCTTGCCACGAGGCGGGGTATTTGGAATCGTCGAGATCGATCGCGGCCTTTGTTGGAAACAGCGGCCGGAACGTGTCGCACATGACGGCGAGTTCGGCGGTGTGCGTAGCGGTGAGGGAGGCTTCGACCGTGCCCGGGTGCGGGCCGTGTGGGATGCCTTGAGGGTGCGCGGTCAACGAGCCGACTTCGATGCCCTTGCGGCTGCCGAAGTTGCCTTCGACGTAGTAGAGAACTTCGTCGGAGTCGAGGTTGCTGTGGTTGTACGGGACTTTGATCGATTGCGGGTGGTAATCGAGCATCCGCGGGCAGAAGGAGCAGATCACGAAGTTGTGGGCTTCGAAAGTCTGGTGAATCGGCGGCGGCATGTGGAGTTTGCCGGTGATCGGGCTGAAGTCGTCGATGTTGAAGATGTAGGGGTAATAGCAACCGTCCCAGCCGACGACATCGAGCGGGTGGTAGTGATAGATGTACTCGTGCACCATATCGCGAGCCTTGATGCGCACGGGGAAGTCGCCCTTTTCGTCAAAGGTGAGCGGAGTCTCGGGAAGCCTGAGGTCGCGCTCGCAGTACGGGGCGTGCTCGAGAAACTGGCTGGTTTCCTTCGCGACATATCGGCGCGGTGGGCCAATATGCGATCCGTTCGCAGTTTCGATTAAAAGGAAACGACCAAAAGGGGTGTTCTCGATGCCGGGTTCGTTCGCGCCGAGCTTCGAAGCATCGCGCTTGTCCCACGTGAGTTTGTAGATGACGCCCTTGGGGATAATGATGTAGTCCTTTGGGCCGAACTTCAGCGTGCCCATCATGGTGTGGCAGACACCGGTGCCGAAGTGGATGAAGATGCACTCGTCGCCCTGCGCGTTCTTGAAGTGGTACTGCATCTGCTCGGCGGGGTTGCAGACGGCCATCTCGCAATCGCTGTTGCCGAAAAGGACGACGCGCCCAGTGACGGCGTCGCCCTTGGGCGGCGACTTTTGACCGCCGGTCATGACGTGACGCATGCGCATCACATTTTGCTCGAGGTATTCCTGCTTGGTGGTATAGAGATGCTTCCAGCCAGCGACCTGAGTCGGCGGGTGGATGTGGTACATCGTGCTGGTGGGACCGGTGAAACCCTCGGTGCCGAAGAGTTCCTCCGAGTAGAGCACGCCATCGGGGCGGCGGAATTGGACGTGGCGTTTTTGGGGGAGAAGGCCGAGTTTGGTGTAATAGGCCATGGCAGAGTCTCCAGCGGTGCTTCTATTTTACGCGACGCCGATGCGGTGTAGAAAGTTCGTACGTCTGGGCGCGCTGCAGAAGAGAATCGCTCGCAAAGCCGAAAAAACGCATTGGCTACGCAACCAGCGGGGATGCGTGCAATTCACCACGGAAAGGCGCTTGACTTGGGCAATTACCTCGGCAAGACTCCGTTGCTCCAATGGGGAGTTTTGAAATGGCTCTGTATTTCAGCCACATTCCGACATGCGGATGGCTCGGCCAATCGCCGGCAGCGCTGTCGAAGCGCGACGCCTGAGTCGCATTGATTCTCTGAACACATTCCAGAACGACTTGTAGATGCTTGGTTTTGCGTGCTTTTCGTGCGCTTGTGGCGTGCGGGCGGGACGGGAAGGCGGTTTGCCGTGAACAGCGAGATGATGAATGAAATGACGGTCGTGAAGGTTCTGCCTCCCGAGGACATCCGGGCGGGTATGTTCGTGGCGGTCTTGTATGAGACGCACGAAGTCCTGCCGCCAAAGGCGTTTGACGTGGAGCCGGGGCAGAGCGTACGGCCGGTGCGTGTGGCGTGCATGGACTGCGCCGACGGCGAGCCGCGGCGGGTGCTCACGGTCTGCTTGCCGTTCGTGCAGGTTGAGTCGCCCGAGGGGTGGCTGACTTCGCTGGACGTGCGGCGTCAATCGGTGGTTGCGCTTTCCGAGATGTTCGGTCTCGAGGCGTTTACCCGCCCGAAGCGGAAGGATGATTGAATTGTGCCGCGGCCGGCGCGTCGAAGGGCGCGCCGGGCCGCTTTTGTTGGTTCGCGGCCCGTGGTATCGTTGTTGGTGTGCGGGGAACGAACAAGGGTGACACATGGATGTGGTGGACCAGCCGACATCATCGAACGTAGCAGCGCTGAAGGATACGAAGGACAAAGTGCGTTCGGGCCTGATGATCGGCGTCGCCGTCCTTGCTTTGGCGTGCATTCTCTTCGGTTCGCTGCCCGTCAAGGTCGTCGCCTCGGTACTGGCTATGTGCATCATCCAGGGACTTTGGCGGGGTGCGGCGGAATTGATCGGCCTTGTCGCGGGAATGATCGTCGGTGTATTGCTGTGCCGCCCGATCGGGAGGTTGCTGGAGCCTGCGCTGGCTTCGATGACGCGAACGAGCGGGCTCTCCGCAAGGCTGATTTCGGTTGGTCTGGCGGCAGTGGTGGTTTCTGCGCTGGTAGCGGTTGTGATCGGCGTGTTTTCGAAGCGAATGATGAAGAAACGTCCGCAATTGGCCGGGGCGGACAAGTTTGCCGGAGGCGGAATCGGGCTGGTGGAGGGGTGTTTTCTCGGGCTCATTATTTTGTGGGTACCACTTGCGATGGAGCCCGTTGCCCGCGGGCAGATCGGAGACGGCGGCGACGGGAGCGAGGGCCGCGCACGGAACCCGGTTGCAGAAGCGGTTGTGAGTTTTGCGGAGCAGGTGAAGGACTCGAGTCTCGGGGGCGTTGCGGAGAGCACGAACCCGATGGACGGCGCGAGGATCTTCGCGCTCACGGGGGACTTTGCTCTTGTGATGCGGCACCGTCGAGCGCGCGAGCACTTTGTGAACAGCGATGCCATGCGTATGATTCGCGAAACCCCGAGCGTGCGCGACGCGGTTGCCAAACTCGAGCGCGACCCCGAACTCGGTGCAATGATCCGAGCGGGGGACTACGGACCGGAGTTCGTGCGGGGAGTATTGACCAGTCGCTCGCTTGTCGAGGTGTTGGACGGGACCACAGTTGTCCGAGATCTGACGCCGCTGGTCAACGAGATCGAGAAGGCGTTGCAGGAAGCGAAGCAAATCGCTCTGGGCACTCGCTAGGAACGAGAGGTTTGAATCATGAAGGACCGGAGTTTTCTGGGAATACAGAACGCCGATGCTTTGGTGCCCGAGGTGGCCAAAGAGTGGTTGCGGTTTGAGCTAGTGGGCAATCCGGTCTGGGCCTGGATACTGGCAATAGGGCTGTTCCTCGTTTCGATCGGGGTGCTGCTGCTGGCCCGCCGAATCGCTGTGCGTCGGCTCGGCCGATTGGCGATGCGAACGACATCGAAACTCGATGACTTGCTGGTGGCGGTCCTCGCGGACATCCGCTGGTGGGCAATGACGGCGTTCTCAGTTTTCCTGGTCAGCCAGGTGCTGGTGTTGCCGGATCGCGCGGTCTGGATTCTGCGCGCGGTTGCGATGGTGGCGCTCGGCGTTCAGGCGCTGATCACAAGCCGGCTGATCATCGACTACCTGATCGGCGCCCTGATGCAGGCCAAACGCGGCCCCTCGGGGGAAGTCGACGCGTCGCTGCAGTCCGCGACGACCATCATCCGATTCCTGGCCACCCTGTTCATCGGGGCGCTGACGATCCTTCTCACGCTTGCGAACATGGGGATCGAGATCACCCCGCTCATCACGGGGCTTGGGATCGGCGGCGTCGCGGTGGCGTTGGCATCGCAGGCCATGCTGTCGGACGTGTTTGCTTCGCTTTCGATCTTGTTCGATAAACCCTTTCTCGTCGGCGACTTCATCATTGTCGGCGACAAGATGGGAACGGTCGAGAACATCGGCGTCAAGACAACACGTGTGCGGGCATTGTCGGGCGAACAGCTGGTGTTTTCCAACAGCGATCTGCTGGGTTCACGCATCCAGAACTTCAAGCGGATGCAACAGCGTCGGGTCGTGTTCGCCGTGGGGATCACTTACGAGACGCCCGCTGAAAAGGTGGAGAAGGTCCCGACTATTTTGGCCGAGGCCGTGCGAGCGAACGCAATTGCAAGGCTCGATCGTGCTCACTTCAAGTCTTTCGGGGACTACGCGCTTCAATTCGAGGTCGTCTACTACGTTGACAGTCCGGATTACAACCGGTACATGGACACGCAGCAGGCGATAAACCTCACGCTGTTCCGCCGATTCGCGGCGGAGGGGATCAACTTCGCCTATCCGACCAGCGTCGAGATTCAGCGATTCGAGTCGCAGGACGGCAGGCCGCCCGCACGAATCAAGACAGTTGGCGCAGAAGCCTGACTTCTCGCCGATCGGAAAGTGTCAGCCAGAGCATTGCCAAGGCCGCTCGCGCGGACCACTCTCGGATCGCGCTGCGGTCGCCGGTGAACTCAAACCGGCGAACGTCGGGCGGGTGTGATCGCGATGCCAGAGCGGCGAACACTGTTCCGACCGGCTTCTCGGGAGTTCCACCCGAGGGACCGGCAACCCCCGTGATCGCGAGCGCGAAGTCGGCGCCGGCTTCTCGGAGGCCCCCTTGTGCCATCGCGAGAGCAACCTCACTGCTCACTGCGCCCGGAGCATTTCTGCGTCCTGCTTCATGAAAGAGCGACGCGGGCACGCCCACTTCTCGCAATTTGGTTTCGTTTGCATACGTCACCCAGCCCGTTCGGAAGACATCCGACGCCCCGGGAAAGTCGGTGATCTGAGAGGCCAAGAGCCCGCCCGTGCAGCTTTCGATGGTGGTGAGCGACTGCGATCGCTCCCGCAGGGTACGGACGATGACGGAGGCGAGCGAGTCGTCATCGCTGCCGAAGATCGCTTCGCCGACAAGGGATCGAATGGTGGCCTCGTCGCGGGCAATCAATGCCTCTGCTTCTGCTGGCGTGAGCGGCCCTTCGTATCGGATGCGGCAGGAGACCACGCTGTTGCTCGCTGTGGTGCCAATGAGGGGAATCCGATCGCGGGCCATCAGGTCGCCACCGGGCGAGCGATGCAGTCGCAGAGCGATCTCCGATTCGCCCAGACCGATGGTGTGCAACACCCGGACCCGCACCGTGCGGGTTTGATCCGGGCGGAGTAGCGGCGCAACAAAGCGGTCAAACATGGGCTGTAATTCGCGCGGAGGGCCCGGGAGGCAAAAGACGTCGCACTTCCCGAGCCGGGCATGAATCCCGGGAGCGGTCCCAAAAGCGTTGGCGAGCATGGTGGCGCGCGACGGTCGCTGCGCCTGTATCGTGTTCAATTCATTCATCGGCCGGCCACGGGCGGCGAACCACGCCGTGATTTGAGCGAGCGCATCCCCGTCTTCGAGGAGCGTGTCGTTCAGGGCGTCGGCGAGAGCGAACCGGGTGAGATCGTCGGCGGTCGGACCCAAGCCGCCGGAACACAGGATGAGATCAACACGTGCGGCTAGGCGCGTGAATGCGGCAGCGATGGCGGGGCGGTCGTCCGGGAGAGAAACATGCTCGACGGGGACAATCCCAACATCCAGAAGGCGGGATGCGATCCACCGGCTGTTAGTGTCGAGAGTCTGACCGATGACGATTTCATCACCTTGAGAAATGATGGCGGCGGTGCGGTGCATCGGACAACCCTACAAAGGAAACAAGTCCAAGAGTCGAGAAGGGCGTGACGGCGGGCAACCAACAACATCAACAGGACAAAGTGTGAACGAACAGAAGCCGTCGAAGCAACAAGTACCTGTGGGTCATGCGTGAGTGTGTGTGCGCAACCCGGATTCGTCGTCGCCGACCCTATGGATTGCGACTAAATTGACAGACTTTGCGACGCCCAACGGGCGACCGCAGAGAATTACGATCGATTCACCTATTTCTGCGATGCCGCGGGAGAGCAGGAACCGATCGGTTTCTTCGTTCCACGTCGCCAGAGGCGAGGGGCCATCGGGTGTTCTCAGGCAAACGGCGGTGACCGCGCGAAGGATTGCCATCCGGCGGCAAGCCCGCAACGAAGAGGAATAGGCGATGATCGGGATATCGAAATCGTTCTGCGAAAGGTACCGAGCCGTCCCGCCGGCTTGAGACCAGCAAATAACGGCTTTCGCTCCAATATCGCGGGCGATTTGCCACGCGCCGTGCGCAAGGGCCGCAGTCTGGTACTTGCTCTCGATGAGCTGCCGCGGCGCATCGTGGTGTGTTGCGATCTCAATCATCCGTTCTTCTGCGGCAGAAGCGATTCGGCGCATCGTCTCTACGGCAAGCACCGGCCATTTGCCGGTCGCGGTCTCAGCCGACAGCATGACTGCATCGGTTCCATCGAAGACGGCATTTGCCACGTCGCTCGCTTCGGCGCGAGTGGGCGATGGGTTTTCGATCATCGACTCGAGCATCTGTGTGGCGACTATGACCGGTTTGCCCCAGTTGTGCGCCGCCGCAATCAACTGCTTCTGGACCACTGGCACCCTGGCGATATCCATCTCGACGCCCAGGTCACCGCGCGCAACCATGATTCCGTCCGCCGCGCGAATTATGGACTCGATGTTCTCGACGGCTTGCGGCTTCTCGATTTTGGCGATAACGGGAATCGTTGCGGATTCACCTTTGAGATCAGCGCTCCGCGTGACAGGACACATTGATGCAAGCTTTGCCTTGAGTTCAAGAACCTCATCTGCTGTGCGGACAAAGCTGAGCGCAAGAAAATCGAGATGATTCTCGACCGCCCATGCCACGCACTCCCAATCGCGGTCGGTGATGGCTGGTGCAGAAACTGAACTCTGCGGCAGATTGATGCCCTTGGAACTGGTGACCAGACCGCCGCCCCCCACCGTCACCGTGCATCGCAGTTCGCCTTCGCGCTCACGCGGAAGCGCGAGGAGGCGGATTGCGCCGTCGTTTATGAGGACCTTGTGGCCCGGCTCGACTTCTTTCACGATGGGCGCGTATGTTGTGGAAAAGACAGCGATCGGTTCGCCTGAAGCGCCCTTTTCAATGCGCGCGATATCGAGGTCATTTCGAAAAACAACCGTCTGTCCCGGCGCAACGAGAATACCGGGCGGCTCCACCCTGCCGACCCGAATCTTCGGCCCCTGGAGATCTCCGAGGCACGCGATCGGGCGATCCAGTTCGGCAGCAATCTGCCTCACGACATCAAGCCGCCGCTCGTGCGCCTCGAAATCGCCGTGGGAAAAATTGAATCGAAAAATCGCGACTCCGGCTTCGATGAGTTTGCGGACAATCTCGGGCGAGTCGCTCCCGGGGCCGATTGTCGCGACGATCTTGGTGAATGAGGTTGGCGACTTCTGCGGCGTCATGGGGAGATGCGTGAAGCACGGAAGAAGGTGCGCCAGAATTCCGGCGAGCACAGGGGCAACCTGTGGCTGTAGACTTGAATCATGTCCGCTCGCGTTCCCGTGCCTGGGTGAACAGGCGAACTACTTCCAGATACTGCCGCTTGAAGAATTTGCTGTACGCGATTTCCGCGCGGCGTTGCGCCCCAGGGCCCTTCCATGAATTGCGGACGGCCTGGAAGGTGTCCGGCGTGAAAGGGATTCCGCTCCCATCGGGGCCGATCGTGGTCGGCCATGCATAGAACGCTGTCTCCATCTCCGCAAGCACGGAAGTGGGAAAACCAGAATCCGCCCGGGCTTCATTTAGCGCCTTCCAGGCTTCTCGCTGCTCTTCCGAGTTGTCGATTGCGAACGCCCCCATCATCACGCCGATGGCCGATCGCCAACCGGCGGGTTTGACGGTCGAGGCGAGTTCGTACGGATTCACCTGATCGATCAGGTAGTCCCAGTACTTCTCGTACATCACGCGGCGAATGGGCATTCGCCGCAATTCGTAGTGCTTTGGACCGAGTTTCACGCCATCCAACACGGGCGAGTTCGCGTTCTGAACGTGGAAGTTCCAGAGTGCCTGCCCCTCGATGCTGAGAACGAACTCGACGAAGCGCCGGGCGATTTCGGGGTTCGGCCCTCCCCGCATGATTGAGATCGGGTCGGCATCGATCGATGCTGTGCCTTTCGGATCAACGTATCCGACCCTCACGTGCGCCGGGTCTTCGCCGGGCTTCGCGATTGCCTGCGCCTGACTCCGCCCGTAGAAGTCGATCGCCAACCCGATCGCGCCTTCTCCGAGGCTGATATCGATCGGCGGTTTGGTGGATGAGTTGGTGAAGTAGCGGGCATTGGCGCACATCTCGCGAAGCAGCCGCCACCCTTTTTCCCAGCCGTAGTTGCTCAACACCGCATCGAATGCCGTCGAAATCGAGCCCGACTGCCGCGGATCGGCGAGCGCCACCATTCCCTGCAGTTTCGGACTTGCGAGGTCTTCGAAGGACGTGGGCTCCTTCAGCCCAAGCCGTGTAAGCAAATCCCGGTTGAAGACGATGCCGAACCCGGAGAGCGCGTTGCCAATCCAATATTGCTCCGGGTCGTACAGGAGAGCGGCGCCAATCTCGTTCTTGCCGAACCAGTCGTCAAGTTTGGCCTGCGGAAAACCAGCCGGAACGGACATCGGCAGGTTCTTCGATATCACCTGCCCGTCCTTCTCAACCTTGACAGTGACACCCTCTCCCGACTTCAACCTTCCGTGATCAAACGAGCCGCCCCCAAAGACAATGTCGTAGTCGATCGTCCCCGGCTTGCACGTTCCATCCGGTGCGATCGCGCCGCTCTGGATGCTGGCGATGTACTGGCTCTGAAGCAGTTTGATGATCTCGCTGGTACCCAACGGGCCGCGCCAGTCAACCGAAACGGGAGTGCCGTACTTGCGAAGGTGCCACGCCTCAAACGCCGGGCCGAATTCGGCCGATATTTGCGTTACGTGAGGCGTGATGATGATCAGCCGCGGCACATCCTTGCCGGGAGCCGCCGACCCTCCCGCCGGGCGCAGCAGGAACGGAACGCCGATGATCAGCAGGAATGCGACGAGCAGTGGAAGAATTCGGAGAGTCACATCTGAAGTCTACCGTCCGTCGAAGTGCGGGTGGACGGGTCCTCCGAATATCGGGAGCAGGAGCGGATGAATCAGCAGGAAACAAAGGCGGCGGTCCTCACGGGTGCGGGTTCCGGCATCGGCCAGGCAACGGCACGACTGCTGCATGCTTCGGGGTTTAAGTTGATGCTGGTCGGGCGAAACCAGACCAAACTCGACGCCATCGCTGCCGAGTGCGGCGACGCCCTCACCCGAGCAACTGATATCTCGGACAGTTCCGCCGTTGAAACCATGGTCGCGGATGCGGCCGCCCGACTGGGTCGAATTGATGTACTTATCAACAACGCAGGGTGGACGCTTCTCAAACCGATCAGCGAGTACGCCGCCAGCGAAATCGAGGAGATCTTTCGCCTGAATGCGATCGGTCCGTGCGTGGCTATCGCCCGCGCGCTGCCTCACATGGTCGCCGCGGGCGGCGGGTGCATTGTCAATGTTGCTTCGATGGCGGTGGTGAATCCATTTCCCGGGCTTTTCGCGTACGCAGCAGCGAAGGCGAGCCTGACTCTCATGGTCAAGTCCGTGGTGAACGAAGAAGGGCGGAGAGGCGTTCGGGCATTCGCGGTCGCGCCGGGGGCCGTGGAAACTCCGCTGCTGCGAAGCATGTTCGCGGAGAACACTCTGCCGCGCCGCAGAGCGCTGGCTCCGGAACTCGTCGCGCAGGTGATCATGGACTGCGTGCAAGGAAAGCGCGATTCAGAAAATGGCGGGACCATTCTGATTCCGAGCCCATAGAAAAACACCGCCCAAATGGCGGTGTGATGAGAATTTCAGAGTGGCAAGTGCGATCTGCCGCGATCATGCGGGCTTGAACGTGCTCGCGACGTGCAAGTCCTTGAGCTGCTGAGGGGTCACGCCCGACGGAGTCTTGGTCATGAGATCCGCACCCGTCTGTGTCTTGGGGAAGGCGATCACGTCGCGGATGTTGTCGGTGCCGACGAAGTTCATGATGAGCCGATCAAAGCCGAACGCGATGCCCGCGTGAGGCGGTGCGCCGAATTGCAGGGCTTTGAGCAGGAAGGAAAACTTTTCCTGCGCCTGCGTGGGGGTCATTCCGAGCAATTGGAAGACCTTCCCCTGCACAGCGCCGTCGTGGATTCGGACGCTGCCGCCGGCGATCTCCTGGCCGTTCAAGACGATGTCGTATCCGGCGGAAACGATCGACTCGATCGTCACCTCATCGTTCACGTCGGCCTTGACAAAGGCCTCGGCCTGGTCATCGCGCGGCGCAGTGAACGGATGGTGCATCGCGATCCATTTGCCAGTGTCTTTGTTCTTCTCGAACATCGGGAAATCGATAACGATCAGGAAGTTCCATGGCCCGCCCTCGGCACCGGGCTTCGGAACCATTCCCATGTCACGGGCGACCTTCTGACGAAGTTCGCCGATCGCCTTCGTCGCGATCGCGTATGTATCGGCGAGGAAGAACACCGTGTCGCCCGGCTGCATGCCGAGCGCGGCAACCAGTTCCGCCTTGATGGGCTCAACAAACTTGGCGATACCGGTTTCTAACACCCCCTGAGCGTTCATCTTGACGACGGCAGCGCCACCGGCACCGAATCCCTTAACGAATTCGGTGTAGCCGTCCGTGATCTTTCGGGTAAGCTTTTCCGCCCCACCCGGGACACGGAGCGCCTTTACAACCCCCTTGCCGCTATTGAACTTCGGACGATCGGCACCTTTGGCGAGTGCATCTTTGAACACGCCGAAGTCTGCCTTTGCAGCAACTTCGGAGATGTCTTTGATCTTCAGGTCGTAGCGTGTGTCCGGGCGATCGATGCCGTAGTCCTCCATCGCTTCGCGATAAGGCATCTGCCGGATCGGCGGCACGTCGTAGCCGGTCATGTCCTTCCACAAGCGGCGGACAAATCCTTCCATCATCTCGATGACGTGCTCGCGACGGACGAAGGACATCTCCAAGTCGATCTGCGTGAACTCCGCCTGCCGGTCGGCGCGCGGGTCCTCGTCGCGGAAGCAGCGGCAGATCTGCAGGTAGCGATCTGCTCCCGCCACCATCAGAATCTGCTTGAACAATTGCGGGCTTTGAGGCAACGCATACCACTCTCCCGGCTGGTGGCGGCTGGGAACCAGGAACTCTCGGGCGCCCTCGGGCGTGCTTTTGTACAGAATCGGAGTCTCGATTTCGAGGAATCCGTTCTCGTAAAAGTAATCGCGCGTGACTTTCAGGGCCTTGGCGCGGGTGCCCAGGATGTGCTGCATCTTGGGTCGACGCAGGTCGATGTACCGATGCTCGAGGCGCAGTTCTTCGTTCGGCAACTTGCCGCCCTGCGGGTTGTCATCCGGCAGGAACGGGGGCGTCTCGGCCTGGTTCAGAATCTCGAGTTCTTCAACTACAACTTCGATCTTGCCCGTCGCCAGCTTGGCGTTTTCTCCGCCGGTGCGAATACGAACCTTTCCCTTGGCCGCGACGACATACTCGTGACGCAGCTTGTCCGCCGCCTCAAGAATGGATTTGTGAGAGTCCTCACCATCGAAGACCAATTGGGTTAACCCGAATCGATCCCGCAGATCGACGAAGACCAGCCCGGTGCCGTGGCCCCGGTACGAATGAACCCAGCCGTTGAGCGTGACGGTCTGACCGACATCAGAATCGCGGAGTTGGCCGCATGTATGCGAGCGACGGAGCATGAGATCCCTTTTCAAAAATGGACGGCGACTATAGGAAAGGCCGATGCCGATGACACGATTGTGGCGAGGTTTGCGCGCCAATCAGGCGCCCGGGCCGCGTCTAACATGTTCTCGGCGATGGAGTCCGCCGCTCGCGCCTGCGAGAAACCGGCGCCCGAGTCGGGCCGACCTGATGACTCCTACGAACACTGGTTGCGGGCCAAGCCCCGCACGCGGTTTGCGTAGGAGTACCTCGTGGCTGATCTCGATCTCTTGAAACCCTCGCTCATCTTCATCGGAGCCGGTACCGGCGGATTGCTGCGCTACTGGCTTGGTGCCGCGGTCCAGAACTGGTGGGGTCCGACATTCCCGATGGGCACGTTGCTTGTCAACATTTCGGGCTGCCTGGCCATCGGCTTCTTGGCTGCGGTGTGGAACGGACCGGTGCTGGTTCGCGAAGAAATCCGGATTGCCGTCCTGGTCGGAGTGCTGGGCGGTTACACCACGTTTTCTTCCTTCGGACGCGAAACGCTCGTCTTGGCCATGGGAGGAGAGTGGTTTCGCGCCGCGGTGTATGTGCTCGCCAGCGTTCTGATCAGCCTGCTGGCTGTCTGGGTCGGAATGGTCGCGGCAACCAAGGTCTACGGAGTCGGAGCATGAGCACGCCTCTCGCCCACGGAGTCTTTCATCCTCCGGCCGGCGCTCAGCGCCTCTCGATCTACATTGGCGAGTCCGATCGCTGGCACGGATCGCCGCTCTACGAGGCGATCGTTCTGAAAGCACGCGAATTGCATATCGCGGGCGCGACGGTGCTTCGGGGCCCGATGGGGTTCGGCGCTGATAGCCGCATCCACACAGCCAAGATCCTTCGCCTGAGCGAGGACTTGCCGATCCTGATTCAAATCGTCGATTCTGAATCCAACATCACGGTGCTGCTTGGAGAGCTCCAGAAGATGATCTCGGGAGGGCTCGTGACGGTGGAGAATGTCGGAGTCGCAATTTACAACCCCTCGCTGAGGCCGCAGAGCTGAAATGTGCTTATTTGGTTCGCCGTATCGCGACGAGTGTCTGATCGTCCGTCGGCGCGCTCCCCGCTCTGAACTTTGTGACTTCCTCGCGTATTCGTGCCACGCACTCTCCCGCCGAATCAGAACTGTGGCGGATCAGCAGATCATCCAGCCGCGCTTCCCCAAACAATTGTCGTGCCCCTTCGCGATCGGGCGGAGTCATCGCTTCCGTGATTCCGTCGGTGTAAAGCAGAAGCAGATCCCCGGGCTGAAAGACCGCGGTCGCTTCGGGATACGCCTGATCTCCCATGACGCCGAGTGGCAGGCCGCCCGCTTCGTCCAACGAAAGGATCTTTCCATTCCGAAGCAGCCGAGGCGGGTTGTGCCCCGCAGACGAATAGATAAGTCTGCCGCTGACGGGATCAAGCGTCGCATAGAAAGCAGTGACGAACGAACCGAGCGGTGTGTAGGATTTTGCGAGGTGCGAATTCAGATGCGCAAGTACTTCTGCCACCGGCTTCGGCGAGCCCGGACGCGTGTGGGCAATCGCGTGGGTGATCGCCATCAATACCGCGGCAGGCGTGCCGTGCCCGGAAACGTCGGCGATGAACACGCCCCACTCCTTCTCGCCAATTGGAAAGAAGTCGTAGTAGTCACCTCCGGCGCGTGCGCTGGTCTGGTACCACGCCGCTAGATCAAAGCCGTCGATTCGCGGCAACTCGTGCGGTAGAAGCGAACGCTGAATCTCTCCCACCGCTTGCAATTCCCGATCCAGTTCGGCGAGCGCCCCCGCCAACTGATTTCGCAGAACCAAGTTCTGTGTGCCGCGTCCGAAGAGGCTGGCCTGCCAGTGCATCATCGGCAGCATCGACTCATCAAATTCTTCATCCGGACCCAGAAGCGAGAGCCCGACATTCAGTCCCTTGCCATCTTCATACTGCGGAAGCGCGATAAGCGTTCTGAACCCCTCAAGATAGAACCAGCCCGGGTCATCCCTTTTCAGCCGCTTGTCGAGATCGGAAATCACGAGCGGTTTGTCGGCATACGCAACTTCGCCCAGGATTCCTCCGCTGAGAACAGGCAGCTTTTCGCGCTGGGTCCACGGATTGAAGTGTTCAACAAACCTTGAAGATCGCGTAACGACATACTTCGGAGGCTCGACGCCGCGACGTGACAGCGAGGCGTAGTGCTCCATTGGCCACAACTCGCCGACACCGTCCCAGTAGACCTCCACCATCTGATTCGGGTCGGTAATGCCCGAAACCGATTTCATGGTCTTGTCGATGATCTCGAGTTCTTCACGCCACGGGCGTCGGCGATGGAGCATGGGGGCGATTGTACTGATCGGGCGACCCGCGGCGAAACTATGCCGGTTCGGTGAGCGCCAGCATCGCAAACGTCGCGAGCCAGTGCTCGCCCATGTAATCGCCCGTGACATGCGGCAGCGCGGCGTCCAGGTGAATCTGATAGGCGCTCGTTGTCAGCGCTCGGCGCGGATCAGATTCGGGCAGCGCGGCCGCCATCGCTCGCCAGCACCAGGCGCGGCTCAGATTCAACCCGTCCAAGTGCGTGATCTGGCCGTCGGTCCGATCGCTCACGAATGCCGGTGTAAACAGCGTGCGGGGTTCCTGCTCGGAAAGCTTCGGAAGAAAGCGATCAAGCCACGGAACGAATTCTGAAGCAGGCAGCACCCGCCGCATGCACTCGACTTCGATGAGGCCGGATGAGAGGAAATCCGAGCCGTCCGGTTCCCACGCCGGATAGTGCACATCGGCCAAATACCACTGACGCGCCTTCGAGGTAAGCGCGCCGGTCAATTGCTCGTCCTTGGTGCCACGGGCATAATCCAGGGAGAGCGCCAGCGCGAACGCCGTGTTGTGATGCGTGCCCACACGAATCGGGTAGGTCGCTTTAGGAAGAAACGTAACAAATCGTTGGGCAAAGGCGTCGGTCAGAGGCGACAGGATTTGGCTCCACCCGTTCAGGCGCTCCGCAGTGTGTGCGTCAACGCCCGCCGCGATGGGCGAGCGGAGTTCGGCACCGAGTTTGAGTAGCCAAGCCCAGCCATACGGACGTTCAAAGGTCGCCCGGAGGGGCTGGGAGAGATACTCGGTTTCCTTCGCGACGTTCTCGTCGGTGAATGCCGTATCCAGAATGCGCTTCACCTCTGGAGCCTGGCCCAGCGACGGATACAGGCGCAGTGCACGCGTGAGCAACCAATACCCATGCACGCACGAATGCCAATCGAACGAACCGTAGAAGATCGGATGCAGTTCGCGCGGGCTCTTCACCTCTGCCGCGCTGTTCATGACGTGATCGAGCTTGTTCGGATACTCCCTCCCGATGTGCGTCAGGACGACAGCTACGAAGTGATCGACGACATCCTCAGCATGGCGGTAGATCATCGCTGCATGCTAGGAAGTGATCAACAAGTCCCCAGCGGGCTGGCCGATACGCCGATTCCCGCAACGTTGACCCCGACGAGACGGTTCTTTCGGGTGCCGCAACGGCCTCTCGCAGCCGGGTGAGCCAGTTCGCGCGATAGGTCGGACTGCTCTTTGAATGGCCTAACGCCCGTTGTACACTTGTGGAGTCAAGTCGGGCACGCCACCTCGGGCGGCGGCGTGTGACGACTCAAGGAGCCAAGCATGAAGAATCAACACGTCATCGTTCCGCTGTGTATTTCGGTGGTCGGTCTTCTCGCGGCCGTCGGTTCGCTCGCTGCCGGCGATCCGGCCAAGGAAATGAAGCCGGCCGGCCAGCCAGCCGACATGCAACTGCCGCCCGGCTGGACGCCGGAAGACATGCAGGCGTGTGTGATCGCCGGTACTCCGGGCTCGCAGCACCAGATGCTCGCTTCGGGTGCCGGCACCTGGCAGGGCAAGAACCAGATGTGGATGGCGCCCGGAATGCCCGCGATGACAAGCGAGAGCGTCGCAACCGTGACACCGATGATGGACGGCCGCTTCACGAAGTGCGAATTCACGGGCGATATGCCGGGCATGGGGCCCTTTAGCGGCATGGGAATCTATGGCTTTGACAACGTGAGCCAGAAGTTCGTATCGACCTGGATCGACAACCAAGGCACAGGCATGATGCAGGGGACCGGAGAAGCATCTGCCGATGGCAAGGTCATCACGTGGAAGTACAACTACAACTGCCCGATCACGAAGAAGGCGACCGTTATGAGAGAGATCGAAACGATCACGGGGCCGAACTCCAAGACGCTCGAAATGTGGGGCATCGATCCCAAGAGCGGGAAGGAATACAAGATGATGTTTATCGAGATGAATCGCAAGTCATCCTGATCGCACGGCGCTTCGCGAGTGAATCAGCGTGAAATGAAGATCAACCCGCGCCTCGGCGCGGGTTTCTTATTGTCACAGTCCGGATTGACCCTTGCCAGGATCAGCAGCCTAAACGGCGAAAAGGCTACCTGAGGTCTTTCCCGAATCTCTGAATCGGGCCTCCAAAGCCGTTGCGCATCGCAAGGATGTCTCGGGCACCGCCGCTCGCGCTCCACAATTCTCTGCGATTTCGCCGATATTGTCCCATCGAACGATGAAAGCAAGGGGCAAGGCATGAATACAGTCGACCCGATCAATTCTAAAGCCGCCGTCTGGACCGGTCGGGCGATCACTCTTCTCGTGGTGGCGATGCTCACATTCAGCGCCGTCATAAAGTTTGGCTAGGGCGAGATGGTTACGACCGAATTCACGCGTCTCGGCTATCAGCAGAACATGATTATCGCCTTGGGTGTGACGGAACTCGCGTGTGCGCTGATCTATGTTGTGCCCCAAACTGCCACCCTCGGTGCGATTCTCCTGACCGGCTATCTGGGTGGCGCGATCGCGACGCATGTGCGTATCGCCGATTCGTTCTGGGGGCCGGCCGTCGGCGGCATTCTTGTCTGGCTGGGGTTGTTCCTGCGTGAGCCGCGATTGCGGAAGCTCATCCCGCTGCGGTCCACCTGACCCCGTGTTGTTTGTCGAATCGGCTTATCGCCCATCCGCCGTGTAGCCGCGCCGTCCAAGTGTTATTGAGTCTCCGCCAACCAGAAGCGTCGTCCTTCCAGCCGCCTACTTGACCACGGCCCGCTTGTCGTACATGACCGCTTCGCCCCGATCATTGATGACGTGGCAGATGCCACTGTCGGGCTGCCCGTTCAATCGGATCGTGATCATGTGGTGCATCCGGATACCGGGATGCTCCGGTACCTCGATGGCCGTATCCGCGAAAATCGGTGCCGCCCAGAACACGCAGTAGATCCCCAGTCCCCATGCCTCATGCGTCCTCACATGATCCGCAACCTTGTAAGAGGCATACCCGTGCACGCCATCGTGCATCCAGGCTTCCTGGTACGGCGGGTCGTAGGGCATCTCCGACTGATAGAAATAAGCCCGCCCACCATCTCCGTTCCAGATGGTCTGGTATTCGTGGCAATGCTCAACGAACAAGCCGTACATCGTCACATCATCTCCGTGCACGATCAGGCCGTTCTCGTTGCGATTGATCAGCCACTTCGCACCCTTGCCATGGTCCGCCCGCCAGAGCCAGAGATTGTCGCCAACCACGTCCTGGCTGTAGATGGTGACGAGACTCTTCGAAGAGCCGACGATTGCGCCGCCAGCGCGGCAGAACACATCGAACAACATCGTCGGGTCCGTGGCGTGAAAGAGCGAACTGTCCGGGTCCCCCACCTGAAGCAGCGAAATCGAAGGGATCGAGCCCGCATCGATCAGGATGCCGGCGACCGTGACGCCGTTCACATCTGCGACACTTATCGCGGCGGACCCATTGACCGGCACCAGCGTCGGGTAGCCCAGTCCAAGCACGACGGTCCCCGGATGAGGCACGCGTATTGGCGCATCCAGGCGGTAAATTCCGGGTGTGAATAACAAATGCTTGCCATTGCGAAGCGCGGCGTTGATCGTCTCCGCGCTGTCGCGATCCGGTCGAGCGATATGGAAATGCTCGATCGAAATCGACGTTCCGCCCGGGCTTTCATTGCTCACGTCTCCAGCCCAGGTGATTCCTCTTGTCTCCGCCCGCAGTGCGGGCACCCTGACGGAATATCTGCCAATTTCATCGACGAACAAAAACGGCTTTTCTCGAATTACCGGCGTCCTGTCGATCACCGTATAGGGTCGCTCGGGCCATTCGCCCGCCGGCGGATTTGCGCAGCCTAGAAAGACCATATTCCAATTGCCACCGATCCATTCGTCCCAGTTGCAATTCCGCGAGAACCACTGCTGCTGCGAGCCTGAAAGCACTTCGCCATCAATCTTGCTATCCGCAAGAAATCCGCCACTCGACCAGCCGTGATCCGCGAGCAACAGATCGCCCCGGACGTGAACCCGGCGCATCGAGGCGCCCTGCGAGACCGCCCACATGTTGGGGATTTCGATCTCAGTCGGTGTGATCGAGAGGTTTTCAACACTCCGCCAGAAATTGCAGGTCGCGTTCCCCTTCATCCACTTGGCATGGGCGCGAACCGCGCCCGTAATCGACACGTCATCCGGCGAACGACCCAGCCCGGCCACATGCGTGTAGAAGCCTACCTGCATGTCGAGGTTGTACGTACCCGGCTTGAGAAGCAGCGCATATCGGTCGGAACCGAACTGGTTCTTCTCCTGCCTCGCAAACACCCGATCGACGTGCTTCTGAATGTCGGGTGTCGACGGATCAAACACGAGCACATTGGGACCAAAGTCCGGATCCGCGACGGTCGGCCCTTCGATCGGCCTGTCGGTCGCGCTGCAGGCACCAAGTGTCCACCCGAGCACCACGAGCAAAATGGAAGAGGCGATTTTTCCGAACGACGGAGGCTTCATGGGTTGGGCAAGGACTGTTCCCGGCGGGATTCTTCGATCGGACGATCATGAACGCGGGCACTCTACACGAAATCCTTGCCCGCTGATACTTCGTAAGCAGATTCCAGTCTTGATCGGGCACATCGGCCAAGCCGGCGATGGCAAACCTTGTGAGCGCCGGCGAGCAATCCCTCCATTCGGTAAACTTGGGCTGTGCGCGATCCGAGATTCGACAAGCTGGCGGAAGTGGTGGTCCAATACTGCGCATCGGTTGGCGCTGGAGACCTTGTCACCATCGTGGGCGAGCCCGATTTGACCGAAGGTATCGAGGCGATGTTCGAAGCGGTTCTGCGAGCCGGCGGATTTCCGAGTTTTCATCCACGCTCCGAGAGTCTGCAGCAACTTCTCGTCTGCCGCGGCAGCGACGACCAGATCCGCCACGTCTGCCCCTTCGAAGAGCACCGACTCGCAAATTGCGACGTATTGATCGTGCTCCGCTCCTCGTCCAATACTCGCTTCCTCGGAGGCATCGATCCAATCAAGGCGGCCATGATGCAAGCCGCCAGACGCGGTCTTCAATCCATGTCAATGAAGCGTGCTGCGGCGGGCACGATGCGGTACGTCCTGACCGAATGCCCCAGCAACGGAGCAGCCCAGGACGCCGAGATGTCTCTCGCGCAGTACGCCGATTTGGTCTTCCGGGCCGGATTCCTTCATTTGCCGGATCCCGTACAAGCGTGGCGCACACTCCACGCAAAGCAGGAAAAGGTTCTCGCTTTTCTCCAAACCAAGCACACCTTGCGGTTCCGCGCTCCCGCCAGCGACGGAACCAACGGCGGCAGGCGCCACGAAGGAACCGATCTCACAGTTGACGTATCGGGGCGCACCTGGGTGAATTGCGCTGGAGGGCAGAATTTTCCTGATGGCGAGGTCTTCACGGGCCCCCGCTCGGTGGACGGCGTGATGAATATCACACACCCGTCGGTCTACAAAGGGGGCGAGGTGGACGGAGTGCGTCTGTTTTTTAAAGATGGGCGGGTGACGGACGCGAGTGCAAGCCGAAATGAAGCCTTCTTGATCGATCTTCTCGACCAGGACGAGGGAGCACGCAACGCGGGCGAGATCGCGATTGGAACCAACTACGAACTCCACGAGTTCATGCGTAACGCATTCTTCGACGAGAAAATCGGCGGCACGTTTCACCTCGCCCTCGGTGCCGGCTATCCCGAGACAGGCAATACGAATGAATCGGGCTTGCACTGGGATTTTGTCAGCGACTTGCGCCCCGGTGGCGCGTTTCCGGGGAGCTCCGGCGGGACGATCGAGGCAGACGGCGAGATCATTCACAAAGACGGCAAGTTCCTTCAGTCTGGTTGGCCGGGAAGCTGATCGCTCTCGGCGTAGAGTGTCTTGGCAGCGCTCGTACCGCAAGCCTGCGATAAGCGCACAAGTTGTGCAGGCGCTCGGTCACTTTGTCTCAGGTCGGTGGTACGGCGCGGATAGCGTCATGAAGGATGTTCGCTCGACCGCCATTCTCCGTCAAATCTTTCGCGCGAGGATCTGTACCACGGACGCTTCACCGGTGTGGAACTGACCCTCCGCAACATTCCGCACCAAGGCGGCTTGATGTTCGATTTGCAGACCGTCTAGTTCAGCCCGAATAGCTTCCAGTGATGCAAGGAGCGCCGAGTCCTTCGGCCCGCCGGTATCGCGCCGAATTTGATCCGGCGCGTATGCCTCCAGCACAAATACGCCGCCGGGCTTGAGCCAGGCAACAACCCGTTTGTGAACCGCTGCCCGGAGCGCCGCCGGTAAGTGAACGAAGATGGAACTCACGACGTCGAGCGAACCGGGATGGACGTCGAAGTCCCCCAGATCGATGGCTTGCGTGCGCAGTTTCAGGCCGCGTTCGCGAGCCAGGCGCTGCGCCTTCTGCATTCCAATCTCGCTCTGGTCCACGGCAAGTACATCCAGCCCTCGAGCGGCCAAAAACAGGGCATTGCGGCCTTCGCCCGCGCCGATATCGAGGGCGTGCCCGCTGTTCGGCAATCTTTCCGCCATCTGCGCGAGGAAGTCGTTGGGCGCTTCCCCATATACGAGTTGTTCGCTGCCGTACCGCTCATTCCAAAATGCGCTCGTCATGTTTTAAAGATAGTCACCGACGCGCACATCTTCGTCACGCGGATAGTCTTCCGGCTCTTCACAAGATGGTCCGTCCCGCACATAATGGGTGTTCCACAAAGAAAGTACAAATGACACCCGCACCCACCCGTAGTCGCCCTCCTGCTCCTCGGCGCGAAGCGCGAAACGCCAAGCCGGGGCCCCCCATCACTCGCGTGGTGCTCTATGTGAAAGACATCGAGGCGGTCGCTCGGTTCTATGAGCGACATTTCCGTCTCCGTCGGATTGCGAGCGATGAGCGAGGATGGCTCGAACTTTCCGGCGGCAGCGGTTGCACCATCGCGTTGCACCAGGCGGCCCGCTCCCAGAGAAGTGGCGCCGCCATCAAGATTGTCTTCGGCATCCGAAATGTGGCCTCCTTCAAGGCCAAGAGCGCGATTGCCGGTTTGAAGTTTGGGCCCATTCATCGTGCCAACGGGATCGCATTTGCCAACGCGAAAGACCCGGCGGGGAATTCTATTTCTGTCTCAAACCGAGGGGTACCCTGATAATTCCCAAGGCACCGAGCCCGCAATCCCGCACCGCCGTCGAGTGTCCACTCGGTCCATTCGCTGGACACCGAGCGGCGTATCGGCGCCGGAAAGGTGGCGTGGGCCTCCTTCAATGGCTGCCGCGTATTGACCACTGCTCGGTGCGAAATCACCTGTTGAATTTGTTTCGCGTGGCCGCTGACGCTATAAGCAACCGATGCTCCGACTGACCGGAATCCAACTTCCGCTGAATCACGGTCCCGAAGCCATCGCTCGCGCCGCGATTGCCCGTCTACGCATCGAGCCGAGCCAGTTGGTGTCCTGCACAGTCTTTCGGCGGGCACATGACGCACGCAAGAACTACGCGATCATGCTCATCTATTCCCTGGATGTCGAGGTGAAGGATGAGGCGTCCGTATTGAAGCGATCCGCCAACGACGTGCACGTCCGGGCAACGCCGGATATCGAGTACCGTTTCGTCGCGCACGCGCCGGCGAGCATGACCGCGCGTCCGCTGGTGATCGGGGCTGGTCCTTGCGGATTGTTCGCGGCATTGCTACTGGCGCAGATGGGGTTCAAACCCATTATTCTGGAGCGAGGAAAAGTGGTGCGTGATCGCACCAAGGACACGTGGGGGCTGTGGCGCAACTCGGTGCTGAACACCGAATCAAACGTGCAGTACGGCGAGGGCGGCGCGGGAACCTTTTCGGATGGCAAGTTGTACAGCCAGATTAAGGATCCGCGGCATCTTGGGCGCAAAGTCTTGACCGAATTTGTGAAAGCCGCGGCGCCGCCGGAAATCCTGACCGAGGCGCATCCGCATATCGGCACTTTTCGCCTTGTCAAAATGGTGGAGAACATGCGGGCCACCATCGAATCACTTGGCGGCGAGTACCGGTTTGAATCTCGCGTGACCGACCTGGATATCGAGTCATGCGCCAACGCCACGCGACAATTGCGGGGTGTCATGCTCGCGAGTGGCGAACGCATCGCATCCGATCACGTCGTGCTCGCCATCGGCCACAGTTCGCGTGACACCTTCCAGATGCTGCACGACCGCGGCGTGTACATCGAGGCCAAGCCATTCTCCCTGGGTTTTCGAATCGAACATCCGCAATCGATCATTGATACGGCGCGGTTCGGCAGGAACGCGGGCAACCCCATCCTCGGCGCTGCGGACTACAAACTTGTGCACCACGCCAAGAACGGGCGGGATGTTTACAGTTTCTGCATGTGTCCCGGCGGTACGGTCGTCGCCGCCACCTCGGAAGAGGGCCGCGTCGTCACCAACGGCATGAGTCAGTACTCGCGTTCGGAGCGCAACGCGAATGCGGGAATCGTCGTGGGCATCACGCCGGAAAAGGACTATCCGGACGGCCCGCTCGCGGGCGTCGCATTTCAACGCAAGTGGGAATCGGCCGCGTTCGTTGCCGGCGGAAGTACCTATGCGGCGCCCGCCCAGCGCGTGGGCGATTTTCTCGCCCGCCGCCCCAGCACTGCTCTCGGCAGCGTCATCCCATCGTATAAGCCGAGCGTGCTTCCCACCGATCTCACGCCGTGCCTTCCCGGTTACGCCATCGTCGCGATCCGTGAAGCACTCACGAAGTTCGGTCACCAGTTGCGCGGCTTTGACATGGACGACGCGGTGCTCACGGGAGTTGAAACACGTACCTCGTCACCCATCCGCATCAAACGCGACGAGAACTTTCAGAGCCTCAATACCAAGGGCCTGTTCCCCGCCGGCGAGGGCGCCGGCTACGCGGGCGGGATCTTGTCTGCCGGCGTCGACGGCATCAAGATTGCAGAGGCCGTTGCACAAAGCATGCTGACGTCGTAGCCGCGAACGCACGCGCCCTCGACGGGCACGATCCTTCATGACCAATTCTGCACCGGACAAATGTTCCTCCGGTCTACGCCGCGCGAAGCGAGTGAGTGAATACTCTGCACTCGGCAAATATTGCGACCAAATTTTCGGCACGGGACGGCATGACACGATTTCTCCATCTATGGCATTCGGTCCGGACGAGTCTTTGGTTCGTGCCAGGCATCATTGTCCTGCTTGCAGTAGCACTTGCCGTCTCGCTGATCGAAGTTGACGCGAGAATCGACAGCAACATGTTCGACTCCTGGCCGCGGCTGTTCGGGGCCGGCGCTGCCGGGTCGCGAGGAATGCTCGCGACGGTCGCGGGCTCGATGATCACCGTGGCGGGCGTGGTGTTCTCGATCACGCTTGTCGCGCTGTCTCTAGCCTCGAGCCAATACACCTCGCGGGTTCTGCGCAACTTCATGACCGATCGGACCAATCAGACGGTCTTGGGCGTGTTCGTCGGCATCTTTGCGTATTGCCTCGTTGTGTTGCGGACTATCCGCGAAGGGCAAACGACTGAGTTTGTTCCGTCGCTGGCAGTTCTCGGCGGCGTCGTGCTCGCGTTCGTCGGCATCGGCTACTTCATCTACTTCATTCACCATATCGCGATGTTGATTCAAGCATCGCAAATCCTCGCCCGCGTGGCCGAAGAAACGATCCGACGCATCGACGACGCGTTTCCTGAGGGCGTGGGCCAGGAAGGGATGTCCGTCTCGACGCCCGACCCGACACAAGGCGATCCGAATCGGCGATGGTGGCCGGTTGCCGCGGGTCGTACCGGCTACCTCCAGCGTGTCGATCCCGAAGTTATGTTGGATGTCGCGCGTAAACTCGACGCCGTGGTTCGCATGGAGTTTCGCATTGGTGACTTCGTCATACAGGATCTGCCTTTCATTTCAGTACTTGCTGCTCACGAGCCACCCGCCGAGACCTTCGATCGGCTGGCGGCGGCTTACGCCATCGCCCCGCAACGGACGACCGAACAGGATGCAGCGTTCGGTATTCGCCAAATTGTTGATATCGCGCTGAAGGCGCTGTCGCCTGGTATCAATGACACCACGACCGCGGTCATGGCGCTCGACTACCTCACCGCGATCGCGGTTCGACTGAGCACCCGACAGATTGAATCGCCCTGGCGATTTGACGAGCGCAAACTGCGCGTCATAACCCGCGGCGAGACCTTCGAAGAGCTGGTGGATCTGTGCTATGACCAGATCCGCCAAAACGCCGCTGGCAACATTGCGGTGCTGGTGCGGCTGCTGGCGGCGATCGAGCTTCTGGAGGATCGCACGCAGGGTCCCCAGCGCCGGCGTGTGCTCTTGCACCAAGCCCTTGCCCTCGAAGACGCGGTGCGGCGAACCATCCCCGCGGCGACGGATAGAGACCCATTGGATGCGCGCGCGGGCACGCTTGTGGATAGGCTGCAGCAGAACCTCGAAGTCAGGCATGACTTGCCACGACTTGGGGGAACGGACCATGGGTGATGCCGCGCGGGGTCTGGACCCTTCCGCTTGCCCCCGGTCGATCGGGAACGCAACGCGATCTTCGATCAGATGTGGCTGATCAGAAGGGGCTGGTCAGCGCCGTCCAATCCACACACCGGCGAGCAGATCGTGCAGGCCGCGGGTGGGGTTCACGATGGCTGAAACGACAAAGACGCCAGCGCCCGCGAGTGTAACCGCGCCGACACTGGCTGCCGCATGGAAGTCGATCCAGGTCCCGTTGGCCAGCGCGATTGCTCCGAGCACACCTGTGGGCGCAAGCACCGGCAGCCACATGATCGCGCTACGGGCGAGCATGCGGGCGCGGGAAGCCCGGCCGGTTTCGGTCACGACCTCAAGACCGAAAGTGGTCAGCCCCGTCGACTTGCGCCAGAATGCGAGGGTGACGTCGAAGAAGGCGATGATGTTCATCATCACCAGCCCGGCGATGGCGACTCGCCCAACCCAGACGATGGGCTCAACAGACGGGTCGGTGTTGCTGCCGATGCCGACGAACGTTGCGATCCAGGCGTAGCCTGGGATGACCACGAGTGACGCAGCGCGGAGGCTCTGGCTCACGTCGGCCGGCTTGTTCAGCAGGCCTCGGAGTGTTCCCGTCAGGAATGTGAGCTTTTCAAACGACCCCGAGCGGAGGTTCTGTAGGGCCGGCTGGGCATGAAGCGGGACACTCAACGGGTCAACGTGATCGGCGAGGGCCCGCAAGAATCGCTGCTGCGCTGAGAGACTGTCCACGGGAATCGGCTCGGCGTGCGCCGCGTCCCATTCGGGCCTGCGCGGCCAGGGTGCGTCGAGCAGAACGGCGCGTCCATCGTCGGTGATCCAGACATTGTCGAGCCCGCAGGCCAGCGGGAGTGTGCCATCGCGCTGCGCGGCCCACAGCTCCGCGGCGAGGTCGTAGAGCCAATACCGCATCGTGGACCAGGGCACGGGACCGTGGGCGAGCCGCTCGGAAAGCGGCGTGCCGCGCGATGCTTCGTAGACGTCCCAGACCTCACCATTGGTTTCAATCTCTTGCAGCCAGCGCGGGCGGCCAGGGCGTGCCACAGCCCGACGAGCCTCGGACAGCGGGTTCCCCACGCGACGGAGGAGCCACGCCTGGCGACGCAGCACCGGGTCGTCGGCCAACAGCCAATCCCCGGCCTCGATCTCCGAGATCACGCGGAACAGACCAACGCGACGGGCTTGTTCGTCGGCCGATTCCGTGATAGCCCCGGCGTAGGCCCCTCGCCCGTCGACGGGGCGGCGGTTTCCACGCGGACGGACGACCACTCGGGTGCCGGTCGCAAGGTCCCAAACTGTGGCGAACCCGTTGCCGCGGCGTGCCGGGATCCAGAGCAAGACGACCAACCAGGGGCAAGCGATCGAAATACCAGTAGGCACGAACGCATTGAACGCGGACCAGGCGCCCTCAGGGAGCGTGGCGATGGAAAGTGGTATGCGCACGCTTTCGATGAACGCGATCGGGACGAAAACGCGGAGCAAAGCTCGGCCCACACCCGGTGCGCGACCATTCTTGCCGACCACCCGAAGGTTCATGATCCACTTGCCAAGGCCAGCGCCCCAGATGCCTTCGGCGACGGCGAAGTAGAGGAACCCGATCGCAAGGAGCAGCAGGTGGTATTGCCACGCCGCGAACGTCAGCTCGTACAGCGGTCGGATGAACAGCGCCTTCGGTCCGACGGTGATCATGAGCACCGCATACGCCGGCAGGAAAGCCGTCAAGTAATCGATCCAACCTGCGGCGGTGCGCTGTGACTGCATCGCCGGTTCGGGAACGATCGAACTGAACGGCAGCAGAGCATTGCGGAGCGCGGCATAGTCCGCGTACCGGCCCGCCGGCTCCTTGGCGAGGCAGCGCGCCACAACGCGCTCCAAACCGGGGGGCAGATCGTCGCGAAACCGCGAGATTGCGGCCGGCGGGCTATCGATGACATTGGCAACCACTTGTACGGCGTTGTCACCCTCGAATGCCGCGCGGGCGGTGAGCAGAGTAAACAGCGTCGCGCCAACAGAATAGATGTCCGAGCGGATATCAACCTCGTCGCCACGAAGTTGCTCGGGCGAGGCAAATGCTGGCGTGCCCATGACTTTGCCCGTCTGGGTCATGAACGTGTCTGCGGAGGGCAAGGTCGAGACGGAAAGCCCGAAGTCACCGACTTTGACCGCGCCGTCAGGTGAGACGAAGCAGTTCGACGGCTTGATGTCGCGATGCAAAACCCCGCGCTCAAGAGCCGCTTCGAGCCCATCGATCATGTTTAGGACGGCGTCAACCGCGTCTGCAACGGGCAGCGGTCCGCGTCGATCGAGCGCATCCTGCAGGGTGCCGCATGGCGCAATCTCCATGGTGATCACCGGTATCCCGTCAATCTCCTCGCTTCCGAACACGTACAGAATCGCTGGGTGGTTTACGCGAGCGGCGAGCCGGCCTTCCCGAAGGAATCGGCGACGCATCTCGGGTGAATCCAGGCGCTGGTCGAGCAGCTTCAGGGCGAGGCGGCGGCCGGTCGATCGCTGCTCGGCCTCGAATACCATGCCCATCCCGCCCTGTCCGAGCAGGGAAAGCAATGTGTACTCGCCAAGCTCACGGGGGAGTTGGAAGGCCGGCCGCACGCGGCTGCGCGCACTTTGCGGAGAGACAATGGATTGTGTCTCCCCTTCGTGATCGACCGGGAGGATCTCAGCGTCGGCTTGAAGCACCCCCGACATCAGGCAGGCCGGGCAAAGCGCTTGCGTGCGTGCGCTGGTTAGGGCCGCACCACAGTTGGGGCACGTTGGTTGGGTTATTCCGCTTGTCATGGGCCTCCTGAAGAGATTGGTTCACCACCTTTCTTGACGGAGCCGTCGTTCAGAATTACATCCGGTACCTTATTTTTCTCTCAGTACGCCGACCAGATACCGCATTTCAGCGTCGATCTCCGCCTCATCGGCAATGGTCCGGGCCACCGCCTCGCGGACCAAGGCCCCGTACCGCTGACGGATCCGGTGGATCGCGACGGTGACTGCGTTCTCGGACATGCCGAGTCTGGCAGCCAATTCTGACCGGACGTACCCCTCGCCTGTCAGCACGGGGCACAGAACCTCGAACTGGTCCGCCCGTCCGCGGTCCGCCCACTCAGCTCCGAGTTGCCGGAGCGCGGCGGCGGTCGTCTCGTGGGCCCAGTCGCGGTCAAATGCTCGGTCCGCATCTGTCGTTGTGTGGGCGTGAGTGGCGATTCGGGATTCAATCTCGGCAAAGTCGCGTGCCGCAAAGCGCAGCCCGCCACCACGTTTGCGGGCCCGGTCCCGGTCCCGTTCATGGGCCATGAAGTGCTTCATCGCGCCAAGCAGATAAGAACGGAAGCGTCCGCGGTCCGGGTTGGCGCCGCCCAGACCACCCGTTTCGATGACCTTGGCGAGGAAGGCTTGGGTGACGTCTTGAGCATCCTCGGCTGTGTGCCCGCTGTGACGCGCGAAAGCGTATAGCGGACGCCAGTATGCATTACAAAGATGCTCAAGGGCTTCGCGGGCACGGCTGGCCTGGGGATCGCCATTCCGTCCGGGGAGCGCGGCGATCAGGCTCCAGTGAGTCGTGTGGAACCGGGATGGGCCTTCACGGGCCATGGAAAAGTCTACGGGATGTGGACCATCGCCATTGCCGGAGAGGCTGTGACCTAGTACACCTCGGCGTGGTACTTGAACGCGACAATGGCATCGATTACGCCGGTCGGGCCGAGCCGCGGGAGGTTGGGATCAAGTCTTACTTTCCAGCCCGCAGAAAAGAAGTTGGTGATCACTGGTCGTACCACAGGCGGCTCTCGGGACTGCCCGGCGGACTCAGGTCCACATCGCCGCTCGCCGATAGCGACGCGGGCCTGACAGGACGCCTTGCACCAACCCCAAATAAGTGGTGCTGGTGAGGTTGCGCGACTCAAACGGCTTCCAGCCTGCAGTTGGCATGACGACCAACGAAGAGGGTTTCGGGCCGCGCGGTTCTCACACGGGAGGGAAACGCAAAGTCAAGCACCTGGCGGAAAACACGCAAATCGAGGTGAGGGGAGCGAAGCCCGTGCCCTGTCGCCTCCGCGATCGCACTGCCTCGCGCGTGGAATTCGAACCCTACGTAAAACACCTCCCCCGGTGGGCGAGGTGTTTCGTATTTCAAACGGGGTGACAGTACACCAATAGAACTTTTCTTGAAAAGCGCTCGGGTAACGGAGCTGGGACTTCGCGTCCGCTGGCCCCAGACGGGCTTGCCAGGACACGATGACTCTTTCAACTTGTACACTCCCCGCTCATGCACCCAGCCGCCATTGGCCCATTCAACATCGAACGTGAACTCGGCCGTGGCGGCATGGGCGTGGTGTACCTCGCCACCGACAACAAACTGGACCGGCAGATCGCGATCAAGGCCTTGTCCGCTGACTTCGCGGGCGATCCCGATCGCCTCGCACGCTTCCAGCACGAGGCCAAAGTACTCGCGTCGCTCAACCATCCGGGCATTGCCGCAATTTACGGGCTTGAGGAAGCGAACGGGCACCAGTATCTGATTCTGGAATATGTCGCGGGGGAATCACTCGCCGACTGGCTGGCCAAAGGACCGATGCCGATCGATGAGTCGCTGAACCTGGCGAGGCAGATCGCCACGGCGCTCGAGGTCGCACACGAAAAGGGCGTCATCCACCGGGATCTCAAGCCCGGCAACGTCATGGTCACGCCCGACGGCGTGGTCAAGGTGCTGGATTTTGGTCTGGCGAGGACAGCCGACGGCAAGCCGTCGACAACCACGGCGCCGGTTGCAACGGACTCGCCGACCGTCATTTCGCCCGCGCGTTTCGCACACAGTCCGACGATCCCCGGCGTCATCATGGGCACCGCCGGGTACATGTCCCCCGAGCAGGCCCGAGGCAAGCCAGTCGACAAGCGCTCCGACATTTTCTCGTTCGGCTGCGTGCTCTACGAGATGTTGACGGGCGCGCAGCCGTTCAGAGGCGAGACCGTCGCCGACGCCATCGGGGCCACCCTGCACAAGGAGTCGGACCTAAGCCTGCTTCCGCCCGGCACGCCCCGCCGCGTACGCGACCTCCTCACCAACTGCCTCGCCAAAGACCGCAAGGACCGTCTCCACGATATTGGCGACGCTCGGCTGGAACTCGAGCGCGCCATTGGCGGACAGGAGTGGCTCTCGGCCGCCGCGGCGCCGGGCGTGCGCAAGACCTCGCGATCTCTGGCGGTCGGCGCGGCGTGCGCTCTCACGCTCCTGGCCGGAGGGATCGGCTGGTTGCTGGCGAGCCAGTTCACGCCCCGACCGCCCTCCGCGCCCGTTGCTCCACCGCAGACTTTCTACGTCTCAACGAGTCTGCCCAGCAAACCGCCGTATAGCGGGCTCGTCAGTACCTCCGGACGCGAAGTTCTTGGTGTACACAGCTTGGCCCGAATTGGAATTTGAGAGTGCCAAGCCCCAAGGCGTGCTGGTGGTGCGTCGGCTCGACCGCGATGAAACCACCGTGATCGAAGGCACAGAGGGAGCGAGGAACGCCGCACTGTCAGCAGACGGGCGCTGGGTCGCCTTTGCCGCCGCCAAAGACCGTGCCGGCACCAAGTTCGCCCTCAAGAAGGTCGCGCTCGAGAACGGGCGACCCTCGGGCAAACCACAAAGCGTTTGCGAACTCACCCAGGGTTCATGGTTCTCTTTGGGCTGGTCGTCGGATCGGGAGCTTGTGTTTGCGGCAAGTCTGAATACGACGATCTACACCGTTTCCGCCTCGGAAGGCGAGTCGCGGGTACTCCTTCGTGCGGATGGTGCCCAGGGTCTTGAGATTTGGCAAGACTTTCGCCCTCTGGTTGCGGGGCGTTCCATGTTGGCGACGGATGTTGTGCTTTCGGGCGAGAAGGTCAAGGTCAATACCGAGGTGATCGATCTCGCCTCGGGAAAGCGGACGGTGGTGCTCACCGACGCCGGATCGGCGCAACTTGTGACTGTCTCGAAGGCAGCAGGCAAGGAGGTAGAGCATTTTCTCGTTGCGTCCAGAAGCGACCTCTCCGGACTGGTCGCGGTGCGGTTTGATCCCGGCACGCTGCGCACCCTCGGAGACCCCGTCACTGTGTGGAACGGCGGCCAGGTCAACAGGTTCGATCTCTCTCCAAGCGGCACGCTCGCGATGGCCGCGCAGGCGTCCGCCACCGTCGATCGACGCCTCGCCTGGATCGATGAGAAGGGTCAGCCTCAGCCGGTCACCGCGACGGCGCGTTCCTATTCAGGCATTTCGATATCACCGGACGGCGAGCGCGTACTCGCCACGCAAGAAAGTACCAGCCCGGACGATCTGGGTACTCAAGTGTGGATACAAGATTTGAAACGCAAGACCACGACACGGCTCCCGGTCGAGGGCATGACGGACAGCATGATGTGGAGCAACGACGGGCGGCGGATCGCGTACAGCACCTTTACGAACGAAGAGTTTTCGATCTGGGAGCGACCGGCAGTCCCTTCGGGCGGAGCCGCGAAGATGTTTGCGACCCCGATCGCTCAACAGCTGTTTGTGGCTCCCAGTGCGTGGTCACCCGATGGCAAGATCCTGGCGATCGTCCAGTCCGACATCAAGACCAACAAGAGTGATGTGCTGATGCTGGAGCAGGAACCGGACAGCACAGAGTGGAAAGCCACACCATACTTGAACTCGCCGGCCGATGAACACGCGCTGCGGTTTTCGCCCGACGGCAAGTGGGTGGTGTTCTGCTCGGTTGAGTCCGGGCGGCACGAGTTGTACGCGCAGCGCTTCACCGGCGCAGGGTCTGGCGCGAAAGATGCCGCGAGCGGGCGCGTGCAGATCTCGACGAGCGGACATGATGGCGGCGTCTGGTGGAGCGCGGACGGCAAGGAGATACGCTTCATCGACGGCGACAAGCAGGTCATGGGTGTTGACGTGAAGACCGAACCGACATTCTCCGCGTCGCTGCCGAAAGTGCTGTACAGCATTAAAGACCTGAAGACGCGAAGCTTCTCGTGGTCGCCGGACGGGCGTCTGATGGTCATCTTGGAAGGAGAGAACGAGCGGGTGAACAAGATTGACTTGATTGTGAACTTCGAAGAAGAGATTCGGGCCAAAATGGGCGCTGTGAAGTAGTCGCATTGAATCTGCAACTCGCATTCACGACGGCATCTTCCCAATGACATCAAATTGGCAAACGCAACGCAAACGCCCGCAAGCCGAGGCTCACGGGCGTTCCTATTTCAATCGGGTTGACAGTACACCAATAGAACTCTTCTTGGCCGGCGTTAGGGCGTGGGAGCCTGGAGTCCGGCGTTTGCTGGCGGCGGCAACTACGCAAATGTGCTGAGCCATCCGGACTACATCGGAGGCAACTACCGCCTGTCATGCGAATCCGCACCGCCGCCATTGGGCCAGGGGGCGGGGCATGTCTGATGACAGAGGTCACTTCACCTTCACGAGGGGCGGCGCAGTCCACTTGCCTTCCAACGCTTCGGCCTTCGGCCAGTAGAGACGCATCATGAGGGAGAACGGGCCTTTGGGCGCTGGCAGCCAGTTGGCTTCCTTGTCGTCGCCGGGGGATTCGTTCTGGATGAGAAACGTCAGCCCGCCATCGGCATCTTTCTTGAACTGCGACAGCATCGTGGAGTTGAGCAGGTATCGGTTGAGCGGATTGGCCACGAGCAGGCTCGCCGGCATCTCATACATCGTCAGCGACCAGAATGAGTTGACCGGTGGCAACTGGCCCGGCGCAAAGCGCAGGGTGTAGCGGTTGGCACCGTCCAGTTTCTGCCCGGCCCCATCCGCGTAGTAGGCGGGGTACATCGCCTCCTCTTTCGTGTTGCCGTAGATACCAAGCGCGGCGGCCAGCATGCGGTACGTGTAGTTGTTCTTCAGGTAGTTCCGCGTGCCAAAGACGTCGCCGGAGGCAATCTCGCCCTTGATCACCCGCTGCTTCTGGCGGTCCGCCTCCTCCCAGGCATCAGCCATGCCGGCCTCAATCGCCTGCTTCATTTCGGGCGAGAGCTTGCTGGCATCAAAGTTTTGGCCTGCGCCCACACCGATCTTGGCGAATCGGGCCATGAGTTCTTTCTCCGACGCATGGGTCGGGCAGAACTGCATGTAGAAGTTCAGCAGGTTGAAGAACTCGAGCGAGGTTTTCTGCGCGTCGGGGGTGAGCGGCTTTGGGAACTTGATCGCCGGTGCGGCCGCGGGTACAGGCTGCCCGAGGAACGCCGAGAGCGGTTTCACGATGTATTGCTTCTGAATCGCCTTGACGTTGTCGAGGTCGGCCGGATTGAACAACTGCGTGCGGAACTGCCCCGAGGCGATGGCGGTCTCGCACCGGATCACCCTAGTGATCCCTTTGGGTGTCTCACCCTGCCAGCTGGGGCCGGCGAACATGAAGTTTCCGCCGTCGTTGCCCGTGGCGCGGCTGCCGAGGTAGTCGGCGCTGTGAGTGTAGAGGTCGTACAACTGGAAGCTCCAATACCGCTCTTTGGGGATGGGCGGCACGGTGAACACGATGGGTTCGGCGCGCAGATCCAAGCCGATCCAGGAATAGGGCGTGTCCGAGTTGGGCGTCTGGATGGCTTTGTCGTCGGGCGTGAAAACACGCGGGATGTTGAACAGCGTGTTATAAGGTGCCTTGTATTCCAAGCTCCCCTTGTCGGTGAAGTAGGAATATTGCACCCGCAGATTATCCACCATCGGGAAGCCGTAGATGTAGGCTTCCTTCGCGATGGCGCGGGCTTCGGCGGGAGTAACGTCCGCCGCCCGGGCGAACGTAATGGCCACTGCGACAACGAGCGCGGCGATTCCGAGGGTGGTTTTCATGGTCATGATATCTATCCAGTCACGTCACTTGCAGGGGGCGGCATCCGGCAGTTTGTAGCTGCCATTCAGGACGGACTGGCCGGGGCGATAAACGCGCATGAGGAAGTTCCAGCCTTCGCTCACGTCCAGCCGGTTGGGCACATCGCCGCAGGCTTCCTTCGACCCGAAATGAACTGTGAACGTGCTGTCAGCGTTCATCGTCGTGTTGAACTTGTTGAGGATGCTGTTCTCGCTCTTCAGGTAGCCGTCGGCGCCATACATGGTGATAGACCAGAACGCCGTGTTCTCGGGCACCTGGTAGGTGGCGCAGTAACAATTGTCGGCTGGCAGATGGCCGTTGTAGTTGATGTACACCGCGTCGTTGTTCGGGAAAAGTCCCCACGCCCCGGCGCAGGCGAGGTGCCGCATCGTTTCGTTGGCCCTCCCGCGCGGCCCCATGGAGCCGTCCGGGTACTTGGCAAACTTGGCGAACTCTGCGTTGTAATTCGCCGTCAGTTCTTCCAACGACGTCTTGTCCCACTTCGATTCGGGGAGGGCATCGGCGCTGCCGGCCTTGATTACAAACTGGTCCTGGAGTTTGTTGACCAGCGCAACGTCCGCCGGGTCGCTCGGCTTCAACAACTGGATTCGGACACCAATGCCGAGGTATTTGGTGTCCTTGGGCAGCTCGTGCACGCCGGCGGTATAGATGACGCCGGGGCAATAGTGGTCGTTGTCGACCAACAGCACGGAAAAATAGCGGCCTGCTGGCATTTCCGGCACCGTGATCGTGGCCCCTTTGGACGTGTCCACAACACCCATGGAGTAGAGCGTGTCTTTGTTCATGCGGACGACCGTTTGGTGGTCGAGCGGGGTGACGTTGCGGAAGGGGTAGAGGCGATTCACGCCGCCAGCCATCTTGGCGATGTTGGCGAACGAGCGATCCGTTTCCGCCCGGCAGTAGGTCTCTTGCGTCACCTTGACACTGGTTGCGGAGCCTTGCTGCGCCGGTGCGGGCTGCGAATGGGGAGTCGCGCAACCGACAAGGGTGATGCCCAGCACGCCAATGAGCGCGGTGGCGAAGAAGGTGCGAAGCGCGGTTTTCAAGGTCGGTCTCAGTTTGCTGGTCGATCGCGGGTGCATTCCGTCTCCTGCACCGATCGGGGACACTGTATCGCCGCTGAGAGACCCGTCCCGGAGCAAGTGATCCGGTGTGAGCCTCCGACAAAGGTGCGTACGCGCGCGGGCCGGTATCGACGCCGAAGTCGTTCGACGGTGTATCGAGCTCAATCAGCTTGACCGCTTGTTTCGCTGCTCAGGCGTGAAGTAGTTCAAATCCTGCAAACAGTCCGCCCAAATTGGCCCGATTTGAGATGGTCTGCAATCGGTGTTTGAACCGCCACTTTCACGGTCCAACTCCTTGTCCCTGTAACGAGAAAGCCCTACGACGTGCTCGTCGAAGGGCTTTACTCTCAAACAAATCGGGGTGACAGTACACCAATAGAACTTTTCTTGGAAAGCGTTAGGATGTGGGAGTCAGGCATACGCCGTTTGCTGAACGCCAAGGCCGAATGAAGTGGGCGGAGTGCCTGTGCTACACCGATAGCCTACACTACCCGCACTCAACGCTTGACGCGTTTGAAGCCGACCACTGGAACGACCACCATGATGCAGCCCGTCACACCCCCGTGACCTGATTCTGACTCTCCGCTGCGGTCTGGTTCCATCCCATTTTTTAACATCAGAGCGTCCACTCCGCGGCCCGAGCGGCTTATCACCGTCCTCCGGGCTAACTGCGGTCGGACTGTTCTCTACTGTCATTCAAGGTACTTCATGCCCGAGATCACGATCCGCCTTCCCAAGTTCCTCTCCGTCGGCCACAAGTTCATTGACCTGCGCTCCGGCCTTTCCGGCTCGCCCAAGGCCGACATTCTTTCCGGCTTGACCGTCGCGCTCGCGCTGGTGCCCGAGGCCGTCGCCTTCGCGTTCCTCGCGGGAGTGCCGCCGCTGGTGGGCTTGTACGCCGCGTTCATCATCTGCCTGCTCACGTCGATCCTGGGCGGACGGCCCGGAATGATCTCGGGGGCGACGGGCGCGATGGGCGTCGTGGTCGTGTCGCTGGTGGCCAACCACGGCATCGGTTACCTGTTCCCCGCCGCGGTGCTCTGCGGCGTGCTGCAAATCCTCGTGGGCGTATGCCGACTCGGCAAGCTCATCCGCATCGTGCCCCACCCCGTCATGCTCGGCTTCGTCAACGGGCTGGCGGTGGTCATCCTGATGGCGCAGTTGGGCTCGTTCAAGACGCTGGACGCCTCGGGCGCGATGGCGTTCCTCGCAGGCACGCGGCTGTGGATGATGCTCGGTTTCGTCGCGCTCACGATGGCGATCATCGCCTTTCTGCCCCGGCTCACCAAGGCCGTGCCGTCGTCGCTGGCGGCGATCCTCGCGGTCGCGTTGGCGGCCTACGCGATCAACGCCGGAGCAAAGGCGGGCGAGCCGCGCCCGCTGCTCACGGTCAAGGACATGCTCGTGGACAGCACGCGAGCCGCGGCGGTGAAAGACGCTCAAAAGGTCAAGGACGCCGCAGTGCTGGAATCTGCGAAGGACGGGCTCCCCGCAGGCGTGGTCGCCGCTCCGGCGCACCCCGGTCCCGTTGCGCCCCTCACGCACTCTGAAGCCGCCGCCGCCATCGCCTCGGTGGATGTGGCCAAGGTCGGTATCGCGGGCGGATTGCCTCGACCCGCATGGTGGGACTTCACTTTGCCGCCGATGAATCTCGCCACGCTCTGGATCATCCTGCCGTTTTCGCTCATCCTGGCGGGCGTGGGGCTGATCGAATCACTGATGACGCTGACGCTCGTGGATGAACTGACAGAAACGCGGGGCAAGAGCAACCGCGAGTGCATCGGACAGGGAGTCGCCAACGTCGCATGTGGAATCTTCGGGGGCATGGGCGGGTGCGCCATGATCGGCCAGTCGCTCATCAACGTGAAGTCGGGCGGACGCGGGCGGCTCTCGGGCATCACCGCCGCCGTCGCGCTGCTGCTGTTCATTCTCTTCCTTGCGCCCTACATAGAGGCGGTGCCGATGGCGGCCCTGGTGGGCGTCATGTTCATGGTAGTGATCGGAACCTTCGAGTGGGCCACGCTCCAGACGTGGCGGCGGATCCCCTTCGCCGAACTGCTCGTGATGCTCGTGGTTGCGGCGTACACCGTGGTCATGCACGACCTCGCCACCGCCGTGATCCTGGGCGTCGCCCTCAGCGCGCTGGTCTTCGCGTGGAACAAGAGCAAGCACCTGATCGCGGATGTGAAGTTCAACGAGCAGGGGAGCAAGGTCTACCAGTTGCACGGCGTGGTCTTCTTCGGCAGCGTGACGCGCTTCCGCGACCTGTTCACGCCGAATGACGACCCGCAGGACGTGGTGATCGACTTCTACTTCAGCCGCGTCTACGACCAGTCGGCCCTCGAAGCCATCAACGCCCTCGCAGAGCGTTACGAGAAGCTCGGCAAGCGCCTGCACCTACGCCACCTGTCAGAGGACTGCCGCAAAATGCTCGACAAGGCCGGCGATCTGGTCGAGGCCAACATCAGCGAAGACCCGCACTACCACGTGATGACCGAGCGCGGGAAGTAGCAATGAGCGATCTCGCTATTTCGCTGGCCGAGCGGGCAGCAAGCGGCCAGAAAGTTCAAACTCGGCCCGAAACTGCCAGAGTGACAGGACGCAGTTGAACTAGACCATAAACGCTGATGACCTCGGCACTTGCCGAGGCCATCAAGCTTTCAAAGTCGGGGTAACAGGACACGGTTTGAACTTTTTGTCCAAGGAATCCGCCTCTGGGAGCCAGAAACGCGGCTTTTGCTGAGCGTGAAATCGTGAATGACCGAGGGACAACCTCCGCGTTCCTTCACACCCTGCCCCATCGTGAAGAACGTCTGGCGGCCGAGCGGACGGTCATCGTCGCGGGGTATGTTGACCGGGAACCTCCGTGCTCCACGACGCCTCTCAAAGATCGCGGGCACGCTGCCTTCTCCCGTCGAGTGCCACCCGCGAGTGTCTTCCCAAGGAGTGCCGCACATGTTCCTGCGAATGGTCTATGACGACAAACTGGCCGAGGCCGCGTATCTGATCGGGTGCCAACGCACCGGGGAAGCGATCGTGATCGACCCTGAGCGCGATGTGGACCGCTACGAGAAGATCGCGGCCGCCAACGGTCTGCGGATCGTCGCCGTGGCGGAGACGCACATCCACGCCGATTTCATCTCGGGCGGGCGAGAGTTGGCCGAGAAGGGCGCGAAGGTCTATGTCTCCGACGAGGGGGACGCCGACTGGAAGTACCAGTGGCTTGACAAGAAGATGTGCGGCGGCGAGTACGACTACCGCCTGCTCAAGGACGGCGACACGTTCATGGTCGGCAACATCGAGTTCAAAGCCGTCCACACGCCTGGGCACACGCCCGAGCACCTCTGCTTCATGGTGACCGACCGTGGCGGCGGCGCGGACAAGCCCATGGGCGTGGCGACAGGTGACTTTGTGTTCGTCGGCGATCTCGGCCGGCCCGACCTGCTGGAGTCCGCCGCGGGGTTTGCGGGCAAGGCCGATCCATCGGCCCATCGGCTCTATCAGACCGTGCGGAAGTTCATGGCCTGGCCCGACTACCTGCAGGTGTGGCCCGCGCACGGCGCGGGGAGCGCGTGCGGCAAGGCGCTGGGTGCGGTGCCCCAGAGCACCGTTGGCTATGAAAAGATGTTCAACGCCTCGGTGCTGGCAGCCAAGACCGAGCAGGAGTTCGTTGACTTCATCCTCGACGCCCAGCCGGAGCCACCCCTCTACTTTGCGCGCATGAAGCGAGACAACAAGGTGGGACCGAGAGTGCTTGGCGGACTCCCAACGCCACGCGAGTTGTCGGTGGACGACCTGAAGAAAGTCGTCGAGAAGAAGGCGATGGTCATTGACACCCGCCCGTGGGCGGCGTTCAGGCAGGGTCATCTTCCTGGGGCTTTGCACCTGCCGCTGAACAACACGTTCAACACCGACGCGGGCTCGCTGATCGGCGAACACGATGTGATCCACCTCATCATCGAACCGTCGCGCGTGGACGAGGCCGTGCGAGATCTGATCCGCGTGGGATTGGACAAGTTCTGCGGTTGGTACGACGCAAACAAACTCGATCAGTTCGAGGCGGCAGGCGGGACACTCGTCCCGACCGCGGAGGTCACTGTGAGCGAGGCCCGGGTCATGCTCGACACGACCAAGCCCTTCGTCCTGGATGCTCGCCGCAAGGCCGAGTTCATCGAGGGGCATCTGCCCGGCGCCACGAACATCGCGCACACGCGACTGCTGTCACGGCTCGCCGAGGTGCCCAAGGACCGGCCCATCCTGGTCAACTGCCGCAGCGGGGCGCGGTCGGCGCCGGCATGCTCGCTCCTGCAACGTCACGGGTACCAAGTCACGAACCTCGCGGGTGGAATGCTCGCATGGGAAGCGGCAAAGGTGCCGGTTGTACAGTAAACCAATTGGCGCTCCTCGCGGTCACTTGGCACGTTCAGCAGGACCGTACCTTCGGTCCAAGGCATGTGGTCCGCCAGCGTGGGGAACCGATGAGGGAGGATTCGCGTGATCCTCGCTTGGCTCGGAGCTGCGGCGGTCGGGCTTTCGCTGGGGCTGCTCGGCTCAGGCGGGGCGATTCTGACAGTGCCCATTCTGGTCTACCTCGTCGGGCACGACGAGAAAAGCGCGATCGCGGAATCGCTGGCGATCGTCGGTGCCATCGCCATGGCCGGGGTCATCCGTGCCGCGATGCAGAAGCGGGTAGACTTTCGGAGCGCCGTACTCCTGGCGGTGCCCGGCATCGTGGGGACCTACGCAGGTGCTCACGTGGCGAAGTACATCCCCGGCGCGGTGCAACTGGTGCTGCTCTCGGTGCTCATGCTGACGGCGGCGACACTCATGTTCAGGTCGCGCCCTGCGCCCACTGCTTCCCTTGCTGAGTCTTTGTCTCCGCCTGCTGCGCCCGCACGCGGCCCGCTCTGGATCATCATGGTGCAGGGCATCGGTCTCGGGCTGACGACGGGCTTGGTCGGGGTGGGCGGCGGTTTCCTCATCGTCCCGGTGCTCGTGCTTCTGCGCACACTCCCCATGCCCTCGGCGATCGGCACCAGTCTGGCGATCATCGCTGTCAACTCCACAACGGGTTTCCTCAAGTACCTCTCGATGCTGGGCGATCAGCCCGGGGGTAGCGGCGCAGCCCTGCGCGTCGATTGGAACATTATCGGCGTGTTCATCGCCATCGGCATCTCGGGCAGCCTGATTGGCAATGCCCTGGCGGGCCGGCTCAATCAGGCGACGCTCAAGCGGGTCTTCGCGGTCTTCCTGGTCGTGATGGCCGGGTACATCCTGGTCCGGCAGGCCCCGCGTGTGATGCCGGGCGTCTTCGGACCCGCCGCTCCCGCCGCCCTTGGCGCGTCTTCAAACGCTGCGCCCGACCGGGAACCTTGAGCCGGCTTCTCGCCTCCAAAGAACGTCAACTCCGATTCGTCACCCTCGCCGCGCGGCACCAAGCCTAGAGGCACTCGCAAGGAACCACCAATGACCGCGATCGCCAACAACGGCCCGATCAGCACCAACACGCCCGCGTCCACGCCATCGGTGTCCGCATCATTCCACGAGGCCACCCCCGCGCAAGTCCGCCAGTGGCTGCGCAGCGGCGAGGCGGTCCTCATTGACGTGCGCGAGCCCGACGAGTTCGCCCGTGAGCACATCGCCGGCGCAACGCTCCTCCCACTCTCACGCTTCGACCCCGCGCAGGCACTGTCAAAGGCCAAGCCGGGTCAGCGGATCGTGTTGCAGTGCAAGAGCGGCCGCCGCTCCGCCGACGCCTGCCGCCTCGCCGCGCCGCTCGCAGGGTCAGGCCTGCCGGTCTTCACCCTCGCGGGCGGCATCGAGGCGTGGAAGAAGGACAACCTCCCCGTCGAACTCAACACCAAGGTCTCGGGGATCAGCGTGATGCGCCAAGTGCAACTGGTCATCGGCCTGTGCGTGCTCGCCGGGTCCGCGCTGACGTGGTTCGTCGATCCACGCTTTGTCGGCATCCCCGCCTTCTTCGGCGCGGGGCTGACCTTCGCCGGCGCGAGCGGGACGTGCGCGCTGGCCACGATGATCGGATGGATGCCGTGGAACAAGGCCGCAGCGGGCGCCGGCTCGTGCAGTGCGGGTCGATGTGGTTAGCATTTGATCGGGGGAACCCCCAATTCGCTTCGTTCATCTCACTCGCCCGCCAGCGGGCACTCTTTGGAGTACAGACGTATGGCTCTCTGCAAGAATGTCGGTTCGGTTGATCGCGGCTTCCGTGCCATCGTCGGGATCGCCGCGCTTGTGCTCGCGTTCACAGCACTGAGCGTGATGGCGGGTTCACTGTGGGGGATCGTTGCCACGGTGGTCGGCGTCATCATGTTGATGACCGCTGCGATCGGAACGTGTCCCCTCTATGTGCCCCTGAAAGTATCGACTTGCAAGCCTGCGTCACGGTGAGCCCTCGCTCTTGCTGAGATGCCTGTCGAAGTAAACCGCTCACCACCCTGGAGATTCCTCATGTCCAAGTGCTCACACAGAACTGCTTCGTCGTTGGCGAGTGCTTGCCTTGCTTCGCTCTGGCTCCTTGGCGCGTGCGTGGGGTCGTCGATGTCGGCCAGCGCCTCAGCCGAGCAACCCGCCTCCTCACAGACTCCCGCGAGTACAACGCCCGCCAACGACTCGTACCCGGGCGTGAACTCGGTCGCCAAAGACCGTGACATGTGGCAGGAACTGCTAGGCGCAAACACCAAAATCCGCCGCACAGTTCGGCACACGGAGACGGGCGTCGAGGCCGTCACGGAGTCCGACGACCCAGCCGTCGCCGCGAAGATCATCGAGCACTCCAAGGCGATGCAGGCCCGCATGAAGGTCGGTGCCCAGGTTCGCTTCTGGGACCCGGTCTTCGCCGAACTCTTCAAGAAGCACGGGGCCGTGAGTATCGAGGTGACGCCAACGGACAAGGGCGTGAGGATCGTCGAGAGCAGCGCCGATCCCGAGGCCGTCGTCCTCCTCCGCTCGCACGCGATGGGTGTCAGCGAATTCGTGCGTGAAGGTTTCAAGGCTGCGCCGCGGCAAACTTCTAAGTTCAAGGTCGGTGACCCGCTCCCGGCCCCGGAACTCGCCATCGGCGGAGTGCCGCACCGCTTCCTGCTCACGCAGCCCGACGCCATGCAATTGGCCGGGCTCAAGTCCGCCGGTGTGGCTGTGGTCATTAACTTCCGCAAGCCCGCCGAGCACCCGGAGTACAACGAACAGGCCGCAGCCGCCAGCACCGGCCTGACTTACTGCAACCTCCCGTACGCGGGCGCGGCGGAGATCACCGACGAACTGCTCGACTCGGCCCGTGCCGCGATCAAGGCTGCCGACGAGAAGGGCGACACCGCCGCGCTGCACTGCCGCACCGGCAACCGCATCGGGCCGGGGTGGGCCGCGTACCGGGCCCTCGACAAGGGCGTACCCGTTGAGCAAGCCATCGGCGAGGCCAAGGCCATGCAGATGGTGGACCCGCTCATGGAGACAAAGACACGGGACTACATCCGGCGCAAGACTTCAACGGCCAGCGCCTGGACGCCGGTCGCACCCAATTCGTTGACTCACTCGCAACAAACCCAGCGGCAGCTCGCACTCGATGCGAAGGACGCGATGGGTTAAAAGTTCAAATCCTCGCACCAGTCGGGCTCAAAACGTGGGAATCCGAGCACTTAGGCGCGGGCGTTTGAACCGGCAAGACATTGCGTAAGTCTCGCTGCCCACAACGAGAAAGCCCTTCGATGCGTCATCGAAGGGCTTTACTCTGAAACAAGTCGGGGTGACAGGATTTGAACCTGCGACCTTCTCGTCCCGAACGAGACGCGCTACCAAGCTGCGCTACACCCCGCTGGTGTGGGGCGATCGTAGCGCCGAACGGGTGGGCGGATCAATCGGACGAAAAGAATTGATTCGACAGCCGCGCAAACCAATTGCCTGCAACCCGAGGCTATCGGGGCAGATTCGGGCGGATCGTGTAGACGTTGTCGTCGGTTGTGGACGGATCGCCATCGGGTCCGGCGGAGTAAAAATAGGGTCGGCGGCTCGGGGCGGTGCCGCCGTCGGCGTCGTTCTTGTAGTCGGCTCGCGTCTTTCCCGTGGGAAGGTTGACAGGCGCGGGGTCGCGGCTGAAACCCGTCATCAGCGATAGATTGAAACCATATTGGATCCCAGTCGGCGCCGTGCCCAGCACGTCGGTGAGAATCTCGGTCGTACCCGTTCCGACTCCGTGGATGCCGCCAAAGCGCGGGTGCACGTAATGCATCGGATTACCCCAGACGTCGAGTATCTGGGTTGTACGTACGCCGGTGTGCTCAAAGTCCGATTTTGCGTCCGCAGTCTTGACGATGCCGGTCTTTCGAAGGCGCGGGTCGATTTGCTGAATTGCTTCCAGCGCAGAACTGCCCTCGGACTGAAGCTGATAGACGTACCACGCGGTCGAATCCATTTTCTGAAGTGTGGGCGCGCCGACATCGATGCTGCCGTCGATAATCGGTACACGCTTGTTCGCATTGAGCGGATCGCGAACGGTCGCAGCCGGGATTGCCCCGTTCGCCTGGATGTACTCCCCCACCGACGTGTCGAGCGCCTGCAACGCCCACTGCGTCCCGCGCTCGCGTCCGACGGAGACGACTTTGGTCCCGGCTGCAAGTGTCAGGCTGACAAGAATCGCGATGATCGTGATGACCACGAGCAACTCGATGAGCGTGAAGCCCGCGGCGCGGCGGCTGGACTGCCTGGAATCGGACATAGAAACCTCCACGACGGACGAAACGGAAAGCCAAGCCTTCGGAATTCTCGACGGCTTCATGAACTCTGCGGACCGGAAGAAACCCGAATCGCACCCGCCAGTCCATACGTTATGAGCCCACCGGAGGATTCGCGGATTTGCAAGCCTTCATGCAACTTCGGTAACGCTGGCCCGGGAGCTTGCCTATCTTGATTGTCTCCTCAGGCCGCATTGAGAGGAAATACCGGTGCAAAGCAAAGTATTTGCTTTGTCGCCGCGACCATTTTGCGGCTCGACCCCAGGACGATTAACATGGAAAACAGCCTGCCTTTCGATAATTCCAAGCCCATCCAGGAAATGACTATCACGGAGATCGGCGGCGCACTCGAAAACGTGACCCGCTGGATAGAGAACGAGCGCGTCCGCGAGCGCGAGGCCCGCAAGGTCTACGACGCCGTGGCGACGGAAGTGGAAGCAAAGGTCGCCACGATCCGTGCGTATGCGGAGCGTTTGCTCAAGGCCAACCGCGACAAGATGGCGGCCTTCGACGGGCTGCTCGGGGTCAAGCAGGCCAGTTCGCAGGCCCCTTCTCGAACGGGCCGCTCACCGGCCTACTTCACCGAACCGAAGAACCTCGGCGAAGCAATCCTCTCGGTCTGGCAACAGGATCGATTCGCCGAGCCGCTCACAACAGACGAATTGGCCGACGCGGTCAAGAGCATCGGTTACGAAACCTCCGCAGCGCCCGCCAGCCTCAAGTCGAGCATCAATCAGGCCTTGGCGAAACTCTGCAAGGTTGGTCGCGTCATTCGCTATCGCGCTGACGGAAGCATGATCGACAGCAAGGACAAATCGTCCCGGGCTCGCAAGTACCTCGCGGCAACTCGCCTGCCCGAAGGCGTGATCGCTGAGTGAGTCAGAGCTCCGCTACCTAAACCCAATGGCCGAAACACTTGGCGCATGAAAAAGGCCTCCCTTCTCAGGGAGGCCTTCGCTTTGGTTCCCGATTCAGGCGAGGTTGCCACCGCCGGCACCGGCCCCGACCCCGTCAAGCCCCGGCCCGCTGATGATGGGCATCGGCCCCACCTGAGGAGCCCGCACGGGCTGCGGAGGTGGCGGCGGGGGTTGGGGGGTCAGTTTGGCCTTGAAGACCATGTCGGTCACGCGCTCGCGGATGCTCTTGAGCATTCCGCGGAACATCCGGCTGCCTTCCCGCTTGTATTCGGTGCGGGGGTCCAGCTGGCTGAACGCCCGGAATCCGATGGAATCGCGCAACTGATCCATGGCGTAGAGGTGATCCTTCCAAATCGAGTCAAGCGTCTCGAGACAGAGCATCCGCTCGAGTTGCAGGAGCTCGGTGCGGAGGATGTTCTCGACGCGTGAGCGGACGGCGTTGGCCCTTTCCTCGCCTTCGAGGAATCGCATCAGTTCCGTCACGCCGACATCGACGTTGTACCGCTGTTTGAGATAGGCATCGAGTTCGTCGTCGTTCTGGATCGCGAGCGCCGCGTCGATTTCCTGGTCGAGTTTGCCCGACTTGACAAACTTTTCGCTCAGGTCGCGAAGCGAAGCGAACACCTTGTTGGGCGGCATGGTGCGCACTTGCTCGGGCGTCCAGCCGGCGTTCAGACGCTGGTTCGCCCAGTTGGAGATAAATTCGAATGCTTCGGCCGGGCTTCGCCGGGCGATGATCATGCCGATTTCCATCGTCATCTCGACGGGGTAGACGACTTCACGTTGGAGGTACAACTCCTCTGCTTTCTTCATGATCAGTTCGGTCGGTGGGTGCTCCGGATCTTTTTGAGCGGCAGCGATTTCCTCCGCTGTGACATCGATTGTCAGTTTGCTCTTGGCCCAGTTGATGAGCTGCTGGACGCCGTAGCCCGGCTGGAGATACTGCTCCAGCCCGCTCAGATCCGTCGCGTCGATCTTTTCGCACGCCGCGGCATGCAGTCGATCGGCCATGGCGTAGCGGTTTCCGGTGTCGGCGCCGTGCAACTCGGCTTCGGTAATCTCAACGCCGAACCGGTTCTTCGCCCAGTTGATCAGCCCGCTGGCGTCGAAATCCATCTGGATCTCGGAACCTTCGGCAGGCATGTACTCACCCAGCGTGATCTCGATCATCTGGCGGGCATCGGCCCGAGCCTCTTCACGGATGATTCCATCCATTTCGACCGCTTCTTTGCCCTTGAAGCGTTTGGGGTCAATGCTCACGCCGAGTTTGGCATTGGCGAAATCGCTGATGCACTGCGCCGTGTAGTCCGCGTCGAGGTATTCGCCCGCCGAATCCTGCACGCTCTCGCGGATCCATTCGAGCAACAGCCCCTTGACGTCGCGGCCTTCGAGCACTCGCTGGCGGAGCCCGTAGAAAGTCTGACGCTGGTGCTCCATGACCTCGTCGTACTCGAGAACCTGCTTGCGGATCTGGAAGTTGCGCTCTTCCACTTTCCGCTGGGCGTTTTCGATGCTCTTGCTGAGCATGGAGTGCTCGATCGACTCGCCTTCCTTCATGCCCATGCGGCCGAGCAACTTCATCGTCGTCTCGCCCGCGAACATCTTCATCAGGTCGTCTTCGAGGCTGACGAAGAAACGGCTCGAGCCGTTGTCGCCCTGGCGTCCGGATCGGCCTCTCAACTGGTTGTCGATGCGCCGCGCCTCGTGACGCTCCGTGCCGATCACGTGCAGGCCGCCCATGTCCTCGATGGATTCAAACCAGCGAAGGTTGTGCAGCAGGAATCGCCCGGACTCGTCCAGCAGTTTCCGCAGTTTCGGAGCGTCCAGTTTCTCGATCGTTTTGGGCGATTCGAGGGTGTGTTTCATCGCCCAGGCTCGCAGTAACTTGAGCTCGAGTTCGGCGATCGGCATTTCTTCCGCTTCCTTCTTGCGGATGTCGATCTCCTGCGGAGCGATCTTCCGGAAGATCGCCTCCCGCAATTGCTCAACGCTGGCGTCCACCGTGAGCGTGCGCGGAGCAAGGCCCCGGCGCAGCCAATGGTCGAGGAGCTGCTCGCGGCTGACCTTGCCGAGCTTGATGTCGGTGCCGCGGCCGGCCATATTGGTCGCGATCATGACCGCGCCGATTTGACCCGCATTCTCGACGATGTGCGCCTCACGTTCGTGCTGTTTGGCGTTGAGAATCTCGTGGGGCACCCCGTGCTTGCGCATCAGCATCTGGCCGAGCATCTCACTCTTCTCGACGCTGGTGGTGCCGACCAGAATCGGCCTGCCGACGTCGTGGAAGCCCTTGATCTCGTCGGTGATGTAGTTCCACTTGTCCTTGGCGGGCAGAAACACCAGATCGTTGTAATCGCCTCGCACCAACGGGCGGTTGGTGGGAATGGCGACGACATCAAGTTTGTAAATGTCGTGGAATTCCTGAGCCTCGGTGTCCGCCGTACCGGTCATGCCGGCGAGGCGCTTGTACATCTTGTAGTAGTTCTGGATGGTGATGGTGGCGACGGTCTGCGTCTCCTCCTTGATATTCACCTTTTCCTTGCACTCGACCGCCTGGTGCAATCCATCGGACCACTGACGCCCCACCATCGGGCGACCCGTGTTCGTATCGACGATCACGACGGCCGGCTGGGCCCGGCCGGTGTACTGATCCTCCTGCGGGATGACGACGTAGTCCTTGTCGCGCTGGTACACGGCGTGCGCCCGCACCGACTGTTCAACCAGGTGCGGCAGGTCCATGTTCTCATCAACGTAGAACGAGCCGATGCCGGCCACGCGCTGCGCTTCCGCGACGCCGTCGTGCGTCAGGAAAGCCTGCTTGCGCTCGGGCATGACCTCGTAATACTGCGGGAACTTGTTGCGCTCGATTTCCGCGCGAGCGGCCTCCGCATTGGCTTCTTTCATTTCGGCCTGAAGCGACGGAATCTTGGTCTTGTCGCGGGCTTGCCGGATGTCGCCTTCGAGCCCCTTTGCTCGCATCTGCAGGTGCTTGACCCGTTCGTCGTGCTCGGCCCAGGGCTTTTGCTTTTCGAGCAGGTGGCGTGCGAGGCGATCCGCCAGTTCATAGCGGGGTTTGTCGTTGTGGGCCTGGCCGGAGATGATCAGCGGCGTGCGGGCCTCGTCGATCAGGATGCTGTCCACCTCGTCAACGATGGCAAACTGGCGCCGGCGCTGCACCTGCTGATCAACGCTCCGCTTCATGTTGTCGCGAAGATAATCGAAGCCGAACTCCGCCGTGGTGCCGTAGGTCACATCGCACCGGTACATGCGGCGCTTCTCGTCCTCGTTCTGCATGTGCATGGGGTGGATGGCGCCCACGGTCATTCCGAGCGCCCAGAAGAACGGGAACGTCCAGTCTCGGTCGCGCTGCACCAGGTAGTCGTTGACGGTGACGACGTGCACGCGGGAGTGCTCCGCCGCGGCCATATAACAGGCGAGCGGGGCCACGATCGTCTTGCCTTCGCCCGTCTTCATTTCTGCGATCTTGCCCTGGCAGAGCACCATGGACCCGATCAACTGCACATCGAACGGGCGCGCACGGAAGGGCGGGCGGCTCTGCGGGTAGAGAACCCGTACCGCCTCGTACAGCTCCACCGGAATATCGACATAGCGCCACGCAGGAATCGGAGTCGTGCAGCCAAGAAAATCGCCGTTGGGCTCGGCATCCGGCAGTGTCGCGATATGAGCCTGCACGCCGTCGTACATCGCCCGGGCTTCGGGCGGGAGTTTCGACGGATCGAATCCGGCGTCCGGATTGAAGATGTTGCGGATGCCGACCGCGCGATCCATCCCCTCGCGTGCGACCGCGAAGACTTCCACCATGAGACTGTCTTCGCGTTCGCCCTTGTCGAAGCGGGCGCGGAATTCCGCCAGCTTTCCGCGGATTTGCTGATCGGTCAAGCGACGCATCTCCGGTTCACGCGCATTGATGAGTTCAACGCGGTTGGTGTACCGCTTGACGAACCGGTCATTTCGCGTGCCGATGATCTTGTTGAGAACCCATCCGACGACCGGAATACCTTGCTCTGCCATGGAAGAACCTTCCTGAAGTCCCTGCGTCGGCGCGGCCCATTCGGCCGGCGTCCGTGCGAGGACCGTTCGTTGATTGTGATCGAGGCGAACACCGGAGCCGCATGAAGCGTCCGACGAATCGCCGTGTGCCAGATTGGTTGAAGACGCGCTTGCCCGAATTCAGCAAACCGGGGGCGGCAAGGCAAGCAGCCCGATCAGCAGCATCCGCAGCGGCATCTCTTGGGCGCGTGCCAACTCGGGTTGGCCTCGATCCGCCAACTTCTCAAGTTCGCGAGCCGAAACGCGGGCCGGACTTTCTTCTTGTTCTTTAACCGGCTTCGACGCGTAGCGAACCACCGCCTCGGCCAGCGCCCGGATCGCGTGGGTCTGCCCGGCCGATTCGCGGAGGAGCGCCGAACTCTCACCCAGCCCCAAGCCAACCTGGAGCGCCAACGCCACCACAATGAGCAGCGAGACGCCCCGACGGGCATTGGTCTGTCGAAATTCTTCGGTGGCGATTTCCACGACTCTCAAGTATCGGCCCGTCGGGCAGATGAAGCAAGACGATTGCACGACCAGTTTCTATCGATCAGGCACCCCGGATGTTCGTTTGGGCCCCAGCAGGGCCGCCCCACGCCGTTTTGGCCGCCCGATATGTGCGGCTGGGCCTAGCCGCTGTCCGATCGGAATAGGCGGGCCGTTAGTGGACCCGGCGACTTTGTGGAGTTACCTTCGACCGATGCCGGGCGAAGGAACGCCAGATCCGATCGGGCCTGAAGAGTTCAAGGACAGAACCATGGTTGCCACACGCGATGTGATGCCGGCGACGCGAGCGTCGATTACCCACAAGTTCATGATCGCCCGGCACGAGGGATACCTCACGATCGGGCTCTATCCAGACGGCCGCCCGGGGGAGATCTTTGTAAAAATGGCCAAGGAAGGCTCCACGATCTGCGGGATGGCCCAGGCCTTCTGCCGCGCCTTCAGCCTGGCCCTCCAATTCGGGCTCCCGCTGAAAGAAGCGGTGGCCAGGTTCAAGAACATGCGGTTTGAACCGATGGGACCGACCAGCAACCCGGAAATACCGGAAGCCCAGTCGATTATCGACTACGTCGCCCGGTACTTGGAACTCGAGTTCGTCGAGAAATCGCCCCGCCGCTTCTAGCCGGCTATTCCAAGACCTGATGGGGCGGCTTTCTTCCCAGCACGATTGCCGCAGCGTTCTCGCAGGCGAGTTGCGTCATGACCGCACGAAACCGTGCCGCGCCGCTTCCGATGTGAGGCGAAAGAACGACATTGCTCATACTGAGCAGTTCCGGAGGAACTTCCGGTTCGCGTTCGAAGACGTCCAGCCCTGCGCCCCAGAGCCGGCCCTCTAGAAGGGTTTTAACCAAAGCGCTCTCGTCCACGACCGGCCCGCGTGACGTGTTCACGAGAATCGCCCCGGGCTTTATTGCCCGCAGCGCCGCGGCATTAATCAGGTGTCGTGTTTCTGATGTGAGGGGGGTGTGAATGCTCACGACATCGGCCCGCGCCAGGCCGTCATGCAGCTCGACGCGCTCCGCGGCGAGCGGCGCCATCTCGAAATCGAGGTGACGCGATCTGGAAACATACAGGACTTTCATTCCCCACCCGACTGACCGCAACGCGGTCGCGTAACCGATCCGTCCCGCCCCCACTATCAGCAAGGTGCGCCCCGTGAGATCCTGGCCGAGGAATTCAGCCATCCCGAGTGACCCGTGGCGTGCCCAATCTCCCGAGCGCACGAAGCGGTCGGCCTCGATCAACCGTCGCGCCACGGCCAGGATCAGCAGCCAGGCCATGTCGGCGGTGCCCTCGGTGACGGCGTCGGGCGTGTTTCCCACGAGGACGCCCCGCCTCGCGCATTCCGCCAGGTCGATGTTCTCGTACCCGACCGCAAAGTTGCAGACACCCCGGATCTGCGGTCCGGCGGCATTCAGGAACTCGGCGTCTACCTTGTCCGAGTACATCGAGATCACCACGTCGGCGCCGCCGACATGGCGCAGCAACTCACCCCGATTCAGACGTGTGGGCGGTCCACTCCGGTGCGTTACTTCCACGCCGGGCGCCTCCACTCGGAAGTCGCCGGGAACTTCACGCGTTGCAACCACGAGCGCCGATTTCAGCGGGGGCCGGAGATTCATGGGCGATAGCCTATGGCACTGCGGGGAGAGCCATGCTGCGACTCATCCACTGGAACATTCTGCACGGCGGCGGCTCGCGGCGGATGCCGGAGATACTCCTCAACCTGCTGTCGCACCGACCGGATCTCATTTTGCTCTCGGAGTATCGAACCACCGTCGGCGGACAAATCCGGGGCGTTCTGGCTGATCACGGCCTGCACCATCAGGAGACTTCGCTCCCCGCTCCGCGGAAAAACGGGTTGCTCTGGGCCTCCAGGTTTCCCCTTCGCCGCTCTCAGCAGCCGGCTCCTACCTCTCACGCGCTGGGCAACCGCTGGCTGGACATGCATGTGGAAGGACACGATCTGCAGGTCACCGGAGTGCACATCCCGGATGACTCTCGACCGACTGCTCGAGCCGCATGCTGGCAGTCGATCGTGGCCTCGGCGCGACTTAACTCTGAACAATCGCATATTTTTATTGGCGACCTGAACACCGGCCGGCACAGGCTGGATGAAGAGGGCCGCACCTTCACTTGCACCAGCCAATTGGGTTCCGTTTGCACGCTCGGCTACGTCGATGCGTACCGGGTTTTTCACCCGCACACCCGGGAATGGACTTGGCACGCACCGGCCAAGTCGCGCGCAAACCCTGCAAATACAGCACTTTCCGGCGGCTTTCGATTGGATTCGGCGCTGGTGTCTCGCACGTTGCTGCCGCGGCTCGCCCGCGCCGACTACCTGCATTCCGTGCGGGAAACGGGAATATCCGACCACTCCGCAATGATCGTCGATCTGACTCCGGCCGGGACGATTTCGCAAAAATGTGTGGATTCAACGCGGGAAACGGCGATTTTTTGACCCGACGGACTTGCAGAGCGCGTTGTTCTGCGATACAAACTCCGCGAAACCCCCGTGGAAAACAGTCTTTCACAGGGACCGAGGCGTGTCCGGAGGACACGCGTGATCCGAGTCAATGGAGACGACACATGGCAAAATCGAAACCCGCAGCAGTCAAGGCCCCCAAACTAGTCCCGTCCCCCAAGGTTCGCAGCAAGGGTGATGTGTACGGCACGATCGCCGCGCACACGGGCCTTGCTCGCAAGCAGGTCGCCGGTGTGTTCGACACCATGAGCGAAATCATCAAGGCCGACCTCGCCAAGGGATGCGGCATGTTCGCCGTCCCGGGCATGATGAAGATCACCGTCATCAAGAAGCCCGCCACCAAGGGCGGCATGCGTCCGAACCCGTTCAAGCCGGGGGAGATGATGGAAGTGAAGCCGAAGCCGGCCCGCAAGGTCGTCAAGGTTCGCGCCCTTCGCGCCCTCAAGGCCATGGTCTGATTCGAGAACGTACACCAAATTCCGCGACGCCCCGGCCAACGCCGGGGCGTTTGCTTTTTTGGCGTGCACATTGAACAAGTCTCTCCGGAATGGCACAATGCCCCATATGCCTCGACTCGCACTGGAAACCACCATTTTGACGCACGGCGTGCCGCGCGAGGCGGCCTTGCCGCTCGCGCGCGAGCTTTCGGCCATCTGCACGAAGCACGGTGCCGAGCCCGCATTGGTCGGCGTCTACCACGGTCAGCTGGTCGCTGGGATATCAGAGACGCAATTGCGGGACATCCTGGCCACGAAGGACGTTCCGAAAGCCAATTCGTCCAACCTCGGCGCGCTCATTCACCGAAAGTCCCACGCCTCGACGACCGTGGCCGCCACGATGGAGATCGCGGCCCAGGCGGGAATTCGCGTCTTTGCGACCGGTGGAGTCGGGGGCGTTCACAAAGGTTTCTCCCAGCACCTGGATATCTCCGCCGACCTGCTTGCGCTGACCCGATTTCCGGTTGCGGTCGTTGCCAGCGGCGTGAAGTCGATTCTCGATGTGATTGCAACGCGGGAATTGCTCGAGACGCTCGGGGTGCCGGTCATCGGGTTTCAGACCTCGGAGTTCCCTGCGTTCTATCTCCGAACCTCCGGAACGGGTGTGGACGCTCGGTTTGACGAAATTGCAGACCTTGCCGGATTTGTTCGCGCGGAATTGAATCGAACCGGCCGCGGAATTCTGGTGGTGAATCCGATTCCCGAGGCGAGTGAACTCGATTCCGGGCAGTTCCTGGAATGGCTGCGAGAGTCCGAAAAACTGGCCGGAGCGACCGCTACCGGACGCAACGCGACTCCGTCCCTGCTGGCAAAGCTGCATGAAATCTCCGGAGGCAAGACGCTTCTGGCGAATCTGGATCTGATCCGCTCCAACACCGCGCTTGGTGCGCAAATCGCCCGGCACTTGGGTGATCACTAGCTTAAGGGACACCCCAATCCGTGAGTTCTCGGAGTAGGGTGAAAGCCTCCCTTCACACAAGTTTCGCGCCATTCCGGGCCCATCGCGGGGGCGCCGGCTGCAGAGTCTGGTACAATTGTTAAGACGTCAGCGATCGGGGAGTTGAGAGATCCCTTTCCAGGAACAACCCGCCGCCGTTGGCAATGATCCGGGTTCCAACGTAACTCGCACAGCGCGAGAAATGCGCATGCATCGGGTCTCGCGTCGAAAGGTCGGAATTTTTTTCCAAGGAGAATGAGAATGGATCGGAAGGCGAATCTGCTCGCACTCGTCGTCGTCGCTGGCCTCGCAGCCACGGCATCGGCCCAAGACAGCATTTCAAAGAATGGCAACGGAGGCAACGGCCTGCCCGGAGATGCCCTCAACTGGACCGACTCTCTGGCCCAGCGCGGCCGGTATGTCGTCGAATCTCAGCGCCTGACCACATCGTGGGGCGTGAAATTCGGCATCGTTCCCCTCGTGAAGACCGATCGTCCGGTGAACCCGGCTCTCGGACAGACCACGGCATTCTTCAACAACCTCGCGGGCTCTTTCGGCATGAGCCGCACGCAGCGCATGGCCAACTTCCGCGGCACCAGCTACGAATATTGGCAAGCGGCAACCGCCGGTCTGAATCCGACGCAGAATGACCAGAGCCTCAACTACTCGCCCCTGACGCCGTCCGGCACTTCGTTCCAGTTCAGCGCGTTTGTGAATCAGTTTGGCGCCGCAGATGCCCCGTCTTCGACAGTGAACTCCGGCATCGGCGCCGTCGTGAATTACGCTCCCGACAACATCCGCCGCTTCTATGTGGATCGTTCGCTGGTCGCGGCGAGCAGCCCGACGGGCGGCGCAAGCGACAACAACGGCTCGCTGTCGATCGGTGCCTCGGACTCGAATGGCCTGTTCACGCTCCGCGCCGACAGCAACGGTGGCAACTCCGCAGCGGCCAACAGAATTCAGGGCCAGAACGTGCTTCGCGAGAATCTCCTGGCTCGCAACAGCTCGATCAACTCGCTCTTTGGCAGCGGCGCATCGACGGCGGCTGCCGATGCCGCGGCCACGGCGTTCGTCGTCAATGGCTACTTGGGCGGCACGATCTCATTGCCGAGCATGCTGCCAGCATCGCTCGCAAGCGGTGGCAACGCTCGGTATCTCGGACCGGATTTCAACAAGGCCTTTGAGTATGAGGGCACAGTGGGCAGCCCGGTGACAATCCTTCCACCGGCATCGAGCTACCTTGCGACGGTTTCGTCCACTTCGGGTCAGCCGATCGGCGCAACGTATCCCGATCACCGTGGCGCAGTTTGCGTCTATCCGGTGTCACTTTTCGGAGGCGGCTCGGTGGCGACTGCCGCGGTTCTTTCCCGCAGCGGCGCGGAAGGCCCGAACAACGACTACATCGCAATCTGGGGGGTGAACAACGACGCCAGCATTAATGCGGCCAAGACCTACGCGCTGCCCGTTCCGGCTTCCATCACAATGAATCGCGCCCCGGCAACGGACAATTCGCCGATCGGCCCGACGATCTTCCAGACGATTACCAATCCCGCGTTCCCCCCGACCGTGATCACGTCGACGAACATTACCTTCTCGGGTGCGCTCGCCGGACACCAGGGTGCGACGGCCTTCCAGGGCGGCAATTCGCAGGTTGCGATCGGCAAAGATCTGGCAGGACGCGGGCTTGTTGCGGGCCTGTACTACGAGAACTTTGCAATTCCCAACGGCGACACGACCCCAACGCCGAACAACGCGATTATCGTCGGTCGATTTGATCCGAACAATCCGGCTGGCGTTCAGTGGACTGTCGTTGCGTGGACTTACGCCAACGGAGGCGATGTCGGCGAATGCGACGGCTCTCCGATCCGCGGCGATTGGGGCAACTACGGCAACGAATCCTCCGCTCAGCCAAGCCCCGGTCAGTTTGACGGCACCGTGGACCTCAACTCGGGTTCGGCGGTATACGACCGCCCGATCGGCCGCCTGCAGCCGGCGCTCTCGTTCCCCGGACCGTCCGTGCTCGGTTCGCCCTCGCTGTCGATGCCGGCGTTCGACTCTGTCGGCAATGTCTGGTTCACCGCCCGCGTCGCTGCGATTAACACCTACAGCACGACAACGCAGACAACGTTCAGCCGCTACGACAGCGCGCTGATCCGCGGCGTCTACAACCCGGACACCTTCACCTACGACCTCGAACTCGTTGCCGAATTCGGCGATCGGATCCTGGGCAAGAACTCACTGACTCGCTATTCGATCGGCGGATTCATCTTCGCCGCCGCGAATAACGCAACGTCGCCTTCGACGTTCTTCTCGAGCAGCGTTGCTCCCTACGCCGACCGCAACATGGATGTTGCTGCCGCGATCGGGAACGGGGACATTGTCAAGTGGGGATCGAAGGGTGCAGTCATCGATCCGCGTTCGCTCGGTGGCCTGGTACTCGGCGGCAACTTCCTCTATGACGTTGACGGAGACAATCAGTTCCAGGATCCCTCGGGCACCAATCCGTCCAACCCGAACTCGGTTGACGAGCAGTATTCGGGATTGTTCTACCTCAACTTCCGTTCGTGCGATGCAGACTTCAACGGCGACACTTTCGTCGACGATGCCGACTTCGTGATCTTTGCTCAGGCCTACAACAACCTGCTCGATACCTTCGGCGATTTGAACTTTGATAGCCTGACCGATGACTCCGACTTTGTGATCTTCGCTCAGGCATACGACCAGCTCCTCTGCGTCTTGCAGCCGAACTGATCTGCGGTTGGCTTCGTAGAAATATTCCCGCCCCCGGACCCAGCGGTTCGGGGGCGGCTTTGCTAACGGATGGAGGCCGATTTCCTCCGGATTGTCACTGACGGAGACCCGCACCGATGCGAGCCAAGATTGCCTTTCTTCTTGCCCTTTTCGCCGGCGGTGCGATCGCGAACGCTCAATGGGACCCGGCCAATCGTCAATGGGGCAAAGACGATCCGGACGACTTTCGCGTTGTGACGTTCAACATTCAGGATCGCGTTTGCTCTACCAACGGCAAGCAGGAAGGCCAGAATTCTTGGACGGCCATCGCGGTGCAGATCGCGGCGCTCAAGCCCGACGTGCTTGTGATGGTGGAATGCGGCGACAACAGCGCGAATGGAACCGGGACCGCGCAGGGATACAACACCGTGGACACGGTGCAGCGGCTCACCGACACGCTCAATCTGCTGATGCGTGGCGGGACCGACCCGTATGTGGCAGGCAATCCCGCCGTCACTTCATACGTCACCAAGTACGCGCCGGCGTTTGACATGCCATATGTCTACGTTTCAGATCAGACGGACAACTTCAATCGCAACGTTGTGCTCTCCCGATTTCCACTCGCGGACCTCAACGGCGATAACCGGACAGCGCTCGGAACCTTCACGCTTTCCGCGGATGCGGCGGCCCCCTACTACACCGCGGGCAACGCCGGTGTCCGCGGCTTTCTATTTGCAGAAATCAATCTCCCCGACGATCGCTACGGCGGAGATTTCGTCATGGGAGGCGGGCACCTCAAGTCGGGCAGCGTCACCCAGGATCTGGCCGATCGGCTCGCCGCGAGCCAACGGATCGCTTATTACATTGACGCGATCTTCAATGGTCTTGGAACGGCCACACCCGATCCGCACTTCAGGTGCAGCAATTTCCCCAGGCCCACCAAGGTGCTGACCGCGACGACTCCGGTTGTTTGGGCAGGCGATTTCAACGAGGATGAACTGAACAACGGTCGAGATGGCCCGGCATTGTGGATGACCCGCGCCGCCGCGGTTTCGCCCGCTACCGATGGCACCGATCGAGATCGAACCGATAGCAGCTATGACGATTCGCGTGATCCCTTCACGAACAACCGCAACACGCAAGGATCAAACACCAACAACAAACTGGACTACATCTGCTGGCAGGATTCGATCGCGACTCTGCGACGGTCGTTCGTATTCCGCGCGAGCACGATGCCAACGACCGCTACACCGGTGGAATTTGCTGGCTATCCCGGGCTCTGGTTCAACATTTCATCCTGGACCGACCATCGCGCCGTCGTGGCGGACTTTGTCCTGCCCGTGCCGCTGGTTCCCGAAGGACACACACTAATCAGCCCGCCTGATGCGGCACAGAACCTTTCAACCCAGCCGATGGTTGCCTGGGACAAGGGCTCACGCGTGACAACGTACTCGCTTGTGGTTTCGGCCAACAGCGACCTTTCGTCGCCGATCTACACCAGCCAAGTGCCTTCTGCGGGCCCCTATTCGCTTGAGATCCCGGTCGGACTTCTGGCCAATTGCGGGACTTACTACTGGAGCGTCTCCGCGACCAACCGGGGCGGAACAGCGCCCTCTCCCAGCGGTGTCTGGAGTTTTCAGGTTCAGGGTATTTGCGACCTCAACACCGACGGCTTTGTGGACGACACCGACTTTGTAATATTCGCTTCGGCCTACGACGAATTCCTCACCGATGCGGGCGATTTCAACGGCGATGGGTTTACGGATGACCTCGACTTTGTGATCTTCGCGGGCGCGTACGACGCGCTGCTGGCTTGCCCCTGAACGCTCACGAAATGCGCTTGATGGGTCAGACGCTCACAAACGGATTTGTCCGCATCTCGCGGCCGATTTGAGTGGACGGTCCGTGCCCCGGAAGGCATTGCGTTTCCGGAGGCAACGTGTACAACTTCTCGCGGATGCTCTTTTCGAGTCGTTCGAAACTGCAGCCGGGGAAATCGGTTCGGCCGATCGAGCCGGCAAACAGTGCGTCGCCGACCAAAGCCAAAGCATGTTCTTTGCTCCACAATGTCACGCTTCCGGGTGAGTGGCCGGGCGTGTGCAGCACTCTCCAGGGGCCACCGGGGAGGTCCAATTCATCGCCGTCCCGCAGCACGCGATCGCACTTCGGGGCGGTGACGGGCATTCCGGCGGCAACGCTCAGGTTGAGCACTGGATCAATCAGCCATTGAGTTTCGAGCTCGTGTATCCAAATTGGAAGATCGGGAAACGACTCCCGCATGGTTCGAACACCCCCGATGTGGTCGCAATGGGCGTGCGTCAGAACCAGCGCGACGGGTGTGAGATCGTCGGCGCGAAGGATTTCAACGAGGCGCGAACTGCCGAAGCCGGCATCCACGACAAAGCACTCCTTCGAGCCGGCTTCTGAAACGATGTAGCAGTTCGTGGCAAAGGGCCCGAGCGTTTCTGTCTTGATATCAAGGCGAGGACGGGCGTTCATGCGTGAGAATAGGATCCACGCGAAACTCCAAAGGAGAATCCGCATGGCTTCGACAAAGGGCGTCATCCGAAACATCAACAGCGTTCCGACCAGCCCGGTGCAGATGGCCGGCGTCAACGGTGCGGAAATGGCGATCATGGTCGGACGCGAGCACGGAGCGCCGAACTTCGCGCTGCGGCATTTTCGCGTTTCGCCCGGTGGAAATACCCCCCGACACAGCCACGACTATGAGCACGAAGTGTTCATCGTCGAGGGCGGCGGGACGGTGCTTCTCAACGGTTCAGAGCAGGCGATTCATGCCGGTGATGTCATCTACGTGCCCGCGGATCAGGAACACCAGTTCAAGGCCGATGCCGCGGCGGGGCTCCGGTTTCTTTGCCTCGTGCCAGTATCGCGTGACTGCGGAGACCCAACTCCCGGAAGCTAAGCCTCGACTGGCGCGGAACGATGCTTCGCAGCACGCTCTCCCATCCATGCGTGCCAGAGCAGCAGCGCGATTCCCACCAGCAGGAACAAGTCGGCAACGTTTGACACGTAGGGCCAGATCTCGCGAGTCGATCCCCACCAGGTAACCTTGGGCAATGGATGGATGAAGTCTCGCACGCATCCATAGACGAGGCGGTCGTAGAGGTTGCCAAGCCCGCCCGCGAGAATCAGCCCGAGCCCGATGTGCGAATACCGATCGCGGCTGCGCGTGGCGAAGACAAAAACGCCCAGCCCGAAAGCAACCGCCACCACTGTCACAACGATGAAGAAAACGGTTCGCCCGGCACCGATACCGAAAACGGCACCGGGATTGAGCACAAGCGTGAAATTCAGGATGGAAGGGACGATAACCCGCGGTTGATGCATCGGGATCAGCGCCGAGAGGGGCGTCGTGCTCAACGCCTGCTGGCGCGTGAATTCAACAGGCGCTCCTGCGATCGTGGCGAACGCCCACGACTTCGAGGCCAAGTCTATCGCAAGCCCGACGAGTACGACGCCGAGCAGCACGATCCAGGCGGCCGGACTTCGCCAGGCCGGTATCGCGGCTCGAACGGCTATGGATGGACCGCTGCTCTCGAGCATGTCGAAGGTTACGGCCTGGTCATTTGCTGGCGTTCGAGCATCCGAGCCGCTTCAATTGAGTAGCGAGCCCAAGGCAATTCCTCGAGGCGATCCGCCTTGATCGGCTTGCCCGTCATTTCGCAGACGCCGTATGTACCGTCTTCGATGCGCTTGAGCGCGTCTTCGATTTCCTTGATCAGCTTCCGGTCTGCCGCGGCAAGGTCGAGCGCCAGCGACTGATCGAACGTGTCGCTCCCTTGCTCGGCGATGTGCTGCGGAAGATTCGAGAGCGAGCCCGATTGGCCACGCAGCGCTTCCTGCTCCATGTTCGAGACGTCACCGACGAGTTCGAGCCGCTTGCGAATGAGCACCCACTTGTAGTGTTCAAGCTGCTTCTTGTCGAACGGCGTCTTGGCCTTGATCTCGGGCAACTCGGTCTCTTGGACTCCGCCCTGATACCCCAGCGGCAACCCCGAACTCTTCAGTGCGGGTCCGGACGGAATCAGAGGCTTTCGAGATTTGCCGGCACCGAAAAGGCTCCCTGCGAGATTTGAAATGGAGGATGGAATCGAAGGTTTGGGTTTCACCTTCTTGGAGGGCTTCGGTGTAACGATTGTGATGCCCTTTCGGAGCGGTTTCTTGCTGGCTGCCGCGGTGGTAGGAGCCGGCGCGGCGACCGGCTTGGCCGGTTTGGCCGCTGCCTTTGCGGGCGCTGGCTTGGCGGCCGGTTTCTTCGGGGTCGAAGCGGGCTTGGCTGCCTTGGCGGGCTTCAAAGCCGGTTTCCCTTTGCTGCTCTTTACTGATTTCTGCGCCACGAAGTCCTCCGCCCTCTCTGGCGCCCTTGCGGGGCGTCGTTCAAGCCGAAGAGAGCGAAATCCCGAGGGGCTCACATACGGCGGGGCAAGGGTAGATGGGCGCAAGGTCCCGGTCAAAGGCCGAAAGCACCTCGAGAAACGGATTAGGCCGGGGCTTGTTCGAGGTATTCGCCCATGCGTCGGAAGCGTTCGTAGCGGGCGTTTACCAGTTCGTCCGGGCTCCGCCCCTTCAATTCCTGGAGGGTGCGGACGATCCAATCGACCAGGTTGTTTGCAGTGGCCTTGGGATCCCGGTGCGCGCCCCCCAGCGGCTCGGGAATGACGTCGTCAACGATTCCGAGCTCGAGATTGTCTGCTGCGGTCAGTTTGAGGCTCTTCGCGGCGGCGGTGTTTGTCTGTTCGTTGGCTTCTTTCCAGAGAATCGCGGCACACCCTTCCGGGCTGATCACCGAATACCACGAATGCTGAAGCATCGCGACTCGATCGGCCACCGCGATTCCCAGGGCCCCGCCTGACCCACCCTCGCCGATCACGATGCTGACGATGGGGACGCGCAGCCTGCTCATTTCCCGCAGATTGACGGCGATCGCTTCGGCCTGGCCTCGCTGCTCGGCACCGAGCCCCGGATACGCACCCGGCGTGTCCACCAGCGTCACGATCGGCAGGCCGAATTTCTGTGCCAATTCCATCTTAAGCAGCGCCTTGCGATAGCCCTCCGGGTGAGCGCACCCGAAATGGCAGGCGATTTTTTCGCTGGTTTCGCGTCCCTTCTGGTGACCGATGAGCATGACCTTGATCGGTCCGATACGGCACATGCCGCAGACCAGGGCCGGATCGTCTCCGAAGCGGCGGTCGCCGTGCATCTCGCCGAAGTCGCGGGTCATGAGTTCGATGTAATCGCGCGTCTGCGGTCGGAGCGGGTGGCGCGCGACGCGCACGGTCTGCCAAGCGGTCAGTTTTGAGTAGATCTCGGTGAGCATGCCGGCCCGCTCGGCCTTGAGCGATTGGACCTGTGAGCGGAGGGAATCGACACCGGTTGCCTGGGCCGGGTCCGGTTCCTCCACACGGATCCGGGATTCGATATCTTCAATCCGTTGGTCGATTTCGATAAGGGGCTTTTCAAAATCGAGCTGGTAGTACGTTGCCATCGGGGGAAGTTTATGAGGGTTCGTGTCGCTAGGCTGGAGCGGTATGACGTCACCTCAACCTGGCATGGCGGTCCCTAACACGCTTGCCTCCTCGGCCTGGTGCATCATCGGCGGCGGGAACATGGCAAACGCGATCGTGCGGGGTGCCGTCGCGACCGGCCGGATCGCGCCTGACCGCTTTGTTGTTGTCGAGCCAGACGAGACGAAGCGAGCGGCATTCGAATCCGCTGGCGTGAAAGCCGTGGAAAGTGTGCCGGCAGCCGGCGAAATACTCGACGTCATCGAGGCATCGAAAGGCTTGGGTCATTTCATTCTTGCGGTGAAGCCGCAGGTGTTTCCCCAGGTCGGGGTCGCACTGCGGACGCTGATCGATGCGGTTCCGAGGCGGGTCGCATCGATCATGGCAGGTCTCGATTCGACGCGAATCGAGAGCACCCTCGGACCGAGCGCCCGCGTGATCCGACTGATGCCGAACACTCCGGCGCAAATCCAGAGGGGAACGACCGCATGGACCCGCGGATCCTCGGCGCGTTTGGGCGATGAAGCCGAGACCGTGGCGCTCTTCGGCACCCTTGGTGAAACCGTTCCACTCGAAGAACGACTCTTTGATGCGTACACGGCGGTTGCGGGCAGCGGACCGGCGTACCTGTTCTATCTTGCAGAAGCAATGGTCCTCGCGGCTACTCGGGAAGGAATCGATGCCGCGATCAGCGATCGGATCGTTCGGTCGGTGCTCGCCGGTGCGTCGGAATTGCTGCGCGCCCAAGCGGAGGTATCGCCCGCGGAACTGCGGAGCCAGGTAACGAGCAAAGGCGGAACTACGGAGGCCGCTATCCGCGTGCTTGAGGATTCACAGGTGAAAAGTGCCATCGATCGTGCGATTGCTGCCGCGACATCGCGAGGACGGACACTTTCTGGTAATCCGCCAGGAAATTAGAAATCGCGGCGCGAGAAGATCAGGCAGGCAATGCCCAGCACAACCGCTTCGAATCCGAGTGAAGTGCCCAGAATCCACCAAACCGAGCGCGATCGGATGATTTCCTGCTGCTTACGCGTTACCGCGCTGCTGAAATCGTCCGGGCCGTTGCGTCCCTGGGCTCGCTCGCCGTCGCTTGGTGGAGTCGCACCCGAGCGGCGTGTGCGACGTTCTTCACGACGCTCTTCCTGAGCATCTTCCAGTTTGGCGACTTCATCGAGTGATGTCAGCGACCGTTCCAAAATGCCCATGGTCTCGGAGGTTTTCGGCAGGATTGTCTTGAGCGAGAACACCGCGGTGTGCCAGCGGCTCAGCAGCAATTCGGAATTCTGATAATCCTTCAGGCTGCTCGTGCTGCTCTGCTGACGAAGCTCAAAACCGCTGAGCGATGCCTGCATGGTGATGATTTGTGCCTCTCGCTTCGCCTTGTCTTCGGCAGATTCGCCGGCGGGCTCCTCTTTCAACTGCGCGATGGCGGCTTGCTGCTTCGCGATTGATTCGGCGAGCGGCGCCGCCTTCTTCTCGATCGATGCGACGCGATCCTCCGCGTTCAACTGGAAGAGCAGGAGTGACTGCTCGGCGGTGTCGACCATGAAGATGACAAACCAGAACAGGATCGTCAGGAGCAGTGCTGCGATAGTCGATCGCGTGAGAAGCCCGATGAGCGCACAAACGCAGTACAGGAAACTGAAGAACAATAATACGAGTGGTACCGCGAGGAAGATCTTCCATTCCCAGGCTCCTCCCCGAACGCCGATCACGAGAAAACTTGCCGCGGAGAAGACGGAGACCTGTAGCCCGACGAAGAGGAGCCCCATCGTGTACTTTGTGAGAAAGAGCCGCAGCCTCCCGATCGGTTTGGAAAGCACCAGATCGATGCTTCCACCTGTGACAAAGTCCGGTATGAGTGAAGCAGTTGAAATGAGCGCCAAAATGGTTGCGGCCCAGGTCAGCCAGAACTTGAAGCCGAAATTGATGAAAACGAATTTGTAAAAGAACGCGGGAGAAACGATGGATGAATTGAAAACACCCAGCGGAAACGTCCACCAGAGAACGGACACGCCCTTGTCGTTGATCCCGACGCACGCGATTGCGAGCACCACAAACGCCGAAAGCGCGAGGGTGATCCAGAACATCTTCTTCGCGTTCAATTCTCGGTACGCATCCAGCAGCATCGCTCCGCCCTGAGTCAGCACCATCACGCACCCTCCTTCGCGCCCGGGGCGAGCGTCTGGCCGGTGGTCGGATCGGTGACCGCCTCCATAAAGAGATCTTCGAGCGAGGGCCGAATGGGTTTCACGGCGCGAATTGTGAGGCGTGACGCACGGAGCGCATCCAGCAGCGGTTGAACGACCGCGGCTTCGGCAGAATTCACCCGCAGCAGCGCGGGTGCGTGGGTCGAGTCCAGTGTGACACTCAGGCTTTCGCCGCCGGGAAGAGTGCCCGAAAGCGCTCCCGGATCGAGCCACCCGGAAAGACTCGAACGAATGGCTGTATCGATATTGCTGTCGCCTGTGGAAACTTCGATTTCGTAGGCCTGACGGTGCACGGTCAGGTCGTTGATTGTTCCTTGCGATGAAACCCGTCCCTGAACGAGGATCGCCACACGATCGCACACCATTTCCAATTCACTGAGAAGGTGTGAGTTGAGCATGACCGTCGTTCCCTGTCGTTTGAGTTCGACGCACATTTGCCGGATATCGCGCCGACCGACCGGATCGACGCCATCGGTCGGCTCGTCCCAGATCACCAGGTCGGGCTTGTTGACAAGTGTTTGTGCGATACCAACCCGCTGACGCATTCCTTTGGAGTAGCCGCGGACGCGCGTGTCCGCCCAGCGCGCCATCCCAACAAAGTCGAGGAGTTGGGCGGCACGCTGCTTGCGGTCGCGGCGTCCGACGCCCGCCATCGCTCCGTAGTACTCCACCACTTGGCGCCCCGTGAGATAATCAGGAAAGCGGTGGTGCTCCGGGAGATACCCCACGCGAGCGAGCGTGGGCTTGTGTCCCACCGATCGCCCCAGCACATTCCCCTGCGCGCGGGTCGGGCGGATCACGGTCATGAGAATCTTCACCAGCGTGCTCTTGCCCGCGCCGTTGGGGCCGAGCAAGCCGAAGACCTCGCCCCGCCCCACTTGCATGTCGATGCCGCGGAGAGCGTGCACACGCTTCGAGAACGCGCCGCCGTACAACTTGTCCACGTCTCTGAGATCAATCGCCAGATCGGTCATGCAGACTCCGGTTGCTCGAACCCGACCAACTTACGCACTGCCCACCTGCTTCGCGACCACATGGAAGACATGGTGATACTTCGGATTCCCGGTCGCGTCGTCGCCTTCTTTTTCCACTTCCTCGAAGTGCTCGATAGTCCAACCACCAAAGAGTTGCTGAACTTGCGTCCGGGAGAAGTGGCTTTGGGGTCGAACACATGCCCATTCGTCTTGATCGCCAAAAAACTGTCCGGCGAAGCGACCCCCGCCTTCGGTGACCCGCCCGATCCAGCGCCAAAGGTTCCCGAATGCCTCTGGCTTGCAGAAAGGCATCGCGAAACTGGCATTCACCAGGCTGGCGGCTGTAGGTAGTTGGGGATTTGCGGGCAGGTCTTCCATCGCGGAGAGCACGAACAACAGGCGGTCGACGCCGTCGGCGGGAGCGTCCCCCAGCGTGAGTTTCTCGGATTCCGCGTGAGAGTCCGTTGCCCAGACTCGCCAGCCCCGTCGCAGCAGTTCATGAGAATCACGGCCGGAACCGCATCCGATATCGATCGCGAGCCGCGCCGTACCGTTTCCGGGATCCGATTCGAAAAGCGAAGCCGCTTTGAGAAGTGTGTCGCGGGGCGATTTTCCCTTGACGGCGGTGTAGTACTCTGGCCAGTCCCGTTGGTAATCGGGCGTCAGCGAACTTCGCCTGGGCAGCGGCACCTCGGCATGAAATGATTGATCGTTCTTTGCCACGCAAGGATCCTCGATGTACGAGAATACGCAAGACTTCATTCAGGCCCTCGAGAGCTCCGGCGAACTGAAGCGCATCAAGGCTCCGGTCTCTCCAATTCTTGAACTTTCTGAAATCGCCGATCGCGTCAGTAAGTCACCCGCGCCGCACGCACCGACCCCGAGCGCAAAGGCCTCTGACCCGCGGTTCTATTCCGGAGGCGGGCATGCGCTGTTGTTTGAGAATATTCAGGGCTCGGACATTCCCGTCCTCATCAACGGCTGGGGTTCCTATCGGCGGGTCGAAATGGCACTCGGCTGCAATGCCGCCGGCCCCGGCGTGATTGAGGGGCACACGCCCGGCGGCTTTGAGGGCCTCGGCGCGAAGATTGAAAAGCTTGTCAAGCCCGAGCCGCCCCCGACGCTGCTCGCCAAGCTCCAGAAGATTCCCGAACTCATCGAGATCGCAAAGATTCCGCCCAAGAGGGTTCGTAGTGGAATCTGCCAGGATGTCGTGCACACTGGCCAGCAGATCGATCTCACCCGTCTTCCCATCATCAAGTGCTGGCCCCTCGATGGCGACTTTGCCTCGCTGGGCTACCCCGCGAGCGTGAACGATGCCGCGATCGCGTTGAACGGGCTTGGCAGCGGACCTGAATGGGATAGGCAATTCCGGGGACGTTACATCACCCTCGGCACGATCCACACCATTCACGCCGACGACATGGGAAAAGACACGCCCCCGTCACGCAACGTCGGCATGTATCGCGCGCAATTACTCGGCAAGCGCCACCTGGCGATGCACTGGCACATGCACCATGACGGAGCGCGTCACTGGCGTTCATGGAAAGCGAAGGGTGAGCGGATGCCTGTCGCGATCGTGCTCGGGGGCGAGAGCGTGCTTCCGTACGCCGCAACGGCGCCCATGCCGCCGGGAATCAGCGAATTGCTGCTCGCGGGTTTTCTCAATCGCGGTGCGATCCCGATTGTGGATTGCAAGACCGTGCCGCTGAGCGTGCCGGCGAACGCCGAGATCGTGATCGAAGGGTTTGTCAGTAGCGAGGCGGGGGTCATCGGGTTTGACCCAAAAGAGATCGCGAAGCGCACGGCAAACCACGAAAACTCCGATGCCGAATTCTGGGCCAAATTGCTCGGACCCGGCGCCATCTTTGAAGGGCCGTTTGGAGATCACACCGGGTTCTACTCGCTGCCCGACCGCTACCCGCTGCTCGAAGTCACCGCCATCACGCACCGGCACAACCCGGTTTACCCCACCACGATCGTCGGGCTGCCGCCTCAGGAAGATTACTACCTCGGCAAAGCAACCGAGCGCATTTTCCTGCCGCTGCTGCGCACGATTGTGCCCGACATCATCGACTACGACCTTCCGATGTTCGGCGCGTTCCATAACTGCGCCTTCATCAAGATTCGGAAGGAGTACCCCCTGCACGCGCGCCGGGTCATGCACGCCATCTGGGGAGCAGGCCAGATGTCGTGGACGAAGATGGTCGTGATCGTGGATGAAGACGTAGACGTGCACGACCACGACGAAGTCATGTTTCACCTGTGCGCGAACTTCGATCCATCCCGGGATTTGGAGATAGTCAACGGACCGCTCGACATTCTCGATCATGCCGCGCCACGTCTGGGGGCGGGTGGCAAGATCGGGTTCGACGCCACCCGCAAGATTCCCGGTGAAGAGGTGAACGGCCAGCCGGTCCGCTCGTGGCCTCCCCTGATCCGGATGGATCAACGTGTTCGAGATTCGGTTGCGTCTCGATGGCGGGAATTTGGCTTGTCCTGACGCGAAAACAGCAACCTTTCGCAGGCATCGCGGAACGAATCCCTACGCTTGAACTATTGGCGGGCTCAAGGTGCCCGCCCCGCCGTTGGGGATGTCTCGTTCGGAGGACAGCATGAACAGGTTCGTAATTGGTGCATTTGGCGCAGCCGCATGGCTCGGCGCGCTTCTGGCGATGCCGACAATTTCGGTCGCTGCCGACACGCCTGCCGCCGCATCCGCTCCAAAGGGCGATTGGCAGAACAACCCGGTGGCCACCGTCGAGGGAATCACCGAATACCGCCTGCCCAACGGGCTGCGGGTGCTGCTCTTTCCCGATCAGAGCTCCTCCAACGTCACAGTGAACATCACGTACTTTGTTGGTTCACGCCAGGAAGGGCGAGGCGAAAAAGGCATGGCCCACCTGCTTGAGCACATGGTGTTCAAAGGGACGCCGAATCACGTGGATCCGTGGAAGAGCCTTCAGGAGCACGGTGCCAACTTCAACGGCACCACCTGGACTGACCGCACCAACTACTACGAAACCATGGTGGCCAGCGATGAGAACCTTGAGTTCGCGCTCCGCATGGAAGCCGACCGCATGGTGAACTCGTTCATTTCGGCCGAAGCTCTGGCAAAGGAAATGTCTGTTGTTCGAAATGAATTCGAGATGGGTGAAAACAACCCCTTCGGCATCCTGATGAAGGAATTGTTCGCCAAGGCATACGTGTGGCACCCCTATCGCGATTCGACCATCGGAAACCGCTCCGACATCGAGCGCGTCCCCGCCGACAACTTGCGGGCGTTTTACAAGCACTATTACCGTCCGGCCAACTCCATGCTCGTCGTGGCCGGCAAGTTCGATCCCAAGTCCACGCTGGAACTGATCAACAAGTACTTTGCGTCGATCCCGAATCCCCCCGAACCCATCGTCGATACGTGGACCGATGAACCCGTCCAGGACGGCCCGCGCTATGTCGAAGTTCGGCGCGAAGGCACGCAGGCTTCGGTCGGCGCGCTCTACCACACCCCGGCCGGCTCACATCCCGACGCGACCGCTGCGACGATCCTCGGCCAGGTGCTGGGAGCGCGCCCCTCGGGTCGGCTTTACAAGGCGCTGGTTGAGGGCAACCTTGCCGCGGCCGTGACCGTTCTTCCGTTCGGCATGGCCGAACGGGGCCAGTTCATGATCATCGCAACGCTGAAAGAAGGCCAGGACCCTGCTGCAGCGCTCGCGAAGATGGAAGAAGTCGTCGAGGGCTTTGCAGCCAATCCCGTTACGGACGAAGAGGTCGAGCGTGCCCGTGCTGCGGAGCTCTCTCAGATCAAAATTGCGATGACCGACAGCAACCGGATCGGCGTGGAGCTCACCGAATCCGCATCGCTGGGCGATTGGCGATTGTTCTTCATCAATCGCGATCGCATCAAAGCAATTACGACGCCGGAAGTGCAGGAGGCGGCGGTCAAGTATCTCGTGGAAAACAACCGCACCTCTGCCCGGTTTTCGCCGACCAAGAGCCCGATTCGCGCCGAAATCCCCGCCAAGCCCGAGATCGCGCCGATGGTCGAGAACTACAAGGGCACGGAATCGGTCAGCGAAGGTGAAACGTTCGACCCCACGCCCGCCAACATCGAATCCCGCGTGAAGCGCACGAAGCTCGGCGAGAACATCCAGCTCGCCACGCTGAACAAGCAGACGCGGGGCGAAGCCGTCAACGTCGCGCTCACCGTGCGCTTCGGCGACGAGAAGTCGCTGGCGGGAAAGCGGGTTCCGGGCGAGTTGCTCGCTTCGCTCCTCCGTCGGGGCACGACGACTCGCACGTTCCAGCAGATTTCAGATGAATTGGACAAGATCCAGTCCACCGTCGGGATCTCTTCTTCCGCAGGCGCGATCCGCGTCAACATCACCTCAGACCAGAACAATCTCGGAAAAGCGGTCGAAATCGCGTCGGACATGCTCCGCAACCCGTCATTCCCGCAGCAGGAATTCGACACCATCCAGAAAGAGCGTCTCGCGGGCGTCGAGGCCTCGGTCAGCGACCCGCGGTCCTTGGCGCAGGTCGCCATTCAGCGAGCGCTTGCACCGTTCCCAAAAGACTCGTTCAACTACGTCCCCACGGTCGAAGAGCGGCTGGCGGAACTGAAGGCTGTCACGCTCGAAGATGTGAAGGATCTGTACAAAAAGCAGGTCGGCCCGTCCAGCGTTCAGATCGCCGCGGTCGGTCAATTTGATGACTCTACGCTGAACTCCGGCTTGGCCAAACTCTTCGATGGCTGGGTGGTGAGGGCGCCCTTCACGCGAATCGACCGCCCGTTCATCCAGAACGAATCGGGCACCAAGATCATCATCACACCCGACAAGCCCATGGCCGTCGTGGGAATGGCAACTTCGATCGAGATGCAGGACACCAACCCTGATGCTCCGGCGATCGAAATCGGCGGCTACATGCTGGGGGGCGGCGCCAAGAACCGCATGAGCGACCGACTCCGGCAAAAAGAAGGTCTTTCCTATGGTGCCGGCGCCAATATCCAGTCGAGCCCGCTCGACCCCGTGACCACCATGGCGGCTTTCGCGATCTGTGCGAAACAGAACGCGGCGAAAGCCGCCGCGGCCATGCAGGAAGAAGTGACCCGCTGGATCGAATCCGGAGTCGACGAGAAGGAACTCACCGAGGCTCGGAAGAGTTACCGTCTGGAGTTTCTCTCGGAGTTGAACGAGGACAATGTCGTCGCGGGGATGCTCGCGAGCGGACTCTACCTCAATCGGACCATGAAGTGGGATGCGGATCGTCTCGACCAAATCGAGAGCCTGAGTCTTTCTCAGGTCAACGACTCGATCAAGAAGAAGTTTTCCGGAGTCTCGTTCTTCGAACTCCAGGCAGGCGATCTCCAGCCCGCCGAACCGCCCGTCAAGTAGCAACGCCGTCGCGGTGTGCTGTTCCAACCACTTCGCATCACCGGTACAAGGGCTCCGCTGCAGGAGCCCTTGTTGTTTCAAGCACTAGTGCCGCGGTCTGGTGGTACCTCCCCGCGCGGGTTTGGCGTCCCTGCCGCCCTTGGCTCCGACCTCGTCCTTGTTGAGGTAGCCATCGATCAGCGCAACGACTTGCTCGTGCAATTGAAGCGCCGCCTGGTCTTCCTCTCCGGCGGGCACCTCGTTGGCCAGAATTGAGAACGCCACCGCGTGACCGTTGTCATCGATCACATATCCGGAAAGGCTGCGGACATTGCGGATGTATCCCGACTTGGCCCGCAGTTCGTTCTTGGGACGATTCTTGAATCTACGTTCGAGCGTGCCCTCGCCGGGCTTCGGCAGCGAATGTATGAAGGTGGAAGCAATGACCGAGTCGTTCGCGATCGCCGCGAGCCATCGCGTCATGGTTGCGGGAGATACTCGGTTGTCTCTCGACATCCCCGAGCCGTCCCGCACGATCGTGCTCTTGGCAGAATCGGGCCCGAGTTTCTCTGATAGCAGCATGCGGATCACCGAAGCACCGTTCTCCCAGCTGCCCGGCTGACCGGTCACGTCGTGTCCGATTCGTTTGATCAGAGCCTCGGCGTAGAGGTTGTAGCTTTCCACATTGCAGCGGCGCACAACATCGGCCAGCGGTGTCGTGACAACCGCGATTGTCCGGTCGCCGCCAAGCACCTCGCCCGCGTCGGCAACGCGCACGGTGCGCGCCGCCCCGCCGCCGCCCGGAGTCGGAGCAGCGTCACCGGTAATCGAAACGCCCGAACGTTCGAGCTTGTCCGCGAGCAATTGTCCGAAGAACGCAGGATTCTGCGTGAGCGTTACCCGGACGGGCTGCGTGACCGCGAAGCGCACATCTCCCATTAACTGGAAGCGATTCTCGTTCGCGTCGCGTTTCAGCCAAACGCTGTTGTTGCCGCTCGATACGTTTCGCGCCTTGGAAACGTCGACTTCCACGATTGAGGTTTCGGGATCGATGGAAACGCTCGGGCGTTGCCCCCCCGAACCCGGTCGCGGGTACACATCGAGAACGTTCGCATGAAAGATGACGCCAGAGACCTCGGCGCAGTACCAGCGATCGAGCTGGTCTTTGGGCCAGGTCGGATGAACGAATTCCCGATCAAAGACTCGATCGTCTACGACGATTTCCGAGAGCTTCGTGACGCCTGCTCCGGTTACACTGCCGGTGAGAGCGTCCAGCATGTCAGAAACAGTCATGCGAGGCGACGCGTTCTGGAGAATCTCCGGATCGCCAAAGGCCGGATCTCCGGAACCCGCGACAACCAGCCTGTCACCGTCAAGCCGTAACTCGGTCTTGAAAATAAAATCGGGCTTCAGCGTCCAGAGTGCCGCTCCCGTGGTCAGCAATTTCATGTTCGAAGCCGGGCAGAACTCATCCTCCGAGTTTTGAGATGCGAGCACCTCGCCCGTCTTGACATCGAGAATGCTCACCCCGACGCGAGATTTTCCCAGCTTTGATCCGTGAATCAGTCGATCCACATCCGCCTGTAAAGGCTGGCCTAAGGCGGGCAGCGAATAGAGCGCCAGCGCGCAAAGTGTCAGGGCGGCAGGGACAGAACGCCAGTTCATCGACGTACTCATAGCGGCTTCCGTTGGATGTTGGGGTATCGGCCAGCCGTGGCGGGTCGCTGCAATCCGAAATGCTTCATTCGTGTCGCGGGTTCAGGCGGATGCAACCGTGACGCCGCTGCTCACCGTTTCGAGCTGGATTCGGGCCAGCTTCATGAGCGTTTCAACCTGGGACTTGCTCTGAATATCCCACTGTGCCCAGCGAATGCCATCGACCTGTTTGGCATGCGTAATCGCGTCCCGCACGGGCTTCAGCAGTTTCCGCATCGGTAAGGCTGCAATCCCCTCGGCAGTCAGCGGAATCACAACGAGCGGTTGATTCGGCTGCGGCACGAGATACACCCATGCCCGTCCCGCGACAGCCTCGTGCCTGAACAACACCGACCATCGCCACGGAACGCCCTGCCACGACACCTCTTCCGAAGCACCGTCTGAGGCGAGCAAGAGTTCGCGAATCGAGTCCGCCGCCGGCTTGAGCGACTTTGTGATCTGGTCGATCAAAAGCTCTGCGCTCGGTTTGCGAAACCGATCGTTCCACGCTGAACGGGCGACCATGCCGCTGGACATACAAACTCCGCGCTGTGGAACCCCAACCCCGAACCAATTTCCCAAAACGACGAACGACGTCTCTCGGCACTCCGAGCCTTCCCTGCCAGAAACCGTCCGGTATTATTCACCGGCTGCCGACTCGGGTAAAGGCCCGATTCCAGAAACTTTCATCACCCCTACCGAGCCCCTATCCTGCCTGCTTCATGGCTTCTGACGCTTCATTTCCAGCCTCCCAACGCCCCCTGAGCGACCCGTGGGATGGGTCCGGGGTCAATGTCCTCATCGTTGATGACAATGAGCAGAATCTTGAACTCCTCGAGGCCTACCTCGAGGACCTTTCCTGTGAACTGCGTCTCGCCCGGGACGGCATGGAAGCCCTTGATGCCGTCAGTGCCAAGCACCCGGACGTGATCCTGCTTGACGTCATGATGCCCCGGATGAGCGGGTTTCAGGTGTGCGCAAAGCTCAAGCAAGACGCCAACACCAAGGACATCCCAATTGTCATGGTGACGGCGCTGAACGAAGTGAGCGACGTAGAACGGGCCATTGAGTGCGGGGCGGACGACTTTCTCAGCAAGCCGGTCAACAAACTCGAATTGCTGACCCGAGTAAAGTCCCTCATCCGAATCAGCAAAATGCAGGCGGAATTGCAGCGGACGCTCTCGCAGCTCCGCGCGTTCCGCGATCAATCAGGAAATTGATCCCCCCAATTTCCACCGAAAATTGCCCACTCCGGGGCTTGAGCCTAGTATTTCGACCCCCCGTATTCGCATGCAGGGGCCCCCGTCTGGGCGCTGAGCCCTTGGGGAATTATCCAGCCGGTAGACACCATGCCCACGATCAATCAGCTCGTTCGCCGTCCCCGCCGCAGCCCTGGCAACAAATCCAAGGTGCGCGATCTCAACCTTTCACCCATGAAGCGCGGCGTGTGCCTGATCGTGCGCACCATGACGCCCAAGAAGCCGAACTCGGCTCTGCGAAAGATCGCCCGCGTGCGTCTGTCGAACGGGCGCGAAGTGACGGCGTACATCGGTGGCGAGGGCCACAACCTGCAGGAACACTCGATCGTCCTGGTTCGCGGCGGCCGCGTCCGCGATCTTCCCGGTGTCCGGTACCACGTCGTTCGCGGCAGCCTCGACTGCCTGGGCGTCGAGGGCCGAAAGCAGAGCCGTTCGAAGTACGGTGCGAAGCGGGCCAAGGGCGGCGCACCTGCCGCAAAGAAATAGTTCCGAACAATTTTCCGGCGAGTAATCGCCGGCCTGTGTGAGCCCACGCAGGCCGAGCGGTGAAAAGTTCCCGAGCATCGTCGCTCCGGCCACGCCGACAACCCGACTGCGAAGTCATCCGACCGGACAGTCACAAGGGAGTTTCCTTTCCGATGGGCAAATTTACCAAGGCCGATGAACAGCTCCGTCCCGACCCGCGTTTCGGCGACAAAGTTTTGTCGCGCTTCATCAACTGCGTTATGCGCCAGGGCAAGAAGTCGGTGGCGCAGCGAGTGGTCTATGACGCGATGGACATCATCGAAGAGAAGCTGACCAAGGAAACCGCTCCGGAGAAGCCGGAGAACTCGATTGCGCTATTCCGCATGGCGCTCGAGAACGTCAAGCCCTTCGTCGAAGTCCGCTCCAAGCGAATCGGCGGTGCGAACTACCAGGTCCCGATGCAGGTGAACAACAAGCGCCAGCAGTCGCTGGCCTTCCGTTGGATCATCGATTCCTGCCGGGCCGAAAAGGGCCGCCCGATGGCCAACCGCCTCGCCGACGAGCTGTATGCCGCGGCCAAGAAGGAAGGCAAAGCCATGATGACCCGTGACCAAACGCACAAGATGGCCGAAGCGAACCGCGCGTTTGCCCACTTCGCGAACTGATCACGGTTTTCTTTCTGAATCCTTGAAGTGGCCCGGCAAACGCCGGGCTCTTTTGTTTGTTGACGGGAGCAGGCGTCGGCAGTGAAGCCGGCTCCTTTCGTTCGTCAGGACGACTCATAAACTACTTGGTGGCCGACGCACCTTCAAACGACCGGTATTCCCGCCAGTCAATCCTTCCGGGCGTTGGCGACACAGGCCAGCGGGCACTGTCGAAGGCCCACGCCGTCGTCGTCGGTTGCGGAGCACTCGGCTGCGGCGTCATTGACCAGCTTGCCCGCGCCGGCGTGGGCCGGCTGACTCTGATCGATCGCGATATTGTCGAATGGAGCAATCTCCAGCGGCAAACGCTGTTTGACGAGGAAGACGCGCGATCGGGGCAGCCCAAAGCAATCGCTGCTCGCCGTCGCGTGATGGCGATCAATTCGACAACTAAGGTCGTTTCGGAGATCGCTGATCTCAACTTCGAGAACGGGGAATTGCTTGTCGTCGGCGAGGACAAGCCCGATGTGATGATTGATGGCACCGACAATCTTGAAACTCGCTATCTGTTGAACGATCTCGCGGTGAAACACAGAATCCCTCTGATCTATGGAGGTGTCATTTCCCGGCGTGGGATGCAGATGACGATCCGGCCCGGAAGCGGGCCGTGCCTTCGTTGCGTATTTCCAGAGCCGTCTCGAAGTGGGGAGACCGAGACCTGCGATACCGCGGGTGTGCTCGGCGCCGCAGTCGCGATCGTCTCGTCGCTTCAGGCTGCCGCGGCGATCGATCTCATTGTAAATCCGGCCGGTGACGTCAATCCCGTTCTCATTGAGTTCGATCTTGCGACGATTCGATTCCGCTCGATCGACCTTTCGAAATTGGCAGCCCCCGGCGTGCGCGCCGGATGCGTCTGCTGTGGAAAGTGCGAGTTCCAGTTCCTGTCGGGCGAGCGAGCTCGTCCGGCTGTGACCCTGTGCGGGCGCGGCGCGTTTCAGATTCCGGCGGGCGCGGCTCAAATCGACTTATCGCGTCTCGCATCGAGCGTGGCTCGGGTCTCACAGGTGACGGCGACCGAGTTCTTTGTGCGGATCGTCCCGCGCGAAGGAGTTGAGATGACAGTCTTTGCGGATGCGCGCGCCGTGGTGCGCGGGACGGCCAATGAAGGCGAAGCTCGCGCGCTCTATGATCGGTACGTCGGCGCGTAAGGCTTCGGGCAGTCGCGAACGGATTGAAGTAGGGAGTGTGAAATGGGTCAGGTCTTCGAGCAACTTATCGTCGCCGCTCGCCGCGGCAGAGGACTCGCTGAGAAAATGCTCGTCGGCGTGACGCCCCAGACTTTTGCTCGAAAGCCGCGCTTCGAGACCACGAGCGGCACGAGGATTATCGACTGCAACCATCCAGCCTTCATATTCGGCCACCTCTCGCTGTATCCGGCGCGCCTCTTGACGCTGGCCGGTCTCGACCCCGCCCCAGTTGCTGCACCGGCCGATTTTTCGGACTTGTTCAAGGCCGGCGTGGAATGCAGGGACGACCCGGAGGGCTCGATCTATCCGTCGATGGAGAGAATCACCAAGGCGTTTTACCTGGGGCACGACGCCGCATTCGAGCGGATCGCCGCGTTGAACGATTCGGTCCTTCAGTTGCCGACGCCGGACGAGCGCTACCGGCAGAATTTTCCCACCGTGGGGATCGCAATGACGTTTATTCTGACCAGTCACTTCATGATGCACATCGGCCAAGTCAGCACGTGGCGCCGGTGCTTCGGGCTGCCGTCGGCAATGTAGTGTGACCTGCGATAGCGTTGCGGCCGCTACCGCTTCGCGACCTTCTTCACATCCGCCGATCCGATCCACACCTTCTCGTTGCTCTGGATGTCGATCATCTCGAGATTGATCTGGTAGTACTGCACGATCGTGCGGCGGTCGTTGCTTTCCTGCTTCACCTCGCCGATACGCCCGAGCATGATGTAGTCGGCGCCGAGTTCCATCGCCTGCTTCTTGACAGTTTCGGGCATGTTCCATGCCTGACCCTGCTGGCGTTCGTCGCGGATCTCGCCCCGCTGATCGCGGTCGGCCACAACACGCACCCGCCCGGAGTTGATCAATTCTTCTTCAAACCGCTTGGTCACGAGTTTGGTATCGATGTAGTCGCTGGTCTCGTTGCGAACCGTGCCGACGAAGACCACCGGCCGATTCCCGCCGTGCTCTGATCGGAAGTTCTCTACCCAAGGTCGCGCCAGGCAATCGGCGATCAGCGTGCGGTACGTCTGCCGCGCATCGTCGTCCTGCCAGCGATAGTCCACGTCGACCGTGGTATCCGGGTCGACTCGCTTCACGCCCCAATTCCCGTACGGACCGCCGTTGCAGCCTCCAGTGACGAGGAACACCGCCACGATCGCACCTGCGGAAACCAGCGAAATCAATCTCACAAACGCTGCCATGTGTTCCTCTCCCGGCGCGGATTCCTGTGCCGCGGCGATGGAAGTTTATACGCACTAACTTGTCGGCGTGTTTTGGCATTTTCCCGGAACACAACCCCTTGTTTCAACATTACTTCGCCGTTGTTTGCACCACCGTCGCGAGTTGAGCGGCGGCCGGCCCCTCGGGAATTGTCACTTCCCGCCAGGGAGATTCGCCGACTGCCTGGCCCGCGGCATTCAAGTACACCAACCGAACACGGTGCGCGCCCGGGGGCAGTCGGGTGAGTCCGACGAACGCCTTCGCGGGCAGGAATTCCCAAGAGCGCAGGTCGGCTTTTTCCGTCGCACCGAGCACGGCCAGCCCGATGAGGCCGCCGATCGATCGAATCATCCACTGAGTTCCGTTGTTATTTTGCGTCTGTGCGACAACCTCCGACGTCGCGACTGTTGCGCCGGCTTTCACGAGGTATCGCACCATGGTCCGCTGATAGATCAAAGGCAATTGTCGGCGGAAGTTCTCTTCGGCCACGGAGCCGAGATTCTCGACCAATTCGATCGGGCCCCCGTCGCGGATCGTGCCGCTGGAATCCTGAACCTCGATGCGGCCTGCTGCAACCGCGCTGCCTCGCAGTTTCATCTGCGGCAACTCGAAGTAGACCGGAAATGAAAAGATTGCGATCGGACCTTCCCGCTGCGCGACCAGGTACGGCCCGCATCCGGTGAGCGCGACCATAAGCACGTTTCCGGCACCCGGATCGAGGTCGGACAAACCGCTGAACGCATCTTTTCTGACATCCGGAAACAACTTGGGCTGCGCTTCCATGGCCTGCAGCAATCGCCGCCCGGCGACGCGCTGCATCTCTCGATCCCCGGTTTTCATGAACGTGATAGCCGTGAGGTAGGTGCCCAGCGGGCTCTCGATGAATTCACCACCGGTCGGGGTGGCGTAGCGCTGCGCCGCCCCACTGCGCTCCGCCGCCGCGTAGCCCTGACCTGCTTTCTCTTTCAGCGCTTTCTCTTCACGCAGGTATTGGTCGCGCAGGAGGTTTGCTTTGTTCGCCATGCGGCGCGCTTCGACTGTTGCACCGCCGTCCAGACGTCCTTGCTCCATCTGCATCAGCATCTTGAAGACGTTGACATAGATATCCTCGAACGCAGGTGCCACGTACGGCACGACCGTGTCGTTGAGCACCCACTGAGCAGCCTGTTCGGAAGGGCGAAGTTCGCGTTGTGCATCGATACGCTTCTCGGCATCTTCCAGCGTGCGCATGGTGGTGGCGGCGTCGTTCTGTGCAACCGCTACTCCCCCGCGATCGAGCAGCCATAGAAGCCGGTTTCGATCACCAAATGCGTCGATGGTTTCCTGGGATTCCAGCGTTTTGGCGGCGGACGCAAACTCGCCTGCTTCGTGCTCTTGGCGCAGGTTGCCCAACGCGATATCGAATGGAGAAGCACAACCAGCCAGGGCCAAGGCCACAAACAGCCCCGCTCCTGCGAAGCGGGCTGCCTTCCGTCGCGATCTTTGTGCTAAATTGGAGGCTATGGACACACCGTCTCACACTCCGCCGCTGACTCTCGATGGCTTTCAGCAGCTGATTCGGGATCGATATTACGCGACCGACAGCAAGCGCGGCGCGGCGGCCACCTTCTTGCTGCTCTCCGAAGAATTCGGAGAACTGGCGACGGCGTTGCACGCCAATCTTCCGGGAAAGACCCCAACTCCCGAGCAACGGGCCAATCTAGAAGAGGAATTCGCGGATGTGCTCGCCTGGCTCGCCACCATTGCCAATATCACCGGAGTGAGTTTCCAGCGGGCGGTCCAGAAATACACCATCCCCGGCCTGGTCGAAGGCGTTAAGGACTGACCGGGGCAACGCCTCTGCCCTCGACCAATGAGCCGATGCGGACTCCGGCGTTGTCGAGGTCGGCATCGCGAAGTGCGCGGGTGATCTCGACAATAAGCGTGTCGTCCGCGGGAGGGCCGTAGCGGAAGCGCTCCACCGCGTTCAAGAGTTCGCGGCTCCACGCGTGCTCGGTGCTGTGTACGCCGGCCATCTCCGCCACCATCCGAAGAAATCCCTGAACGCCGAGCATCTTGCCGTGCCGGTCCCGGGCCTCGATCGCGCCATCGGTGTACGCCACCAGCGTGTCACCGGGGCCAAATTCGGTCGCGAACTGCGCCGCATCAAATTCTGATGCTTCGCAAGCGCCGAGCACGTACGCCGTGGAATTCAGGTCGCGGACGGTACCGTCCACTCCAACCAGAAACGCCGGCGGATGACCGCCGCTGGCGAATTCCAGAACGCCGGTACTCGAGTCAATCCGCAGGCAAAGCGCCGTGACGAACACCGAATGCGAAGCCAATGTGAGGTGCACGTATCGATTCAGCAACGAAAGCACACGTCCCGGTTCGATTGTCGGATCTTCCGCGAACACCCGTTCCAACTCGCCGTGCAATCTATTCACGGTCAATGCGGCGGGAATCCCATGGCCCGTCACATCCATCAGCACGACACTCAGCCGCTGTCCGCCTGTTACTCCGGGGCCGATGTGAGCATAGAGATAGTCGCCGCCGATCTGACTCATCGGTTCGTACTGATACTCCAGCCGCAGGGGCCCCGCGTCGATGCGGGCCGGAAAAAGTGCTTCGTGGATTCTGCGGGCGTCCGTCAACTCGCGGCGAACTTCTCCGTACCGCTGCTGAAGAACGGCCATCTTGAACTGGCTGGCGTATTGCGAGTGCTTGAGCCAGGCGATCAGCACGCTCGGCGCAAACATTGCAATCGAAATGGCGAAGTACGCGATGAGTCCCTGAAAGCTCGCGCCGCCAACGACCCGCACGGCGCAATTCACGATCAGCAGCGCCCCGGCCGCGAGCAGCGCCGATCGCGCCGACCAGGGCAGCAGAATGCACGCAAGCAGCAGCGTCATCGACGCTTCCAGCCAGCCGATGCTCCCGCCCCAACCGAATTGCGCCGCAATGAGGTGAAAGGAGCCGACGACGACCACTACGACCTGAGACAGGCGGAGCAGCGATCGCTCTAAGACTTTGCCCCGCTGCACCCATAGGAGCGCCACAATGAAAATCGCCACCGGCACAATACTGGTTCCGACGGCCTTGGCTGCCCCCAACACGGATGTCCAGAGTTTGAGGATGACGCCCGCGTCGAGCGAGGCATCCGAGAAAGTTCGGACGAGCGAAACGATCAACCCGATGCCGGTCACGAGCATTCCAAAAATCGCGCCGATCGTGCAGAACACCACAAACCGCTGTTTCAACAGACGGAGCGTGTGCGCTTCGAATTCACCCGCAAATTCGGAGGTGTTCAGCGATCGTGTTGTTGAAGCACGTTTCTTCATTTCCAGAACTACCGGCCCGCCCCCGGTCGCCAGAGTACATCAGAAGCGCCGTTTGCGTTCGCGGCACGCGCCAGAACGAACAACAAATCGCTCAGTCGGTTCAAATACCGGATAGTTTCGATGCTGGTTGCCTTCGATTGCGCGTCATAGAGCGCTACTGCGGCCCGCTCCGCACGCCTGGTGACGGTTCGGGCCGCGTGGAGTTCGGCCGCCAGAGGCGTTCCGCCCGGCAGCACAAAGCTTTGAAGAGGCGGAATGGGCTCATTGAATTCGTCTATCAGATTCTCGAGTTTGTCAACCTGACGGCGAGTGACCCGAAGTGCAGCGCCCGTCTTTTCGCCATCCTCGATTGGCGTCGCCAAGTCGGCTCCGACATCGAACAAATCGTTCTGGACCGCCCGGAGGACCTCCCCGATTCGAGTTTTATCACCCGCATGAACCGCGGCAAGCCCGATGAATGAATTCGCCTCGTCAACCGTGCCGTAGGCCTCCACCCTGGGGTCGGTCTTGCGGACTCGCCGGGTCCCGACAAGCCCGGTGGTGCCATCATCGCCGGTGCGGGTGTATATCTTGTTGATCTTCACCATCTCGCGTCACCCGCCTTTCTGGTCATTGCAAAGTGCCACACGACACGCCCGCCAATCCGCAGAGTATCCGCCCGGTGGAGGTCGCCGCATTCGGCTCGCCGGTACAACAGCGGGGCCTCCGGTCGGTGTGGACGGTTCGTCCTTGCCCAGTACTTCGCGCTCCACTCATTCAGCGCGTGCTCGCGGCGCGCGGCATCACCGACCCTGATTTTCTTGCCCCTTCTCTCAAGCATTTGCACGATCCATCTTTGCTCCCGGGGCTTGATCGAGCGGCGGCCCGCATCCTGCTCGCGATTCGTACCCGCCAGCGGATCGTGATCTACGCGGACTACGACGTCGATGGCGTCTCTGCTGCTGCGATTCTGTGGCACATGATCCGCGCGATCGATCCAGACGCAGCCGTCACGACGTATCTCCCCCATCGACTGGAAGAGGGCTACGGCCTGAACAGCGAGGCGATCTCCAAGCTTTGTGACTCGAATGATCTCATCGTGAGCGTGGATTGCGGGGTCACGGCGGTTGCGCCGGCGCAGATCGCTCGTGACCGCAATATCGATTTGATTATCACCGATCACCACACGCCGCCGCGCGAAGAGAGCGGCTTGCCACTTGCGTTCGCCGTGGTGCACCCGCTGACGCCCGGACACGCGCCCTACCCCTTTGCGGATTTGTGCGGGGCGGGTGTCGCCTTCAAAGTCGCGTGGAGACTGGCCACGCTGGAGAGCGAAGCAGAACGAGCAAAGCCCGAATTGAAGCGGCTGCTGATCGAGTTGCTCGCCTTGGCCGCGATGGGAGTGATCGCCGATGTCGTGCCGCTGCGGGGCGAAAACCGGATAATCGCCCGGCACGGACTGGAACAAATCAAGCGGAGTTCACTCGTCGGTGTCTGCGCATTGCGGGATGAATCAGGTCTTGGCGGTGAAAAGGTGGAGGCGGCAGACATCGGCTTTCGGCTTGGTCCAAGGCTGAATGCGATCGGCAGGCTCGGCCACGCACGCGAGGCGCTCGAACTCCTGACGACGGCCGATGAGGCGCGAGCCCGCGCGATCGCTGGGGCGCTGACAGGCTGGAACGACGAACGTCGCGCGACCGAATCGGCGATCTCCGCCCAGGCGCAATCTCTCGCCATCGAGCGCGGCATGACTGCGCCCGACCATCGGGCCATCGTGCTTTGTGATCCATCCTGGCACCGAGGCGTCGTCGGCATCTGCTGCTCGAGGCTTGTCGGGCTCTTTCACCGTCCCACCATCCTGCTGCAGCAGGATGGCGACCTCTGTCATGGCTCCGCGCGATCGATCGATGGGTTTGATCTGCACGCGGCCCTTGGTGCCTGCAGCGAGCACCTGGTTTCCTTCGGCGGGCACGCGATGGCGGCCGGCCTGAAATTGCGACATGACCGACTCGCGGATTTCACGATGGCGTTCGTGTCGTACTCGAACAGCCGGCTGGCGACGTCCGATCTGGTGAAACGATCGCTGATCGACGCGGAGTGTGATGTTGCAGAGCTCGATTTTGACACCGCCGAAGCCTTCGGAGCGCTCGCCCCGTTCGGTCGTGACAACGCCCGCCCCCTTGTCTTGCTGCGAAACGCACGGATCGCCAGCGCTCCGCGTGCGCTGGGCTCGACAGGAAAGCACATCGCCATGGAAGTAAAACACGGTGCGCGCGTGCTTCGGGTCAAAGGGTGGAACTGGTCTAGCTCGCTCGCCGAGGCCGGAATCGCTCTGCGACCCGGTCAGGCGGTGGACCTTCTGGTCTCGCCCGAAATCAATAATTGGAACGGAAGAAAAACCGTCGAGGCGACGCTCGAAGACTTGCGTCCGGCCGATGATTGACCGCCCGCGGGCGATCAGTTGCAGACCGTCAGGTTGTACGAAATCAGAAACAGCACGAAGTCGGCGTCATCAACGATTCCATCCGCATTCAAGTCGCCCGGGCATTCCGTGGGCGGCGTTGGGCAAGTCGAAGCGTTGTACGCCTGAGTGAAGAGCGGGTAATCCAGATCATCCACAAAGCCGTCGCCGTTCAGATCCGCCGGGCAATATGGGCGCTGCGTCAGGACAAACAGGCGAGGTGCGCCGGCGCGTTTTCCGCTCGCGACAATCTGCCCCGCGTCGTTGATATCCAGCAGAAGACTGATCGTCACATTGGACGGCAACGAAACCAAGGTGCGCAGGTCGTACCACTTTCCGTCTTCGTAGTACCCCGTTGGATACCCCACGTTCGTAGCGATGAGCTGACCCAACGAATTCAGGCGGAGCGGCCCGCTCGGCACAGTCATTCCCGGAATCAGCGTGCCGAATGTGTAGATTTTTGCCCCAACTCCGTTGGACCACAATTGAATTCCGACCTTTGTGACGCCGCCCTCGATCCAGGTCGCGTTGCTGAGCACCTGCCCGAGATCGTTCATTGTCGGAATCGACGAGTAATACACATCCGCCACGGGAGTCGCGGTTCCACCGCTGGAATAGACGTAGTAGCTGTTCATCAGCGAGCAGCCGCCACCCGAGCGTGCTTGCGATCCGAACCCGTTCACCAGCAGATCGCTCGCGTTGTTGATGGAATAGGCGACGCTCGAATAAATCGTGCAAGCGGATGTACATTCCTGCGACCACGGTCCCGCCGACTTCCACACGCCGGACTTTCCAAATCCGCCCTTCCCGTACCACTGCGTGCTCCCGTTGCCGCAGTCCACCACGGTGAATGGAACCACAAAGACGCCGAGCTCGCGCCGGTTGTTGATCCCCGTCGCGGAGTTCGACATCCAGACCGGTCCGGTCGGGCCATCGATCAACTGCGCATTGTTCCAAGCCCAGGCCCTGGCGGTGCTGCTGCCCGTTTCGGTGTACGTCCCGCAGACGTCACCAAAATCGTTGATTCCGGTAACGCCCGTCCAAGTGCGTCCGGCTTTTCCCGGCACCGATTGGAGCGAGCCGTTCTTCCAGAGCACCGGCCCTGTTGTCGATTGCGCCGCAACCCAGCCTTTCAGGTTGATGAAGGCTTTGTTCGACGGCACCGAAATCGGAATCTCGCCGGTGAGATCAAACTTTCGGGGGCCTGCCAGCGTGCTGGAAGCGACAAGACCGATCGCCCCGACCATGACGGTTTTCTGAGTCCATTTCTTCGCGCGCATTGCAATCCAATCCGGCCGCCGCGGCCTGGCCACCATTTTTTGAGTTGGGTGTGGACCCCGAGTCCGCGTCCCACGCGCACCGCCGAGTACACCCTGCTCCCCTCAATCGCATAATGCTACTTGCCCAAGGTCGGCAAAAGCAATAGCAAGTTTAAGTCCGAGAACACTTTATACATTGCCTGGGGCCTCGAACCGCCCTAGTCGAGCCCTGTGGCATCCGGGCGCCCCAGATTCTTTGCCCGATCTCGAAGCCGCTCGAAAAGATCCAATTTGCCGGCCTTCTTCGCCCGCGCTGCGGCATCAAACGCCAAATTCGCGTTCGCAGGCGAGGAATCTGATGCCTGGGCGAGTACATCCGCCGCTTCGGCATCCCGGTGCAGCGATGAGAGAGCGTCCGCCAACACCCGCGCCGTTGGCTCCGCGTTCCGCTCCGGTGGCTCGAGCCCGATCAGGAGTTCAATGGTTTTTTCCGGCCGCCCGGCGCGCGCGTGGATGCGCGCCTCGATGAACCGCCACACCGTGATACGGGGTTGCAATGTTCGCGCTTTCTCGATCTGCTGCATCGCGACGTCCAACTTGTTCTCGCGCAATGCGATCTCGGCCAGCGAGCCCCACACACGCCCATCGTCCGGGTTCAGGCGGCCCGCTCGCACCAGGCTCGCGCGCGCTTCGTCCAGCTTTCCGAGTTGCAGTTGTACCTGCCCGAGATAGAGCGGGTACTCGGCGTTGGTCGCGTCGGCTGTTTGTGCCGCGGCATAGTGCTCAAGTGCGCGGTCGCTCTTGCCCAGCATGCTCGCGACGGTGCCGGCTTGGAATTCCAGTTTCGGGTCGCGATCGCCGCTCGCCAGGGCGCGAACGTAACTGTCGTACGCAGCGGGGTAGTCTCCCTTCCCGAGCATCAACTCGGCGTAGGCGATGTGAAGCCGCTGATCGCTCGGGTACTGCGCGATCGCGCTTTTCACGATGGCTTCTGCCTCTGCTGTCTGGTTCGTCCGCAGAAGATTGTCCACAGAATCGAGGATCGCGTCTACCTTGCGCGCGTCTGGGTTCTTGGTCGAGACGGCCTCGGTCGGCCGGCTCGGTGCCTTGGCGGGGAACAGGGTCGGGACCGCTCCGATTTGCAGCGGAGCACCCGGATCGCGCAACAGGTAGACGGCAGCGCTCACAACGGCTGCGATGAACAGCACCGCGAAGACCGCCGCCAGACGCACGAACCCGCCCGCCCTTGACGTCACCGGCCCAAATCCGGGCCTGCGCCGCGTACACTCGCCCTCCAATGACCGAGCCTTCCAATCCATCTTCGGCTTCCAGTTCCGGCGCGTCCGGGGGTGAACTGCCCAAGCAGTACAAGCCCGCCGACCATGAAGAGCGTATTCGCGCCCGCTGGGACGCGGCAAAGGCGTTCCATGCGGACCCGCAGCGAGTTTTGCGGGGAGAAGCAAAGCCGTATTGCATTGTGATCCCGCCGCCGAACGTGACGGATCGGTTGCACCTCGGCCACGCGCTCAACAACACCCTGCAGGATGTGCTGGCACGCTCGCACCGCATGATGGGGTACGAGACGCTTTGGATGGCGGGAACCGATCACGCCGGCATCGCAACGCAGGCAGTCGTGGAACGCCGGCTTAAGAAGGATGAGGGAATCACCCGCCAGCAGTTGGGTCGTGAAAAGTTTGTCGAGAAGGTGCAGGCGTTCAAAGACGAGTACGAGCGAATCATCACCGATCAGTTGAAATTGATGGGCTGCTCGTGCGACTGGGATCGCCAGCGCTTCACGATGGATGAGGTGTGCGCTCGCGCCGTGCGCGAAGCATTCTTCCGACTCTTCAAGGACGGGCTCATCTACAGAGGTAAGCGGCTCGTGAACTGGGATCCGGTGCTGCAGACGGCGGTCTCGGATGATGAGTGCTACGAGGAAGAGCTTGATTCCTCGTTCTACTACTTGCGCTATCCGCTCGTGCATCGAGACGATCCCAAGGTCGATGCCCAGCCGGTGACATGGAATGAGTTGGCACGCCGGGGGTATCAGGGCGCGGATGAGCACAAGGGTGAAGAACAGGCCTGGGTGACGGTCGCAACGACGCGGCCGGAGACCTATCTGGGCGATACTGCAGTTGCAATCAATCCGAAGGACCCGCGTGCAAAGTCGCTGCGCGGGTTGTTCGTCGAGTTGCCGCTGGTTGGCCGCATCATCCCGGTGATCGAGGATGATTACGTCGTGCTTCCCGCGGCAATGCAGGCGGACCCCGAAGCAGCCAAGAGCGACCCGAAAGCGGTATACGCAACCGGCTTCTTGAAAGTCACGCCGGCGCACGATCCGAATGACTACGAAATCGGCCTGCGACACAAGGCCGCCATCGAAGCCTGCGGCAACCCGGTAATGATCAACATGCTCGCGCCCGACGGCAGCGTCAGTGACAAGCACGGCTGGACCGATGTGGGCGATGCGCACCTGTTTGTGGGATTGCCGCGTGAGAAGGCGCGGAAGAAGGTGCTGGAAGAGTTCAAGGCACGAACGGTTGACAACTCGACCGCGACATTGCTCGCCGAGACCAAGCCCTA
>JAHBXG010000040.1 GCA_019636565.1 Phycisphaeraceae bacterium
GGCTTTCCGCTGGCGGCGGCTTCCTTGGCCTTCTTGATCGCGTTCGCGACATCCTCGCAGGGGAGGATGACTTCGCCCACGCCGCGGGATGCGCCCATCATGCCCTGCTCGGCTTCGAGCTCTTCCTTGCTGGGAAGCTGGAGCACGGTGACGCCGACGACGGTCATGTCGCCGGAGAAGATGGGCGTGCCCAAGCCGCTGCCGATGCGCTGGCTGGGGACGAAGAGTTTGCGGGGCTTGGCGACGATCGCGCCGACCTCGAAGCTGTTGACGGTCGGGGCGCGATCAAAGAACTTGCCGAGACGCTCGAGGCTGTAGAGGGTCTGGCCCTGGGTGGCCTTGGAGCCGGCGGAGAAGTCGATGGCGGCGTAAGGCTTCTCGGGCTTGGTGTTGATTTGAACCCAGGCAAGATCGAGCTCGCTGTCGCGGGCGACAAGCTTGGCCTCGACGCCCTCGGTGTCCTCGCCGATCAGGACCTTGATGTCCTTGGGCGACATGCTCATGCCCTGCGACATGAACGAGCGCATGGCTTCGGAGACGCCGCCCAGTTGAAGGTTGCTGGCCATGACCATGCCCTCGGGATCCACCATGACGCCGGCGATTTCGGTTTCGCGTTCTTCGTCGCTGCCGCCCATGCTGATCTTGAGCACGAACTTGATGGTGACGATGGCGGGGCTCTTGGCCTCGGTGAGTTTAGCGAAGACGGGGTCGACGCCGGCCTTGACGGACGCGGCGCCGAGAGCGAGCGTCAGCACGAAGGTGCCGACAAGAGTGCGGACGCTTTGAAGGGAACCGAGCATGAGAGACTCCAGATCGCGTCGTCGTGAATTGAGAGCGCGTGTGCGGGATGATGGACGAAGCGTGATTGTAAGGCCGGGCTGGCGCGTTTCCGGGGTGGATTACTTGCCGCTGGGCGGGGTTTCCTTGCCCTTATCGCTCTGCACCGTGGGCTTCCATTCCGGCTCCAGGTAGCGGTACATGGTGCGGTTGTCGCGGAGGATGCCCATGATCACGCGGTCGGGTTGTTCCTTGGCGAGGCGCTCCATCACCTTGCGGTAGCCGTCGAGATCGACGATGGTTTCGCTCCATTTTTCGGCTCCGGACGCGTCGCTGGGGACGCTGATGCGCTGGATCAGGTCCCCCGAGCGGATGCCGGAGGCGCCGGCCCAACCGAGTTGCTCGGTGCCGGCGACGAGCACGCCCTCCACCGTTTCTTCCCAGCGGTTGTCGTCGCGGTCGAAGAAAGTGAGTTCGCGGACGGAGAGCTCGAAATCCTTGTTGGTGTCGCGCCGTGCTTCTTCGGGCGAGAGGCGGGTGCGTTCGAGCGGCACTTTGATTTCTTCCGGCACCGGTTTCCCGTCGCTGCCTTTGCGGAGCACTTTGACGAGCGCATCGCTATCGATATTGAGCGTTCGGATCTTGCGCTGGAGTGCGCCGGTGTCCTGCATGCCCTTGACGGAAGTCTTGTTGCCATCGATGGCGATGATCACATCACCGACTTTCAGATCGCTCTTGGCTGCAAGGGTTCCGGGGTAGATCCGGGTGATGAGGTGGCCGGTCTGCCCTTCCAGCCCCATCTCGCGGGCGAGATCCCGCAGCACGGGCTGGGTGGCGATGCCGATCCACGCCTTGGCGAGTTCGCGGGGCGGATCTTCCTTCTTGTCCGGGCGGGGCTTGATAAGGGTGGCCTGGCTCTTGCCGCGGCGATCAAACTCGATGAGCAGAAACTCGGGGATCTTCGATGCCGCGTCGGCGGCGCTGGTGCCCTTGGCGTCATCGGACGCTGTTGGGACCATGACGGATCGGTACGCCGCGATGGCTTCGTGCACGGTGTTGACCGGTTTGCCACCGATCGTTTTGATGATGTCGCCACCCTGGATGCTGGGTTCGGAGAGATCGCCGGGGCTTCCGCCCTTGACGCCCGTTACGAAAACACCGTCGCGGTTTGTCAGGTGGAGATCTTCGGCGAGTTTCTCGGTGATCTCGGCGATGGTGATGCCCCAGAGGCGGAGCGCGGCGCGATCGCCCCGCTCGCGGAGCAATTTCTTGGTGGTGACCGTTGCGTCTTTGCGCTCCCCGGCGCGGACGTAGCCGACCTTGATCTGGCTACCCACAGGCCGATCCGCAAAGCCCTTGACGAGCGGCGGGATTTCTTCCACGAAACGTACTGTGACCGGCTTGCCGTCGATCTCGACGATGCGGTCTCCGGCGCGAAGGCCTGCCGCGTACGCGGGCGAATCATCGATGACGGCGTTCACGAGCACGCCGTCTTCGTAACCGGTGTCGCGGATGTTCTTGAGGCTGACGCCGATCCACGAGCGGACAACTTCGCCGTCCTTGATGATCGCGTCGGCGACCTGACGCGCGAGGTTGCCGGGGCTTGCAAAGCCCATGTTGCTGCCGCCGAGGGTGTTGACGCCGACGAGTTTGCCTTCGAGGTTGACCAGCGGCCCGCCGGAGTTGCCGGGATTGATGGCGGCATCGTGCTGGATCCAGCGAGTGAATTGGCCGGTGCTGCCGGCTTCGCCCTGCATTTCTTCTACTTCTTCACGGAGGAAGCCGCTGGTGAAGACGCGCTCGGTGTTGCTGACGATGCCGAGCGTGACGCTGCGCGAGAGCGCGAAGGGAGAGCCCATGGCCATGACGGTGTCGCCGATTGCGAGCTCGTCGGAGTTGCCGAACTCGGCCACGGGGAGATCGGTGCCCTTGAGTTCGTCCATATCGATCTGGAGGATCGCCAGGTCGGTCAACGGATCTTCGCCGACCAATTTGGCGGGGACGATTCGCCGATCGGCGAGGGTGATCTTGAATTTCTTGCCGTCGTTGACGACGTGCTGATTGGTCAGGATGTGACCCTGCTTGCTGATGATCGTGCCGGAGCCGGTCGCGCCGCCCTTGGACTCCTCACCCCCTTCGAAACTGGTGGTGACGACCGAGATGTTCACAAGGGCCGGGAAGACCTTGTCGCGGGCGGTCTGCACCATGGCGCGAATCTCATCGCGCAGTTCTTCGGGCTTGGGCGCGCCGAGCGCGGCGCTCGGGAGAACGCCAGCCATCAAGACGAGTGAAGAGACGCCGACCGCCGCAACTTTTCCGAATCGCATGAAAACGCTTCCTTTCGGTGCACGAACCAATCCCCGAGTCTAGCGATTCCGGCGAAGCCCGAGTTCGCGCGAGGCCTGCCGCAATCGCCCCTTTCATCGGAATACCGGTGTTGGAGGCACAAATCAGTTGTTCACTCAATCACGGTGCCCGGGATACCCCGCAGGCTGGAAAGGCCGGACTCTACCTGCTCGCGCGAGCCGACCAGCGTGATATGGCCCAACTTGCGTCCTTCGCGGGGCTCTTTGCCATACAGATGGAGGTACGCACCCGGGACGCGCTGAACATCCTCCGCGCGCGGCGCTGCTCCGACGATGTTCACCATCGCGGCGGCGGGGTGTACAAGTGCCGCGGAGCCGAGTTCCATCCCGGTGATGGCGCGACAGTGATTCTCAAATTGGCTGGCGTGCGAGCCCTCGATGCTCCAGTGTCCGCTGTTGTGGACGCGCGGCGCCATTTCGTTGGCGATGAGCGCGCGACCGCCATCAAGTTTTTTGACGACAAAGAACTCGACGGTGAGCACCCCGACGTAGTCCATGCCGACCATGAGTTTCTCGACGGCGGCGCGGGCGGCATGCTCCAATTCCGGTTCGATCTCCGCACCCTCGCCCACACGTGAAACGCGGAGGATGCCGGCGCGATGGACGTTGGTGGGCATGGGATAGAAGGCGATGCCGCGTCCGCCGGAGCCACGCTCGACGTCACCCGCACTTCGAGCACCAGCTCCAAGACCGGTTCCAACCCCGGCCCCGCCCTTGGCGCGGCAGGCGATGAGCGAAACTTCCCGCTCGAACTCGACGAAGCCTTCGAGAATGAGTTCCTGGCTTTGGCCGATTTCCTTCCAGGCGGTGTCGATGTCGTCGCGCGAGCGAATGAGGAACTGGCCTTTGCCGTCGTAACCCATTCGTCGAGTCTTGAGGATGCACGGCACGCCCATGTCGCTGACGGCGTCGCGGAGATCGTGGAGCGATGAAACCGGCAAGTGGCGTGCGGGGGCGAGCCCGATCTCGCGGAACGCGGTTTTCTCGCTGAGGCGATCCTGGGCTATTTCGAGGAGGGCGATGCCGGGGTACGCCGTCACCGAGCGAGAGAGCACCTGCACAGCGCTGCAGGGGACGTTTTCGAATTCCCATGTCACCACGCCCAGCCCGCGGGCGAATCGCCGGAGCGCATCAGTATCGGTGAAGTCGCCGACTTGCAATTCTCCCGCAACCCTCGCGGGGGAATCGGGCGCGGAATCGAGGAAGCGGAAGGTGTGGCCGAGTTTGACACCGGCCTGGGCGGTCATCATTCCAAGTTGGCCGCCACCGAGTACGCCGATCAGCATGAATCACCGGGGGAGGGGGGAAGAGGCTTCGCCACAGAGGCACAGAGACGCAGAGAAGAAAGAATGGGTCGCAAGCGAGGAACGAAGGCAGGGGACCAAGGCGCGAGACAATCTGTCAGACTTTGCGCAGACGACGGACTTCGTTCTTCAGATCCTTGGATTGCATCACGGCGATTGTCTGTGCTTCGCGGCGCTTGGCAAGGCGCCGACGCAATGACGGGTCGCTGTTCGCGATGATTGCCGCGGCGAGGAGACCGGCGTTGGTCGCACCTGCTTTTCCGATGGCGAGCGTGCCAACTGGGATCCCGGCGGGCATTTGTGCGATAGAGAGAAGCGAATCGAGGCCCTTGAGAGCGCGGCTTTCGACCGGGACTCCGAGAACGGGAACAACCGTCTTGCTCGCGGCCATGCCGGGGAGGTGTGCGGCTCCGCCGGCGCCGGCGATGATGACTTGCAGCCCGCGCACTTCGGCGCTCTGCGCGTACGTGAAGAGCCAGTCGGGTGTGCGGTGTGCGGAGACGACGAGGATTTCGTACGGGACTTTCAGTTCATCGAGCACATCCGCGGCGTGACGCATGGTTTCGAGATCGCTCTTCGAGCCCATGATGATGCCGACGAGGGGCGCGGAACTTTTTCTTGAGAGTGGACGTTTCGCCATCGCGGTCGAGTTTAGCGGGGGAGAAACAGGGGGAGAACGCGGAGCGGCGGAGGCTGCGGAGTTGCGCGGAGGAGAGTTAAAGAAGGAATGAAGAAGGAGGCTGGGTGGAAGGGGCTGGTCGCGGTAACTCAGGCGGGTCAACCTTGATCTGCCGATTGCTTGAGAGCTTGGCGGACCTGTTCGACGGTCACGCCCTTGATGTGCGCAGTTTTCTCGGGCGACGTCGCACCGGCGATGATGGAGACATCGCGCGGCTTGACGTCGAACACGCTGGCGAGGAGTATGCAGACGGCCTTGTTTGCCTTGCCGCCTTCGGGCGCGGCGGCAACTTTGACTTTGAGGCGATCGCCGAGCACGCCGGCGAGCGCATCGCGCGAACTGCCGGGGACCACCTTCAGGCGGATCAAACAGCCATCGCCATCTTGTGTAACCGTCGCCATTCGCTCAGATTAGAGGCTGAGGCGGGCGGAATCTGGAAACCGGACCCCTACGGTCCTTTGCCTCCTCCTCGCGACCAACTGACACCTGGCCGAAACGACGTCGAAGCAATTCGTCCGGCCGGAAGCCTTTGCGCGCCCGCACTTCGCGTGGCGTGTCTTTGCCCCGCGCCGGCCGGCGGGCATTGCCCGGGAAAGCAGCATCATGTCGAACCTCAAGACGATGGAAAACGGCGAAGTGCGGAAGCAGATCAAGTGGCGCACCGGCGCGCGGAACGGCACGAACGCGGTGTGGCGGAAGAAGTGGGTGATCGTTCCCGCGACGAAGGTGAAGTCGGTCAAGCAGGCGCCAGCGGCGGCACCGGTCATTGCGAAGGTGGGGAAGCCGGTGAAGCAGTCGGCCTGAGAACCGCGAAAGCTCCCAAGCCGATCAGCGATGGCTTGCTTCGCGATGACCTTCGATCTGCCCCGGCTATGGGCACATCATCTTTGCGTATGCCGCAGCGAACAACGAGAAGTCGGCATCATCGACGAGGCCGTCGCGGTTGAAGTCGGCACGGGGATCCGCGGGTGGAGCGATCATGAGGTTGTACGCCTCGACGAAGATGGCGAAGTCGTCGTCGTCGACCCTTGGCGGGTAGGTGAGATCCAAATCCGCCGGGCAGGATCGATCGATTGCAAAGTACGCGCCGAGGTCGCCGGGCAGCGACAACCAGTAGGAAAGGGCGTGTCCGTCGAGGTCATATCCGTTTGGCGTGGTGCCTCGGGCTCGCACCGGGGAATTCAACCCGAGGCGGTAGTTCCAGTTCCGCCACTGATCCGCCGGATCTGCCGGACCGCCCGGACGAATGAACTGTGGATTGGCCGACGAGAGGAAATTCACGGTTGTCAGCGAGCTGCCGATGATTTCGAAGCCGCGCGAACCGGATTGCACGAGACAACTGGTCGCACGGGGCGTGGAGGTGAGATTCTGTCCTCGGATGACCGGACGGCTGGCATCGGCATTCACATTGTCCCACGCGATGACGCCCGTCAGGTCAAACCGTTCCTGAGCGCTGATTGCAGCGATGCTGGGCGCGCTGTTCGCGGCGAACGTGGTGTACTCGCATGTGAGCCGCGTGGCCAGCACGGCGCCGGCGATCGAACCGGCCGAATTGCGAAGAAACAAGCTAGAACGGATCTCGCCGGCCCCCGCGTAGGCGCCGCCGCTGCCCGAGGCGTGATTGTCGGCAAAGGTGCACTGCCAGACGCGTTCGTAGCCGGCGCTCGCAAATGCCCCGCCCGTGGTCGCGCTGTTCTTCTCGAATTCGCATCGTTCGACAGAGGGATAGGCAACCTGCTGCGATTCGAGATAAACGGCTCCACCGCTTCCGGACTGGGTCCGGTTTCGGACAAACGTGGAATCGGCGATGTTCGGAGCCATCGACTTGATCCAAAGGCCCGCGCCATCGCCTGTCGCGGCAGAATTGTCTTCGAATGAGCAATTCCAGACGAGCGCTTGCGGCGTGTGCATACCGACGAGAGCGATTCGCAGCCCCGACCCGCCCACGGGCTGGCCGGCGATCGCGGCGCCGCCGGCACCGCGAAAGGTCAATCCGCGAACAAGCGCGCCGCCATCGGAGAGCGTGATGTGGGCGATGCGAAAGGAGTTCTCTCCTTTGCTGCCGCCATCGAGCAGATCGTCGCCCGCCAGGTCGCCGGAGAGCACCGTTCTCGTCGAGACAAAGTCCTGTACATCGGGATCGGCGCCCCGGAGCCCCGCAAACGAACCGAGGAGCGAGAGGCGGCTTGCACTCAGAAGCGGAAGATCAAAGACGAAAGATGCGGCGCGATCGAGTGTGCCTCTGTCTGGTTTGTAGACGCCCTGGGCGACACGGATTTCGACATTGGTCGGGTTCGAGGGCAGCCGCGCCTTTGCAGAAGCAATCGCGTCCTGCAGATCACGGAAGGCGCTCTGCCAGCTTGCACCATCCTGGCCGCTCTCGGGCGCGGACTTGTCGACATACACAACCAGCGGAGGCACAGCGCGCGCCGTTGCCGCGGCACAGGCGAGCGCACCAAGCCGGGAACCAAGCTGAAGCAAGCCGCGACTCGTTTGTCTGCACTTCATCATGAACACGCTTCTCCCAAACCCTCAATCATCGAGCGGCGAGGATTGCCCGCGTCACAATTCTCGAAATCCGCCCGCAACGGCACGAACGCGGTGTGGGGGAAGACGTGGGTGATCGTGCCGGCGACGAAGGTGAAGTCGGTGAAGCAGGCTCCTGCGACGGCTCCAGCTATGGCGACGGTGGGGAAGCCGGTGAAGAAGTCGGCGTCGTCGTTGGCTGAGAATCCGCTCGCGAGCGGCGGCTATCGACGACCCGCGGTCATCTCTTCGATCTCGTTGCGCCGGAGGAAATCGGAGAGACGCTGGCGGTCGGCGTCGTTGATCTGGCCGTCGCCGTTGAGGTCTTTGGGCGTCGCGTGCTGGGCGTAGAGATCTTCGAGATCGATCTCGCCGTCGGTGTTCACGTCGTAGGCAGGGTTGAAGATATCGCGCAGGATCTCATTGGTTTCGTCGCCGGGCGGGAGCAGGAATTTGAGCGAGCCGGGCAGGCGCGCCGACCATGCCGCCTCGTTGTGCTGCTGACCGAAGCCGACGACGTGGCGGAGCGTGCCTTCGAGGGGGTAGCGGGCGGGCGAGCCGCCCACCAGTGCATCGCGGAGGTTGTACGAGTTCCAATAGTCGTCGTTCGAGGTGCCGCTGTCGCCGTGATCCATGTAGATGCGGATGCCTCGGAAGTTTCCGACGGGTTTGACGCGCGCGAGGAAGTTGGTCGTCGTCCACCAGGCGCCGCTCATCGCACCGATCTTTCCAAATGTGGGTGTGAAATCCCAGCCGAGATAGAGCGAAACCACGCCGCCCATGCTTGAGCCCATCGTGAGCGTGTTGGGTGCATCGGTCTTGGTGCGGTAGTGCGAATCGATGTAGGGTTTGAGTTCATCGCGGAGGAAGCGGGCGTATCTGTCGGCCCAGCCCGCGCCGCTGCCGCTGATCGTGTCACCCGGGGGCAAGTAGTCCTTGAGCCGGTTGGCGGTGTTGTCGACCCCCACCACGATGGCTTCGCGGATCTGACCTCCGTTGGTCAGCGTCTCGAGCGGCGCCGCCATGTTCCACGTGCCGAAGGCTCCGTTCTCGAAGATGTTCTGGCCGTCGTGCATGTAGAGCACGGGGTAGCGCCGGGTCGGATGCTCGGCGTAGCCGCGCGGCAGATAGACGCGATAGGGACGCGTCTCGTTGAGATTTGTGGAGAACATACTCGGGGGCGAAGTCGCGAAATAGTCACGCTTGGAAACACTCACCGATGGCGCTGGCAGGTACGAAAAGACCTTTGCGTCCTGCACAAATGCCGCGTCGAGTTCGGTGTTGAAGTTTCCGAAGGTTGGCGCGCGGTTTGCGCCTTGGCCGTCGGTCAGGTAGAACTCGATCGATTTCGCTGCTTCTCCCACGTTCCAGGCAAACCATACTTGTTCCTGCACGTTGCCGGTCCGCACGCGGCCGGGGCCGTAGCGCTCCATCGGCCTTTGCTGGAAAGCGCCCGGGCCCTGCCTCCACCACAAGATCGGGTTGGCGAGGTTGGTGGTCCACAGGATCGACTTGGTCGCGGGCGCGAGCGGCGCGGCGGCGGTGCTGGCTGCGATGGTGCTGCCGACCGTTGTGCCGTTGCCGGCCTGACTGGTTTGTCCGGGCGCATCGTTCCGCAGCACGTACCGGTAGGTGAAACTCCGGTTCGCGGGGAGGCTCACCGTGACGCGCCAGGTTGGGTATGCGGCGGCATCGAGTTTCACGGCATAGCGCATGTCGCTGTTGCCGAGCTCGGCGAGATCGCCCAGCACGAAGACCGATTGACCGGGTGAAGTGGTTTGACTGATGGAAAAGACGACGTCTTGCCGCGGAGGCTGCGCCAGAGCCGCCCACGCGATTGCCCCGATACCGACCGCCACACCAATTCTTGCGATCGCGTTCATCGTGGGGCTCCTCTGTTACCAATTATTGAGCCGGCCCGGCCAGCCGGGATTTGGGGTCCGAGAATCACGATCGAAATTACAGCACGCACGTTTCCGAACAACCTTCGCCCGCGCCTCCGCATGACCCTACTCGGCCAATCGATCAGCCAGCCGCAACCCGCTCCACGCGAGCGCGAGGTTTCGATTCACACGCCTTCGTACTGGGTGGCGCTCACGCTGCTCGCCACGCTCGCGTGCCTGCTTGTGTACGGCATCTTTGAAACAAAGTTCCGCGTCGCCGTCGCGACAGGGGCCGCGGCGATTGATCTTCTCCGGCGGAACACCAGGCGCCTTTGGATACTGATTGCGGGAACGAGCGTGATTCTGTTCGGCATCGTGATCGCGCCGTTGCCAGGGCCGGGCCCGGTTTTCCTGATCCCCGTCGGGCTTGGAATCCTTGCGACCGAGTTTGCGTGGGCGCGGCGGCTGAAACAGGAGTTGCAGAGAAGGGCATCGCCCCTTGAAAATGCGACACGGAACATTGCAGATCGGACGCCCCGGTGGAGCGTGATCCCCGCGCTGTTGCTGTACTGGTGCATTCCGGCGGCGCTCACATCGTTCACTTCGCTGCACACCGGAGCGATCTGGAGTGTTGCGGGCGCCTTGTTCGCGCCCTTCCTTGTGTGGGCGTGGATGGTGCTGAGGCCGGTGCCGCGATCCGCGGGCGGCATGAAGCCGGCCGAAGAGCAGGATGCCGACTAGATCACTTCATCAAGAGCCGAGAACAACTTTTTCAACTCTTCCGGCGTGTTGTAGTGCTGGAGGCTCACCCGCGCGACGCCGTAGGCAGGATCAAGGTTCAGGCTTGCATCGGTCGCCAGCGCTTCCACCAGTCGTTTCGAATAGGCGTGTCCCTGCCGGATGCCGATGTTGCGTGAACCCAGGTGCAGGGAAATCGCACGCGGCGTCGCGCGTTCGCTCGTGAACGAGATGGTGCCCACACGAGAACCATCCGCCACTCGCGGCCCGACAATCCGCACGCTCGGCTTGTGCAGGAGGTACTCGATCACCTGCACCGTCAACGCGTCTTCGATCTCGCGTACGACTGAAAACGCCTTTTCGAACACGTCGCGCCGTGGCGGGTGGGTCCAATCCTGCCACTTCGAAGGTCCTTGCCCGACTGAACCGGATGAAGGAAGGGCTGTGGCTGTGTTCTTCTCTGCCTTTCCGGCCTTCTCACTGAGAACCCCCACATACTCCCACAGCGCTGCAACGCCGGCCGCGCCTTCGTGGTTGGCGTTTCCGAGTTCCCACTTATACGGCCCGATGCTGCGATCAATGAAATAGTGATTCGGCCCGAGGACTTCGGACAAGGCATCGTGCGTACCGAACATCGCCGCCATGTGCGGGCCGAAGACCTTGTAGGTGGAATACACGTACCAATCGCAGCCGAGCTCTGCCATATCGGGCGCGCGGTGCGGTGCGTAGGCCACCCCATCAACCAGCACGCGGGCGCCGGCGGAGTGCGCGACTTCCGCCACACCCCGCACGTCCCACACTTCGCCCAGAATGTTTGAGACCTGCGGCACGAGCACCAGCAGGGTCTTTTCGTTGACCAGTTTGCGCAGAGTGTCGAGCGAGGGGCGCCAATTCACGTTTCCCTCGGCGTCGCGCATTGGCTCGGCGTGCCAGGGGACGATGGCGTAGCCGCGGAGTGCGAGTCGCATCCACGGCCCGATGTTCGCCTCGTGCCCGGCGGTGCAAACGACGATCTGATCTCGTTTCCCCAGTTTGTCGCGGACAGCCTTTACATCGTGCGCGTGCCGCGCGAGATCGGGCGGCGCGGCATCAGGGTTTCGCGCGGCATCGCGTGCATCGGCGTAGGCGGAGGCGATCTCGTAGCAAAGGACTGTCGAGGAGGAACCAAAGAACACATCGCCGAGTCCGGCGCCAACTTCGCCATCGCCCCCACCACCCAGGAACATTTTCACCACTTGGCGCGCCCGCGGGATCACCCTTGATGCGTGCTGCGAGAGCGGGTAATCGGCGCCCAACTGCACGAACGAATGTTCCATGTAGGTCCGCATGGCATCGATCACGCAGCGCGGCAACTGCGAGCCGCCGGCGTTGTCGAGCATGATCGTCTCGCCCGAGAGGCCGGGGAAGTGGGAGCGGATGGAGGGGAGGAGAGAGAGGGCGTGGGGCATGACGGCATTATCGCCGGGCATCCCATCGCTTGGCCCCCGCCTCGACACGAATACCACAACTTTGTGGAACCCCAACGCGACTCCCGCACGCCCCGGTCTGATTCGCTTGGCGTACATGCGATTGTGCGTTATTCTCGGCGGATGCCAGCAACTCTTGTCATCTCCGACGAAACCACGGCGGGCACGACCTCGAACCGGCGCACGCTCGAGTTTCCGACCGAGCAGGTGACGGTCCGCGAGATCATCCGCGCGCGAGTGTACGAAGAGGTGCAGGACTACAACCGCGCAACGCCGAATGGCGCCGTATTCAACGGCCTGGTGCAGCCCTCGGACGCGGAGACCGTGCTCAACGGCGTAAAGGCCCGCGGAGGGCGCGAGATTGACTGGAAGAAGCAATTCGAGATCGCGTGTGATGCGTACGACCGCGCGGGCTTCATCGTGCTGGCGGGGAAGCACCAGACTGAGTCGCTGGACGAGGTAGTGGAGTTGAAGCGGGTGGAGGAGGTGACGTTTTTGAAGTTGGTGCCGCTGGTTGGGGGGTGAGGATGAACGAGGTCGTCAACTCGCTGCTCGCCGACTACGTCCGAACTTACGATCGAATCGCGCCGTATCGCGTCCAGATCCGCCGCGCTGAATATCGAGCGATCATGGACACCGATGAGAACACGCGCCGAGATACGCTGTTGCGTTGCATCGACCTCTCGCATGCAGTGCCCGAGAATTGGAACCGCAAGTCTCTGCAGTGGGCGAAAAGAGAAGGGCTGGTCACACCGGGCTCTACTTCGGACCAGATGTACAACGTATATCGGGTATTCAACTACGGCGCCTGGTTTTTGCCGCAGCATCTTCTCGCGACAAAGTTGTTGTTGGGGGTAGGAGATCTGTTGAAGATCGCCAAGTTCTGCGCGTGGTATTGCGAGACCAGCGAGGTACCGCTCGGGTCGTTCGTTTCAACATTGTCGAGACATCGCGAGTTGCTGGCTCGATCGGGTCGCCTGAGAACGCAGGTTCTTCATGTTGCGAAGACGCTCAACGACCCGACTACGGCCCGACAAATCCGAAATCTGTGTGCGAAGGTGCTCGCAGAAGCACGCGCAAAACCGGGCTCGCCGAAGGCTGGAGCTCGACCGTCAAAACCACCTCGGTCGGACGGAAAGTCGCGAACAAGAAAGCGAAAGGAGCCTGCTACCCCGATGAAGGGCGATCTTCCTTCGTTTGAGTCACTACTGCTTGGTCCGAGGTCCTGTGAGATCGAGCATGCACCCGCGTTATGGAAGGTGATGGCCGAGTCTTTGGTACTGCCGCCACCGAATGATCACGCGACACCGGCTAGATTCAATCCATGCGACGGCGTGCGACCGGCAATTCTCGCAAGTATCAATGGAGTTCTCGCTAATCCTCCGCGGAGGCTTTACGTCGACCATGATGTGGAGAAATTCTGCGACCAGATGTTCAAGCGGCGCGAGATTGACTATCGAGCCGTGCTGGCGGCAATTGTGGCACTCGAAAGTACTTCGATCCCCTGGATCGATCAGGACGGGCGTTCCGAGCGGTTCCAAAATGGCGTGAACGCACTTATCAGATGTTCGCAAGTTCTCTTCGGATCGATACAGAACAGCGACGCCGCCCTTCTCGCATACACGTGGTCGGCATTCTCGCATTGGAGGTACGACGGCTTCCGTCCTAGCTGGCTTTGGGAGCTGCTCGATCACACGGTCGCACTGCCGCCTGGATTGTTTCAATCACTCCCGCTCGCGGCTCGGTGGGATGTGCTCCGATTCCGCGAGAGCGTAGCCCGATGCGGATTCGGCACTCTACAGGAATACGTGATTGATTTGGATAAGGCGCTTGGGATTGGTCACGAATTCGAGGCGCACATCGGGGAGCCGTGGACCCTCGCGATGGTGCCGTGGGTCAGAAGCCGTGCCGATAAAGCGCGGAGTCTTTGGCTTGCCGTACTCAACGGCGCTGTGACGACTTCCGCACCTTCGCCCAGCGGGCGCATGCAGAAATCGATTGAAGAACTCGGCGACGCAGTCGCCGCCTCCGTCATCCGAGGTCGCATCTCAGAGTGGTTCAAGCTGTTTGCAACGCCGCGGCAGAGCTTTCCAGGCGGGATGGCTGAGGGAGTTGACAGCACCATCCCGTTTCCAACGAGCGCTCGCGCGATGAGGGGACTTATTTGGGCGTGCCCGCGCTTTGCGGACAGAGGAATTGTGCGAGATTTAGGCTCGCTTGCTCTTCGTTGCTTTGCGAAGGTAGCAGGGCGCGGGCCGCGGTGCGTGCTCGTCGGCAACGCCGCCATCTGGGCACTTGGCCAGATCCCCGGCCCCGATGCGCTCGGCCAGCTCGCCATGCTCCGCGTCAAAGTGAAGTTCATCCCGGCGCAGAAGGCGATTGAGAAGGCGCTCACCGCGGCTGCGACGCGGGAGGGCTTGCCGCGGGCCGAGATCGAGGAACTTGGTGTACCGACGTACGGCCTGACAGAGGTCGGGGTGCGCCGCGAGGAACTCGGCGACACCATCGTCGAACTTGCCGCGACCGGCGGCGAGGTGTCTCTCAAGTTCTTCAAGAAAGCTGTTGCTGCCGAGGACGTGAATGGCAAGCCAAAGAAGAGTGGCAGGGAGAGTCGCCGGGATAGTGCGGCGGACGGAGTCGCGGCGAAGGGCAAGGAGATCAAGAGCGTTCCGACGAGCGTCAAAAATGGCTTCGCCGACGATCTGAAGGAACTCAAGGCTTCGGCGAAAGACCTTGCCTCGATGCTGTCGGCCCAGCGGGATCGCATCGACTCGATGTTCCTCGACAACCGCGCTTGGCCGCTGAAGGCCTGGCGTGAGCGATACCTTGATCATCCGGTCGTCGGCGTCATCGCGCGGCGGCTCATCTGGTCGATCGGTGATGCGCGCACATCGGCGATTTACGCCGATGGTTCGCTCGTTGATCAACTGGGGCGTCCTGTGGACCCGCCGTCGGACGCGACGGTGCGACTGTGGCACCCCGTCGACGCCCCCGCCGACGAGGTGCTGGCGTGGCGGAGGTTTGTCGAAGAGAAACAGATCCGCCAGCCCTTCAAGCAGGCCCATCGCGAGGTCTACCTGCTCACCGACGCGGAGCGACGGACCAACACCTATTCCAATCGCTTCGCGGCTCACATCGTTCGCCAACATCAATTCCACGCGCTGTGCGGCCAGAGAAACTGGCGGAATCGGCTGCGGCTCTTCGTGGACGGTGAGTTCCCGCCGCCGACGAAGCACCTGCCGCAGTACGGCATGCGGGCCGAGTTCTGGGTGCAGGAGGCCGGCGAAGAGACGCTCGATTCCGGCGCATTTGTCTATCTCGCGACCGATCAGGTTCGTTTCTATCGCGCTGAAGCAGCTCAGATCACCTCGAACCCGCAGGGCGGGGGGGGTTCATTCACGAGCGCGGCGCCGGATCAGGAGCCGATCGCGTTGGAGAACGTTCCGCCGCTCGTCCTGAGCGAGATACTGCGAGACTGCGATTTGTTCGTGGGTGTCGCGAGCGTCGGCAACAACCCTGCGTGGAACGACGGCGGACCCGGCCAGTTCCGCGACTATTGGCAGAACTTCTCCTTCGGCGACTTGTCCGCGACAGCTCAGACTCGTCGCGACCTGCTCTCGCGCCTGGTGCCACGGCTCAAGATCGCCGAGCGCTGCTCGCTTTCGGATCGCTTCCTCATCGTCCGAGGCAACGTCCGCACCTACAAGATCCACCTCGGCAGCGGCAACATCCTGATGGAGCCCAACGATCAGTACCTGTGTATCGTGCCGTCGTCGAGCGGCGCTGTGGGCGGGGCGAAGTCCGCGGGCGCGTCCGGCGTCTTTCTACCATTTGAGGGCGACCGCACGCTGTCGATCATCCTCAGCAAGGCTTTCCTGCTCGCGACGGATGACGCGATCACGGATACGACGATTACGAGGCAGATTCAGCGGTGATTCGGAATGCGATCCGGCCGCAGAAGACTTACCTCGCCCCCGCCCCCACCGTCATCTTCACGGGCACGAACGTCGGCTTCACGCGCTTTTCGAATTCGTCGCGGTACTTGTTCATGATCGTGCGCACGGCCCAGTTGTTGCCGTCGGCCAGGCCGCAGATCGTCGTGCCGGGCATGGAGCCCATACTGGTCGCGATCTCGAGGGCGAGATCCAAGTCCTTGGTGCGCCCGTTGCCCTCTTCGATGCGCATCAGGAGCTGGTAGAGCCAGCCGCTGCCCTCGCGGCAGGGCGTGCACTGGCCGCACGATTCGTGCTTGAAAAAGCGGGCGATGTTGCGCGCAACCGCGACCATGTCGGTGTCTTCATCGAACACGGTCGGACACGCCGTGCCCAAGCCCAACACGTTGTACTTGCGGCCGATGTCGAAATCCATCTCGGCATCCATCTGATCCGGGCCGAGGATGCCCATGCTGATGCCGCCGGCGATCGCGCCCTTGAACTTCTTGCCGTTTCGCATACCCGCGCACAACTTCGGATCTTCGATGATCTGGCGGAGCGTCGTGCCGAGTTCGAGCTCGAAGACGCCGGGGCGGTTGACGTGGCCGCTCACGCCCATCAACTTGGTGCCGTGGCTCGGAGGCGTGTTGGGGAACTTGCTCACCGTTCCCTGCTTCATGAACCATTCGGCGCCATGGTGGATGATGCTGGGCAGGTGCGCCAGCGTCTCGACGTTGTTGATGATCGTCGGCTTGCCGAAGAGGCCCTTGATCGCGGGGAATGGCGGCTTGATGCGGGGCCAGCCGCGCTTGCCTTCGAGCGCTTCGAGCAGGCCGGTCTCTTCGCCGCAGATGTAGGCGCCTGCGCCACGGTGGACGTGGCACTCGACTTTGAAGGAGCCGCCTCGGGCCGTGCTCGCGCCGTTCAAGAGGCCCTTGCCACCGAAGATGCCGTTGGCGTATGCCTCTTTGATGGCGTTCTCGAGGACTCTTGCTTGGTGGTGATACTCGCCCCGGATGAAGATGTACGCCGTGCCGATGCGGCACGCGTAGCAGCAGATCGCGATGCCCTCGAGCATCAGGTGCGGATCGAAATCCATGAGCAGGCGGTCTTTGAACGTGCCCGGCTCGGATTCGTCGGCGTTGACGGCGAGATAGCGCACGCCGGGGTCATCTTCCTGTCCGGCGTCGTTGGTTTTGAGTTTGGGAAGGAAGGTCCACTTGAGGCCCGTGGGGAATCCGGCGCCGCCCCGCCCGCGCAGGACGCTCCTTTTGACTTCTTCGGTCACCGCGTCTGGCTTCATCCCGATCGCTTTGCGGAGCGATTCATAGCCCGCGCCGTGCGGACCGGGCCGGGTGTATTCCTCGTAGCCGACGATGTGCCGCCCTTTGGGATCGGCGTAGGGCCAGCTTGGGATGCGCTGGGTCAGAACGGGGGCGGTGAGATTCGGGTTGATCGGGGGAAAAGACATGCGGGCCAAGTGTATGAACCCCGCCGCAGCCCGCACGCAACGCCGCCGGAAAGGGCGCGGTTCGCCGCTCGACTCGTGACACGGCCCGAACCTATCCACCCAGCCCGGATCTCCCGAACCGCCTACGGGCACAACAGTTCGTTGTACGCCGCAACAAACACCACGAAGTCCGAATCTTCAACCAGCCCGTCGCGATTGAAGTCCGCCGGGCAATCCGGCTCCATCGCAGGATCTGCACAGTCCAAGATGTTGTACGCAGCGAGGAAGATCACAAAATCCGTGTCGTCCACGAGGCCGTCGCCGTTCAGATCGCACGGGCAAGATGGGCCAAAGAAATCCTGCGCAAGGGCAAATGCCTGCTCGGGCGAGAGCGCTGCGTCATAGAGCCGGAACAAGGCGATATCAGCATCCGAAAACTCGCCTTGCCCGCCCGCCTGCACATTGTCCGCGAAGATGTGCAGCAGCCCCTGCGGCGCGTTCGACAAATCCATGATGTCGGTCGTCACCGAGAGTTGCGGCACACCATCCAAATACGCACGCACCGACGAGACCAATCCCACTCCCGGATCCACCGTCAGCACCACATGGTGGTATTCGTTATTCAGAATCGTGCTGCCCGTGCCCGGCGCCACCGGATACACCTGCAGGTGATTGGCCGGATCCGCGTAGAACGCCGAATCACTCAGACGATTGTGCGTGTCGAGGATCAGGCGCCAGGCCGATTGGCGCTGCAGAAACTTGAACACCAACTCCGCAGAGTAACTGCGGGGTGCCACCAATGCCTCCGTCACCAGCGTCAGCCCCGCCTGCTGGCTCGTCGGACTTGCGTTACCGTCCACGCGATAGACCCGGCGTGCGATTCCGAACACGGACTCCGTTGCAAAGCCGTTCAGCCCGAGCGGATCGATCGGCGTCAAGTCCGGCGCGCCCGAAGTGCTCGACGCCAGCGAGTCTTCAAAGTAGTACGAGGCGACCAGATTCTGGCCACTGGCACTTGCCGCCCCCATCGTGCCCGCCGCCAGCACACACATCACCGCCGCGCACTTCATCGTTTGCATTTGCCCGCCCTCCGGATTGATCGACTTCCGACCGCACCAGTCTACTTCGAGATTGCCGCCGCTCCAAGTGTTTCCTGCACACAATCCCTACCCTCAAACATGGTGTTCGCGAATCGTCCGGGCCGGTTCGATGCTGTTGTCTGCGATATCGACGGATGTCTTGGTCCCGAAAGTCATCATCCCCTCGACGCGGCATCCCTCGCGCGACTCGCGGAGCACAATCGGCGCGCCATTGCCTCCCGCGACGTCCCCATCGTCGCCCTCGCCAGCGGCAGACCCTTCCCCTTCGTCGAGTGCCTTTGCCGCCTCATGACCAACACCATCGTCCCGTGCATCGCCGAAAACGGTGTCTGGCTCTACGACCCCGCGCAGGGCGATTTTCTCATTGATCCGAACATTTCTTCCGCCGATCTCGCCTCCATCGCGGCGCTGACGCAGTGGATCACCCGCGATCTCGCCCCCAAGGGCGTCGTGATGCAGCCGGGCAAATCCGCCAGCATCTCCATCTATCACCACGACACCGATTACCTGATGTCGCTGATGCCGGTGATCGCGCAGGAGTCGCAATCCAACGCCTGGCCCATTCGCGTCAGTCGAACCGTGCGATGGATCAACCTTGATCTCGCGCACGTCAGCAAGGCCACCGGCATCGACCGCCTTATCGCGCGATCCGGCCTTTGCAAAGATCGCCTCGCGGGCGTGGGAGACTCGCTCTCGGATCTTGCCATCGCCGAGCGTGTCTCCTTCTTCGCCTGCCCGGGCAACGCCGACGAAAAACTTAAGCCCCACGCCCACTACGTCTCGCCGCGCGACGAAATCGAGGGCGTCCTCGACATCGTTCACCACCTTTCCGCGTAAACAACAGCGGGCAGGCGGCAATCAATCACGCCGGGCCTGCCACGCCGCCATCAGCGCCATTCCGACATCGCCTGGCTTGCCCGCGCCCAGCACCCGCGATTCGACCGCCACCACCGGCAGCACACCCCAACTGGAATTGGTGAGCAGCACTTCGTCGGCATTCAGCACGTCGTCGATCGAGATCATCCGCTTCTCGATCTCGAGCCCTTCATCTTCGGCCCACTCAAGCGCCCAGCGCCGGGTGATGCCCGGCAGCACCGGGCTCGGCATCACGGCGCGCCCCTTGCCGCTGCCGGCCTCTGCCGGCTCATCCCCGCCGAGTTCCGCGTTGCCCATTTCTTCGCCTCGTGCGATCGGCGTGAGAATGCCCCCGCCTTTCACAATCAGCGCATTGCTTACGCACCCCCCGCAGAGGTAGTTGCTGACCTGGAACACCAGGGCCTCCGCGGCATTCTTTCCCGCCGCAGCCTGCAATTCGCGAAGCCTCGCCCAGTAATTGATCGTCTTGTGACCCTGCATCCCATCGAGCGGGTTGGCCTTCCAATCCGCGATCGTCGCCAGCACGCCCCGATCAAACATCTCGCGCGGATATTCTGTCGCCCTCGTCGCGGAGATGAGCAGGGTCGGTTGCTGTGCGTCTGCATTGCTGCTCTGCTGCCCCGCTGCTTTGCCGTTCGAAAGCAGATTCAGGTCCCCGCCCGTAATCGTGAGCCGAACCCGCAGACGCGACGCGCCTGCTTCCTCCTCGGCAGCCTTCATCACGGTCCGCTGCACCGCTTCCCGCAGCGCATCGACCCTTAGCCGCTCGGTCAGCCGCAGTTCCCGCGCCGAAATCGCAAGCCGGTCCAGGTGGGCATCGACATCCAGTACCTCCCATCCGTCTGTGCGCTCCACCGCCTGCATAGTCTCGAACAGCCCGACGCCGTGCTGTACGCCCGCATCAAACGCCGAGACTCTCGCCTCGTCGCGACCCACAAACGCACCATTCAAAAAGACTGTCGCCATGATGAACGGTAGCGACGAACGCGATTCTGCCTCAACAGGGGCGTATTCCCCGACATGATTCCGAACTTACCCCCATTTTAGTTCGGCCACACATCGGGAACGCAGTGTCTGATGGGACGGGGGCGTGGAGGATGGACGGTTCCGGGTCGCGCGACCCACCATCCCGCGACGGCCCTCAGGGAGTTCGACCAATGACCAGAGCAATGAAACGCCACGCCAACGATGGCTTTTCCGACAGCATTGAGAAACTTGGCGACGATGTTTCCCGCATTAAAGACGACCTCGCAGAAACCGCTCACGACGTCGCGGAAGCGGCGGCATCCGGGGTATCTGTTGCCAAACGTCAGGTAAACGACACCATCAAGACCGCGAGGAAACAGGGCCGCGACGCCGCGAAATCCCTCGCCGAGCAGATCGAAGAAAAGCCCTGGACCAGCGTGGCCATAGCCGCCGGCGCCGGCGTTCTTCTGGGTATCCTGCTCTGCCGAAAGGGCTAGCGCCTGAAAAAAATCGCCGAACTCATTGTGCGTGTCGCCGACCTCGTCGAGGCCGAAGGCCGGTCCTTCTCGAAGTCGATGCGCGAAGAAGGCCGCGTCTTGCGATCCGCGGCATCGCGTCTCGGCTTTGCCGGCGCGGCGCTTGTCCTCAGTTCGATCTTCTTCGCGCTCGGGTTTCTTGCGTGCCTGATTTCGATCTACCTCGGGCTCGTCCCTCAAGTCGGCTCGCCCACGGCCGCGGCACTCACCGGCGTGCTTGCGATCGCGCTCGGTCTCGGCCTGCTCGTTGTCGCGCACAAAGCCGCTCAATAGATTCCGGAGAACAACCGTGACCGACGTTCAAGAAGCAAAGTCGCGCCTCCTCGATTGGGCGAAGCAATCCGACACCGGGCCGTCGATGCTTCCCAGTGGGCTCGGCCCGGCCCTTGGTATTGCCGCGGCAGGAGTCCTCGTGGGACACCTTCTTCCCGGCAAACGTCAGGGACGGAGCGTTGCATCGTCCATCTTGAGTAATGCTTTTTCGCTCGCCACGCTCGTACCGATCGCGAGGACCCTGCTCCCGATTTTGCTCAAGAAGCTCTAGCAGCCAGGGGTACGCAGACGCGACTTCACTTGGGTCGCAACGCGGCACTCGGTTCTTCCCGCCCCACGCTCAGCCCTTTGCCCAGCTTCACAACCTCCACCTGCCCCTGTCTCGCGTAGTCGATCGACTCGCCCACGATCCGCAGAAACTCCGCCGGTGCGTGGAAGCCCATCGAGTTCTCCGCGTTCATCAGATCGGCACGCCACTGGGCTTTACGCTGCAGGGCGCGGGCGGTCTTGAGTTCCTCTTCGGTCGCCCCCGCGGCTGCGGCGGCTTGGATCGCCTTGATCAGATCCACTACCGCGGTCTCGGCCCGATCCAACTGCGCCTTGCTGCGACTCTGGATCTGATCGACCCGCGATTGGATTTCGCTCTCGGAGTAATTGTGGCATGTCTGACACGAACGGTTCACGTGCGCCATGGGCGTCTGCACCTGGTGATCGGTGAACTTCATCGCGCCCTCGCGCGTGTAAGGCATGTGGCAATCGGCGCACGAAACACCGCTGCGGGCGTGGATTCCCTGGCTCCAGAGTTCAAACTCCGGGTGCTGCGCCTTGATGACCTTGGCGCCCGAGTCTTTGTGCGTCCAGTCCGACCAGCCCACGGTGTCGTAATACGCCTCCATCTGCTCGGCCTTTAGTCCGTTGTGCCAGGGGAACGTGAGCCGGTTGTCCGGCGGCTTGAAGTAGTACTCCACGTGGCACTGCGCGCACGCCATGGTCCGCATCTCCTGGCGGCTGGCAAGTTCGTTGGGGTTGTAGTTCTTGGCCTTGTCTCCCTTGCGCCACTGCTCCACGCTGGGGAGATGAGGCACCGGATCAGGCGACTTCGCGAGGTTCGCGATTCCCTCCAGAAACGCCGGACGCGTCACGCGCAGTTTCATCGATTGTGGATCGTGGCAATCCAAACACGTCACCGGGTGCTTCACCAGTTGCGTCGCGTCGTTGTACGTCATCTTGTTGACATGCGCAAAGCCGTCGAAGAGCTGTTTCTGCCCGTCGGCCGAGAGCAGCGGATCGGTAATCGCCCCCGGCGCGCCATTCTTCAGCCCCACCTCGCGGTACGCCACCACGTTCGAGGCGTGGCAGTTCAGGCACGCCCCGGGCTGGGGCTTCTGCTTCACGCGCTCGGTCTCTCGCTGGTCAAAGAGCATGAAGGCGTGCCCGCGGCGTTCGCGATAATCGATCGCGAAGGCGTATCCATTGAAAATCGTCTTCAGCAGAGGATCGCCGACGAGCTTGGAATCAGCCTTGCCCGCGTCCTTGCCCTGCACCCCCGCGTGCACATCATCATCCGGCGGCCGCCCCTCGCTCCACTTGAACCGCGCCTTGGCGTTGTCCGACGTGCGCATGTACCCGTCGTATTGGCGAGGAAAGTTCTTTCCCCATTCCACCGGGTCCACCGTCGTCTCGGTCAGGTCCGCGATCCGCAGCACCGCGTTCTTTGACTCCATCTTCCGCGTCGCGATGTTGTTGTACAGCATCATGGCCAGCACCGTGCCGACGCAGCACACAATCCCAACCAGCCAGTACAGTGCCGCGCCTCCCCTTCTGATGCCCCTCCCCTGAGGGGAGGGGTTGGGGGAAGGGTTTTCAATGCCCCGGCTTGCGTTCTTCGTATCGAAATCCCTGTTCATCCGAGCCCTCGTCTTTCGATCGCGGCCAAAGCCGCGGCAAGTCCTCACCCAACTACATCCCAAATCCGCCATTTCTACCTTGTCGGACCGTGCGCCACGCTCGCGTGGCAATGAATGCAATCCACGCCCATCGCGTTCCAGTTCGCGACCTGGCTCTCCGTCCCGCTCCCGCCGCCGAACCGGATCTCGTGCGTCATCGAGTCGTGGCAGCGCACGCAGTTCTGAATGACGTCCGCGCGGCTCTGGGCCTTCATCCGGATCGGCTCATGAAAATCCTGAAACGTGAACCCCTTCGAATGCCGGTACCCGTGCTCCGCTTTGGTCATGTATTTGGCCACCATCGAGGTGTGGGGCACATGGCAGTCGTTGCAGTTCGCTCGCGCGTGGTGCGACGAGCTCGACCACGCGTCGTAATTCTCCTGCATCACGTGGCAGTTCACGCACGCCTTGGGATCATCCGACAGGTAACTCAGCCCTTCGGCGTAGGAAAATGTGTAGGTCGCGACGCCGATGAAAACGCCCGCGAATGCGGAAACAATCACCCCGGCTGTGCTGATTGCCGCCCACTTTTTCATCGAAAGCACCTTCGAACGCCGGCACACGCACGGCGATCACTTCAGTCTACCACGAAATGCGCTGCCGCTCATCCCGTGTCGCCGGCTTGCCCAAACAAGACCCGGTCTCAACGACGCCCCGAAAACCCGATCCGCACTCCCGTGCCGACATCGGCCGCGGCTCACTCAGGGCACAACAGATCGTTGTACTGAGAAGCAAAGATCGTAAAGTCGCCGTCATCCACAAAGCCGTCGAGATTCAGGTCCGCCGGACAGGGATCTGGCGCCACCGGGCAGAGCAGTTGTGTATACGCCTGAACGAAAACCACGAAATCCGCGTCATCGACCATTGCATCTCGGTTCAGATCGCCTCCACAAATGACCGAGAGCAACACCGGGCTGCTGAGCGTCGGCGTCCCACAATTGTTGTATACACGAGCGCGGTAACTGCCCGAATCGGAGGGGTATGGATCGTGCACAGTGAGCGTCGCCGAGCCCACGCCGATGATCCGCGAACTCTCCGTCAATACCACGCCGTTCTTCAGCCACTCGTAAAACGCCCCGTCCGTGGCGCTCACCGAAAAAACTGCCGACTGAGAGGGTGCAACACTCCCGCCGCCGCCGACAGAATTGATCGTCGGCGACACGCACGTGGAATTCTTTAATTCGATGGTCGCGTTCAAATCGGTGTGATTTGGAGTGTCAACCGGCGGCCCGCTCTCGGCCACGGGGGGATTCACGTCGCTGTAGAAATTCAGGCCGTTCGAATTACCCACCCCGAACGTGCTGTTCCTCACCATCAGCGTTCGGGGCGTGGGATCGGCACTCAGCGTGAGTTTTCCCTGAAGGATCGGCATGATCGTTTGCGGATTCCCCAAATACGGAGTCGGATCTGTCACCAGGAAGCTCGCAAACGACGTCGCGCTGGTCGTCCCGATCAGAATATTCGATGAACTGAACGAAACGTTCAGTAACGCCGCGTTCCCGTTCGGTGCGAGCCGGACCACATTGGTCACCGAATCCGCCGCGACCGCCCCCGAAATTTTCTGCTGGCCGGTAAACCGGGAGAGCACGAGCGCGTTCCCGATGCCGCTGCCACTTGTGACTTTCGTACCCGGATCAAAGTACGCGCTCATTCGAAAATACACAGTGCCGCCGGGAATGACTCCGATCGATGGCCCCCACGAGGCACCGTTGGGAGACACCTCATACTTCAATCCCCACGCCGCCTGTGCAGCAGACGCCGCGATGCCCACTGCCGCTGCGCCGGCCACCAGTTGAAAACAACCCATGCCACGCTCCCTTGCCCCACGCGATCAGCTTACCTCGCCACTCTTTGCAGAGCAAGAGTTTTTCACCTCCCAACGGACGCACCATGCCGGCGCCATCGATGTCTGGCTCAATGCTGCCTCGTCAGGGGTTACGACGGCGTCTGGACCGCCGTCTTCCACCCATACCCGACATACGTGTTCTCGAAACTCCCATCATCAAACAGGTCCACGATCGCGTACCCCTCGCCGCACTCCTTGTGCATTCCCTTCCACCAGTTGCCGCTCACGGCGCCGTTGCAGAAGTACGAGACTCCGCAGTAGTCCACGCGATCCTTCAGGTGCATGTGCCCGGAGAGTGCGAGTTTCACCTGCGGGTTTTCCAGAAACAGTTTCTTCAGCCGCGCATAATCGATGCACATGAGCGCCGGATGCACCACGCGCTCCCGCTTGTCGTTCAGGCCGCGATCCAGCACCGTCGCCGTGAACAGCGAGATGTGCGACATCACCAGCGTCGGGTGCATCTTGTTCAGCAGCAAGTCGCCCTTGAGCCATTCGAACTGCGCATCATCGATACCGCCGAAATATCCACCCGGCTCCACCTGCACCGAATCCAGCACCACGATGTGCCAGCCGTTCTGATCGAACGAGTAGTACGCGCCGAATCTTTTCGGATCCGCCGTCGCCTCCGCCGGGATCTTGAGCTCCTCGACCGCCCAGCGTTTCCCCCATTTCTCCTCCTCGCCCGTCGTGCCGCTCTTTTCGGTGTTCAACCCCCAGCAGTCGTGGTTGCCGACCGCGTGGTGGATCGCGCCGTCCCAGTTGTCCGCCAGCACCTTGTGATACAGGTCCCACTGTTGCTGCACGCGCTCAGCCCCGACATCGATCGCGTCGAAGATCACGTCTCCCCCGTGCAGAATCAGATCGACCTTGTCGCCTTCCGCGCTCAAGCCGCCCGCGGCGAGCGCCTCCGCGTACTTCCTCTCTCGGATGTGAGTCAGGCACGCAGCCACGCCCTGCGGCGCTCGTAACTCCGGCTCGATGTGTGTGTCGGTGATGTGCGCAAGCCGCACTCGCCGTTTCCGGGGCTTCTGCGCCGCGGGCGATGCCGGGGCATCTTGGCGGCCCAGTGCCCGATCGCCAAGCAGGGCCGTACCCGCCAACCCGACTCCCGCACCCAATCCCGCGCCAAGCACTCTCCGCCGCGAAAGTTCGCCGATCATCGCCATTGCCTCCCGAGAATCACAGGATACCAATCGCGGCAGCCGGTCTTCCGGTATCTGATCTTTCAACAACCATCCATGCCTCAATCCTGGATTACCCCTCTCACCCTGCGGGCACAAACAGTGCGCCTCGAGCCGCTCCCCGCCCATCACGCTCCCGGCCTCTTTGCCGCGGCCGATCCCGAGCTCTTTCGCCACACCGCACAGCACCCGCCCGAATGGAGCGTGAGTGGCTTCGAGCGCGAGATCGCTTCCGTGAGCGCGATCCACGATTCCGTCGCCTTCGCGATCGTCCTCCGATCGACCGGTGCCGCCATCGGCCGCACCAAGTTCATGGAGATTCGTCCCGAACACCGGGGCGTCGAGATCGGACGCACCTGGATCGGCCGCGCCTACCACGGGACCGTCGTCAATCCCGAAATCAAATTACTCATGCTCCGCCACGCCTTCGAGTCGCTCACGCCGACCGCCATACGCGCCCAGTTCACAACCGCCGGGACCAACCTCCACAGCCAGACCGCCATCGCGAAACTCGGCGCCGTGCGCGAGGGCGTTCTCCGCCATCACCGCATCGCAACGGTTCCGAACTCATCAGAACCGATTGTCCGCGACGCGGTCTTCTACAGCCTCCTCGCTGCCGAATGGCCAGACGTCAGGCGGTCGCTCGAGTCTCGCATCGCTGCGTCGCGAAAGTCCTTTGCCTGAATAGCGATTTGAGAAAAGACCTTCTCAACTTTTCCTCTACTTTGCCACCCGGTCAAACGCGATGCTTCCGACCCGCTCCTCGTGAATCAAGATCGAACTCGCCTTTCCTCCCCTGCCCGCAAAGGTGCCGGCGCCTCCACCAAATAACGTGCCGGACGCGATCTCGAATCCTCCCTCTTTCGCCGAGACATCTAAGGGCGAGGATCCAAGGAACACCGCCACCTGCTCCCCGTTGCGCGTGATACGAAGAGTTCCGAAAACCGCGTTCGAGTACTCTCCGTCCCACGCCGCCACGCCGCCCGGGAAGTCGGTTGGCGCCAGCGTTCCGTAGGTCCCCTGGGGCGGGATGCCTCGCTCGCGCAGTTTCTTCACGAACTTTGTCATTGATTCGAGTATGTCGACGCCAGCCTTCTCGCCCGTGAGCCGCTCGAGCAAATCGATCGCGATCGTGTCGCCCAGTCCCTTCGGCAGTCCGATCGAATTGATCAGCACCGCAAACCCCGCGTTGTCCTGCGGGAGAATCAGCACGTACGCCAACGCGCCCTCGTATCCGCCGCCGTGGCTCGCGATCGGATGCCCCTTGTAGGTTCCCAGTTGCCACGCCTCTCCAAAGCCGGTCATCACCCGCAGCGAGCCGTCCGGCTTGTCAAACTTGGCGTGTTCCTCCAGCATTGCCGGCGCAACGCCCGGCTTGAGCACCTGCTTCCCGCCCGCGCGCCCGTCTTGCAGAAACAGGCAGATCCACTTCGTGAGATCCGAGGCCGTGGTATCGAGCCCTCCGGCCGCGTGCATCGTCGCGTCTGTCTTCCACGGCGAAACAACTTTCCACGCGCCCTTATCAAGATACATCGGCGCCGCAACGTTCTGATCCCCGTCCCGATCGCTCATGAACCCGCTCGTGCGAGTCATGCCCGCCGGCAGAAAAACCTCCTCGCGCAGGTACTCGCGCCACGGCTTACCGGTCACCGCTTCGATCACCCGGCCGAGCAGTGTGAAGTGGATGTTGGAATAGTCGACCTTGCCGCTCGCTTTGCCAAACTTCTCCAGCAGCGCGAAGTACCGATCGTCGTTGATCTCACCCGTGTACGCGTCAAGCCACACCGCTGGCCCGCAATCGATTCCCGGTGCGTGACAGAGCAAGTCCTGAATCGTAATCTTCTCCGCACCTGGCTCGCTCAATTTGAACCTCGGCAGGTACTTCACCACCGGATCCGAGAGCGACAGTTTCCCCTCGCTCGCCAGTTTGCAGATCGCCGTCGCCGTGTAGGTCTTGGTGATCGATGCGATGTAAGACTTTGTGTCCGCATCCGGCGTTGTGCCGCTCAGATTGCGCATCCCCCACCCTTCTATCGCATACGTCTTCCCGTCCTTGACGACCGCAACCGCGAAGCCGGGCACATCGAATGTTGCCATCGCGCCCTGCCATCGCGCGGACAAGTCCTTCAAGTCGTCCCGTTCGGCCAACTTGGGAACGCTCTCCCCGAACGAACTGTGCATCGCCGCCACCGCCGCTACCACGCCAAACGCTGCATGCCAATTCATGTGTCAACTCCCGGGTGCCCGCGGCAAGCGTCTCTCGCCGCACCCTCATCATGCCGCTCCGCCCGCGCCGCGTCTTGAACGATTCAAACATCCGCCGCACAACGGAACCGCGCCGGCGTCATGCCAATCTCTCGCGAAACTTCCCGGGTCATGTGGCTCTGATCGGAAAACCCCGCGCTCAACGCCGCCCTCGCCAGAGACTCCCCCGCCAGCACCCGTTCAAGTCCGCGCCTCACCCGCGCCCGGCGGATGTTCTGTGCCGTCCCCCGCCCGGTTGCCCGCTGCATCACGCGGCAGAGATGTACCGGATGAACCCGCAACTGCGCCGCGATTTCAGAAGCCGACAGGCCCCGCTCCACCAGCGCTATCGCGTCAACCGCCTTGCCGCACTGATGCTTTCGCGTGTGCGCATTGCACGCTCCGGCCAGTTCGCTCGCTGCACCAAGCCAAAGTTTCTCCAGCCGCACCGGATCGTCCGTTTCTCGCGTTGCGTTCCACACCCGAAGCATCGCAATGGCCGCATGATCATCATCCAGATGCGCGCACCGACCAAACAACCCGAATCGCCGCCTCAGCATCCCTTCCAGCCGCGACGGCACTTCAACCGTCGCCGAACGGCACCCGCTCGGGCCGCACTCCGTTTCGTGCAACAGCCCGCTCGGCTTGATGATCACCATCAAGCCCACGCAGCGGCTTGCCTCTCCTTCGGCCATGTCGAGCTGTTCGCCCGAAAGCACCACCGTCACGCTCGCCGAAGCGTGCGCGTGCCGCGGCATCCATGCATTTGCTCCGTACACCGAATCGTGTACCAGCACTCCCGCCGCCCGCTTCGTGAGCAGCGTTCGCCCCAGCGTCACCCTTGAGAGGTTTCGGTCCACGACCGCTCATTCGGAATCCGTGGCGGAGCATTCCGTTGTAAATCACCAAAGATGCCGTCAGGTGATCGCGCACCCGTCCACTGTGGCCCCGCGGCAAGGCCACCAAGCCTCCGCCGCGCAATCCAGCGAGCTCGGCACGTCCTCTACTTCCCTTTTTTGAACGTAAATGTGTTCCCCTCGTAATCCACCTTCACGCTATCCCCATCCCCAAATTCCCCCGACAGAATCCGCGTCGCCAACGGATTCTCCACCCGCTGCTGAATCGCTCTCTTCAAGGGCCGCGCCCCGTACGCCGGGTCCCAACCCTCCGTCGCGATCTGCGCTTTCGCGGCATCCGTCAGCGTGATCGTCATCTCCCTTTGCGCCAGCCGCTCGCGCAGCCTGCCCAACTGAATGTCGACGATGTTTCCGATCGCCTCCTTGCCCAGCGGCCGGAACACAACCGTCTCATCGATGCGATTCAGCAATTCCGGCCGCATCAATCCACCCGGATCGCCACCCACCATCGCCATCTTCCGCATCGCATCCGCCACCTTCGGGGAGAGCCCTGCCGCCTTGACAAACTCGTCCGCCGCCAGGCCCGCCGGTCCGCGCTTCAGCATCTCGCGCACCGCCGCTTCGATCTCCCAGTCCTCGGCGCCCTGGTTTGTGAGTTCCTGAATCTGCGCGCTGCCGAAATTGCTCGTCATCACCACGATCGTGTTGCGGAAGTCAACCGTCCGTCCCTGACCGTCGGTCAAGCGCCCGTCGTCCAGCACCTGCAGCAGGATGTTGAACACATCCGGGTGTGCTTTCTCGATTTCATCGAGCAGCACCACGCAGTACGGCCGGCGCCTCACCGCTTCGGTCAACTGCCCACCCTCGTCATAGCCAACATAGCCCGGAGGGGCACCAACCAGCCGCGCCACCGCATGCTTCTCGCCGTACTCGCTCATGTCGATACGGATCATCGCCTCGTCGGTATCAAACAGATATTCCGCGAGCGCCTTGCACGTCTCGGTTTTGCCAACACCCGTCGGCCCCAGGAACAGGAACGAGCCAATCGGCCGCTTCGGATCGCCCAGCCCGGCACGCGACCTTCTCACCGCATCGCTCACCGCCTTGAGCGCATGCTCCTGCCCCACCACGCGCTTCTTCAATTGTTCTTCCATCCGCACCAGTTTCTCGCGCTCGCCCTCCACCAGCCGCGAAACCGGAATCCCCGTCCAGCGCCCGACGATCTGCGCCACCTGCTCCGCATCCACCTCTTCCTTGATCAGCGTCCCGCCCTTGGCCACCCGCTTCGCCCAGCGCGCTTCCGCATCCGCCAACTGCTTCTCGAGTTCCCGCGACACGCCATACCGAATCCGTGCCGCCGCCTCCAGATCGCCCTTGCGCTGACTCTGCTCCAACTCCACGTGCTTGCGCTCGATCTCCTCGCGCACATGCTTGATCCCCTCGAGCTCCTTCTTCTCTTCCTCCCATTTCGCCGTCAGCGCGCGGTTCTTCTCTTGAAGCTCCGCTAGCTCGCGCTCGATCCGCTCCGTCTCCTTCTGATTCCCCGCCTCGATGCCTTGATGCCTTGCTCCCTTGATGCCTTCTTTGCGTTCTAACTTCAGAGTTTCCCGCTCCAGCTCGAGCTGCATGATCCTGCGCCGAAGCTCATCCAGCTCCGTCGGCATCGAATCGTTCTCGATCCGCAACCGGCTCGCCGCCTCGTCGATCAGGTCGATCGCCTTGTCCGGCAAGAACCGGTCCGCGATGTACCGATGGCTCAGGTTTGCCGCCGCCAGGATCGCGCCGTCCAGGATCCGCACGCCGTGGTGCGCTTCATACTTCGTCTTTAGTCCCCGCAAGATCGCAACCGTCTCCTCCACGCTCGGCTGATCCACATACACCGGCTGGAATCGCCGCTCGAACGCCGCGTCCTTCTCCACGTGCTTGCGATACTCATCCAGCGTCGTCGCGCCGATGCACTTGAGTTCGCCCCGCGCCAGCGCCGGTTTCAGCAAGTTGCCCGCGCTCACCGCCCCTTCCGCCGCACCCGCGCCGATGATCGTGTGCAATTCATCGATAAACAGAATCACCTTCCCCGCCGCGCTCGACACCTCGCGCAGCACCGCCTTCAGCCGCTCCTCAAACTCGCCCCTGAACTTCGCGCCCGCCAGCAACTGCCCGACATCCAGCGCGATGATCCGCTGACTCTTCATCGCATCGGGGCAATCCCCGTTCACGATCCGCAGCGCCAACCCCTCCGCGATC
>JAHBXG010000041.1 GCA_019636565.1 Phycisphaeraceae bacterium
GCGCACTTTCTACCGATTTCTCACGCTCCCGGCCGATACCGGTGGAGACGTGGCAACGTGCCGCGGGTTGTCGCATGCCCTTGCGTGAGAAGGGCTGAACGACCCCCGGAAAACTCGGCCGCGCCTTTGCTGAGGCATTCTTCTTATGGCTTCCCGAACCTCATCCAAGTCTCGAGCCTCCTCCCCCACCGCTTCCGGCATCAACGTCGGTCTGGCGGGGCGGCGGCTGGCGCTCGTGCTGCTCCTCTTCGTCTGGGTCTTTGTCCTGATGAGCCTGATCGGCTTCGATCCGGGCGATCCGCCCAGCCATGTCATTTCGCCCCCCAACGCCACCATCCACAACTGGTGCGGCGCGTTCGGGGCTGCGGTCAGCTACTGGACCATCTACTACATGGGCGCGGGGGCGTGGGTGCTGTTCGTGCTGGGCGGAATCGTGCTGGCTTCCGGCGTCGTCGGAACAAGCCTGAGCCACTTGGCGGTTCGCCTGATCGGCATCGTCATGTTCGCCGCCAGCGTCTCGGGATTCCAGGCCTTGATCTTCAAGACCACCGCAGCGCTTCCGGATCTGCCCGGCGGCGTGATGGGCACCGTTGGCGTGGAACAACTTCTCTACCGCTTCGGCCCGATGGGCAGCGCGATCTGGCTTGGGGCGATGGGCATCATCGGCCTGGTGGTCGCGGCCGACGAATGGCTAAATCTGGGTGTGGGCTGGAGTTGGAACTGGATGCGCACGACCGGCGCACCTGCCGCGGCAGTGGCCGGCGGCGCCGCGGCCAAGTTCACGGCGGATGTCGTCGCACCCGCGGCGGCCAAAGCCACAGTCGCGACGGCCAAGGGCAGCGCAGGGTTCTTCTCGCGTTTTATTGGAAATCTGTCGGGTAAAACCGAAGCGTCCGAGACTGATCTTGAGTCGATTGCAGAAGCCAAGCCCGCCAGGCGCTTCCGCCGGTCGAACGATCCGAATTCCGCTCCCGAAGCCATGTTCCCCGGGGAATCCGGCATGGATTCACCCCGCTCGCGCCTGGCCGAGTTTGGCTTTGTCTCGGAAGAGCCCGCGCCATCTCCCGTTGTTGAAGATCCCGACTTTGCCAATTCCGAGGCTGGCATTGATGCCGCAGGCGAGACCGATGATGCGGACGACGATTCGGAAGCGGTGCCGGCCGCCATCGCGCCGACGCCGGCAACCAAGGACGTTGCGGAGGATGAACTCCCCGGAGCTCCGCAGGTGTTCGATCGCGATTCGCTCCGCGACAAGATCAACCGTCTCCCCATCGCCTTTGGTCAGAAGGACAAGCAAGTCGCGACGCAGGCCGATCTCGAGGGCATGCAGAACGCCTCCGAGATGGAGGGCTACCGCTTCCCGCAGCTGGAGATGCTCGAGGAGCCGGAAGAGAACTTCAACGAGAAGTTGGAAGAACTCGTTCGCCAGCAGGGCATGGCGCTCGAGTCCGCGATGAAGGAATACGGCATCGACGGCGAAGTGGTCGGCATCGAGTCCGGCCCCGTCATCACACTTTACGACGTTCGCCTGGCCCCGGGCACAAAAGTGGCCGTGGTGCAGGCGGTCTCGAGCGATATCGCCCGCTCGCTCAAGGCCGTCAACATCCGCATCGTGGCCAACCAGGTAGGGCGCGACACGGTCGGCATCGAAGTCCCCAACCCCACCAAGGAAAAAGTCCGCCTCAAGGAACTGATGGGCAAGACCGAACTCTTCGGCAAGATGAAACTGCCGATGTTCCTCGGCAAGGACGCGACCGGCCAACCCCTCATCGCCGACCTCACCCGCATGCCCCACATGCTCATCGCCGGCACCACCGGCTCGGGCAAATCGGTGTGCATGAACACCATCATCATGTCGTTCCTCTTCACCAAGAAGCCGAACGAACTCAAGCTCGTGCTCGTCGATCCCAAGATGGTCGAGATGTCGCAGTTCAAGGACATCCCGCACCTGATGTGCCCGGTTGTGACCGAGATGAACAAGGCCGCGGCCATTCTCGAGTGGGCCACGGTGAAGATGGACGAACGGTACGAACTTCTGATGGACGCCGGCTGCCGCGACATCGCGTCGTACAACGAACTTCCTTGGGAAGAACTCAAGGAACGGATGAACCTCAAGAGCGACGAAGAGGCCGCCCGCATCCCGCGAAAACTGCCCTACATGGTGTTCATCATCGACGAACTCGCCGATCTCATGATGACCGCGAAGGAAGTCGAAGGCCACATCATCCGCATCGCCCAGAAGGCGCGCGCGGTCGGCATCCACCTCATCCTCGCGACGCAGCGTCCCCAGGCGAACGTCGTCACCGGCCTTATCAAGTCGAACATGCCCTGCCGAATTTCGTTCAAGGTGGCCAGCGGCATGGACTCTCGCATCGTTCTTGACAGCAAGGGTGGCGAACTTCTCCTCGGCCACGGCGACATGCTCTTCCTCAACCCGGGCAGCAACGACCTGAGCCGCGCCCAGGGCACGCTTGTGACCGACAGCGAGATCCGCAAGGTCGTGAAGTTCATGAAGGAAGTCGCGACGCCGACATTCGAGCGACAGTTGATGGTGATGCGCAAGCCCAGCGAAGAGGGCAGCGGCCTCGGCAACCTCAGCGACGAGGAACGCTTCCTCCAGAGCAAGAACAACTCGTCCGCCAGCCTCAAGGCGGCACAGGAAGACCCGCTCTTCGAGCGCGCCGTCGAAATTGTCCTCGAATCCCGTCGTGGCAGCGTCTCGCTTCTCCAGCGCCGCCTCGCAATCGGTTACACGCGTTCCAGCCGCCTCATCGACCTGATGGGTATCGCCGGCATCATCTCCGACCACAAGGGCTCGGTCGCCCGCGACGTCCTCATCACCCTCGAAGAGTGGGAAATGATGAAGGAAATGGCCAAGGAAGAAGCCGCGGCCAAGGGCATTGCCTGGCCTGCCAAGGAATCTGAACAGGCACAGTTGTTCAATGGCGAAGCCCCCGCGGCTGATCCGGCCGACGGCCCTGAATCCGAAACCGTTGCGGAAACGGCGGAAGAAGCCGGTGGCGAAGTCGAGCACGACGAGGACGACGAGGGAGAGACGCCCGCTGCTCCCGCCGCGGCCCCGCGACCCGAATCCAAACCCATCGCCTGACGGAATCCGGCGGTAGCCGATCCCAACAACCGTGGGCGGAAACGCGGGGAATCCGCGCCCGCGTCTCTATACTTGGCCCGCGCTGTACACCAGCCCCACCCGAAAAAGGAACTGACCGATGCCCGTACTCCGAGCCCGCAACGTCCTCAAACGAAAACTCTTTGTCGCGCCGATCGCAATGCTGACGCTCTTTGCGGGTCAGGCTCTGGCCGCGGTTCCGGCCGCGCTGAACCGCGTGCCCAAGAACGCGATGCTGGTCATCGCGACCGACAACTTTGAGAAAACGGCCGGACGCATCAAGTCGTATGCCGAGAAACTTCGCGCGGAAGACACCAGCGACTTCGATGACTTCGTCGAAGAACTCACCGGCACCAAAGGCTTCAAAAAGGACGGTTCGCTCGCGCTGGTCGTAATGGCGCCGGCCGAAGATGCGGAAAAGAAGGAAGCAAAGAAAGAAGGTGACGAAGACGCCGACAACGACGGCCCGCGACACCGCGATCACGACAACCCCATGGAGCGCGCGGTCGTCCTCGCGCAGACCACCGATTACAAGGAATTGGTCACCGAACTCGGTGGCGACCCCGCCGAAAAAGTTTCCAAGGTCGAAGGCCTCGGCGAAATGCCGATGTTCGTCCGCGACATAGGCGATGGTTGGGTGATCTTCGGACCAGTGGAAGAAACCGTCGCAGGCTTCCAGCCGGGCGAAAAGATGCTCAAGCAGCACGAAGAGGCGCTGGGTGTGGTGGGCAATCGTGCCGCGCAAGCCAGCGACATTCTGATGGTCGCCAACTGGGAGGCCATCGCCCCGATCTTCGGCAAGCAGATCGACCGCGCGGTCGCCGACGCCAAGAAGGGCGGCCGGCGCAGCAACCCGATGTTCGGTCCGATCCCGCCAGAGACGATCGCACAGTTCATCGGACCAATCGAAGAAGTGGCCCGCGCCTACAACCGCGACGCGCAGACGTGCGTCGCCGGCATCGGGCTGGGTGACGACGGGCTGTCGGTGGATCTGGGTGCGCAGTTCAAGCCCAAGAGCCAGATCGCCGGCTTCTTCCAAAGCACGGGCAAAGCCGACAACACGCTGAACTCACTTCCCGCGACTCCCTTCCTCTTCGCGGTCTCGGCCGATACGAGCAACCCCGGCACGCGCCAGATGATCCACAATGCCGCGGATATCACCGAGAAGATGCTGACGACCGCCAAGGACGAAGCCAAACGCCAGCAGGCCAACCCGGACAAGCCGGCCTCCAAGCAGGCCGAAACGATGCTCAAGATGTTCGAGAGCCAGACCGCCGGCGTGCGAAACCTGGCAAAGTCGATCGACAAGATCGACGGCGTTGATTTCATCTGGGGTTATTCGCCCGCAATGCTCGCCGGGGCCGGGCTCTTCAGCGGCGGCATCTATCAGGGCCGCGGCAGCGACCCCGAAGCCCTCAAAGCAATCTTCGTAGATCAGATCAAGGCCACCCAGAACATGGACGGCCCGATGAAGATGGAGGCCTCTTTCACCCCCAACGCGGCGGAAGTGGGCGGAGTGAAACTCGACGCATGGACGCTGAAGCCCAAGATGGACCCGAATGACCCCGCCGCCTCCCAGATGGCCATGGTCAACATGTTCATCTTCGGCGCCACCGGCCAGATGAGCGGCAACATCGCAACGACCAAGAACGCCGCCATCGTCACTTACAGCCCGAACACCCAGGTCATGCAGATGGCACTTGATGCCGCAGCAGGGAAAGGAACCATCGCCGGCGACAAGGGAGTTGCGACAGCGGTCAAGGGCCTGCCCGAAGGTTCGTGGGCACGCGGGCTGATCGGCACTAAGAGCCTGTTTGACCTGGCGCAAATGGCGATGTCCTTCACGGGCATGCCGATTCAACTCAAGGTTCCGGCCGACGTGCCCCCAATGGCGGTCGGCATGACCGGCGACGGCGGCGGCATGCACATCCGCTTCCATGCTCCGATGCAGGTCATCAGCACGGTCGGCGACGTGCTGGAGCAGTTCCGCGACGCGCAAAAGCACGAAGTTGACGACACGCCGGACGAGAAGCCCCGGTTTTAATGAATTGATTCCGACGACACCCTCCCGATGAGGGCCGAAGGTGGCAAGTCTGTCGGCATGATGTCTGGATATTGATCTCTCAAGGGTGCACAAGCGTGCACCCTTTTTCATTCCCTGCCCGCGTTCCTCTACGATGGTCGCGTGCACGAATGGCGGCTCGCCAATTCCCGAACCATTGCCCTCGATGCGCCCGCGTTGATGGCGATCGTCAACTGCACGCCCGACAGCTTCTACGACGGAGGCACGCACGGCTCGGTTGATGAGATGGTGCACGGGGTGCTGTTGTCGCATCAATCCGGCGCAAAAATTGTGGACGTCGGCGGCGAGTCAACCCGGCCGGGCGCCGGGCCGGTAAATGCTGCGGAACAGATCCGTCGCACAATTCCTCTGATCCGAGCGCTGCGTGCACGTCGCGATCTCGACTCGCTCGCAATTAGCATCGACACGACGCGAGGCGAGGTCGCGCGTGCTGCGCTCGAAGCGGGAGCGGATGCGATCAACGACGTTTCCGGGCTTCAAGATGACCGCGAGCGGATGATGCGAGTGCTTGAAGATTCACAAGCGGGCTACGTGCTCATGCACCGCCTGGCACCTCCCGCGGCGGACCGATTCTCGGATCAATACCAGTCACCGCCCGGATACTCCGATGTCGTGGTGCAAGTCGCGGAGTTCCTGCAGACAAACCTCTCGCTTCTCAAGTCGAGCGGCATCGAGCCTCGTCGCATTGTGCTCGATCCCGGACTTGGTTTCGGCAAGTCGGTCGACCAGAATCTGGATCTGATCCGGAGAACGACCGAATTTTTCCGGTTGGGCCGACCGGTGCTGAGTGGGCTTTCTCGAAAGAGCTTTGTCGGACGCATCTCCCTCGGCCGCGACTCTTTACCGGCCGAGCGCTTGGAGGGAACGCTCGCTCTCAGTGTTTTACACCTCATCTACGGCGCGAGGGTATTTCGAGTGCACGATGTGGCGGCCTGCCTGGGCGCACTGCGGGCGGCATGGGCCTTCTTGCCACCGAATCCCATCCCCGATCCCGGCATCTAAAAGGTGTAATTCCGATGCCAGAACCCCGCGTCTGTGTACCTGTGGGGGAGTAGCATTGGCCAAGGAACGCAAGGAGAATCTTTCATGGCCGCAGCCAATGTCCAAACGTTTACCGACGCGAATTTCGAGAGCGAAGTTCTCAAGAGCCAGGTTCCCGTTCTGGTGGATTTCTGGGCCGAGTGGTGCATGCCCTGCCGCATGCTCACCCCCACGATCGACGCCTTGAGCGATCAGTTTGTCGGAAAGGCCAAAATCGGCAAGATCGACACCGACGCGAACCGGCAGGTTTCCGTCAAGTACGGGATCACGGCCATTCCTACGATTATCCTCTTCAAAGGCGGCGAGGTCGCCAAGAAGTTTGTCGGCATGACCCGCAAGGAAGATCTGGCGGCCGCGCTGTCGGGTCTTGCCGAGTAAGGCAAATTCGGGGCACTCCCTCACTATGACACCATCCGTCACGCTCGCTGGCACGTCCGCACCCGCTCCGATCGAGGTCCACGCGCCCGTCGATCGCTTCAAGGGTCGGAAGATCCGGTGCGGCGTGGTCGGGGTGGGCCGCATGGGCCAGCACCACGCCCGCGTTTATTCCAAGCTCGCCGGGTGCGAACTTGTGGGCGTCATGGACGCGAATCAGGTGCGCCGCGACGAGATCGCCGGCAAGTTTGAGACCAGGGGATTCGGCACGGTCGAAGAACTCATCGCGGCGGGTGTCGATGCCGTGAGCATCGCCGTGCCGACGACTTTTCACCGCACCGTGGCCGAGCCGCTGCTGAAGGCCGGCGTCGCGTGCCTCATCGAAAAGCCTCTCGCGCAAGACGTTGAGAACGCCCGCGCAATCAAGGACATCGCCGAGCGCACCGGCAGTACGCTGATGGTCGGGCACATCGAACGCTTCAACCCCATCATGCGGGCGATGCAGAACGCCACCAACCGGGGTCAGGATGTGGTGCCGCGGTTTATCGAAGTACACCGCGTCAGCCCGATGACCTTCCGCTCGGTCGATGTCGGTGTCGTCATGGACATGATGATCCACGATCTCGATGTGGTGCTCATGCTCATGGGCGGGCAGGAGCCCGATGATGTGCAGGCCGCGGGCGTCGCGGTCATCACCGATCACGAGGATGTGTGCAACGCGCGCCTGACCTGGCGTCGACCCGTCGGCACCTGCGTGGCCAACATCACGGCAAGCCGACTCGCGCTGAAAACCGAACGCGTCACCCGCATCACCGGGGAGAACGCGTACATCAAGATTGACTACGCCGCCAAAACCGGCATCATGATCCGCCGGATCGCCAACGAACCCCAGATGCGCGAAATGCGAGAGCAGCTGCGCTCCGGGGCCGACCTGACGAGCCTGAAGTGGCAGGATCTCGTGAATATCGACCCCCTCACGGTCGATGATGCCGAGCCCATCGTCGCCGAAATCGAGGAATTTGTGGGTGCCCTGCGTTCGGGCCGCCGCCCGGCGATCGATGCCGAGGCTGGCTTTGCGAATGTCCGAACCGCTCAGCGCATTGTCGATGCGATCAAGCGCACCATGCAATAGCAGCGCCGGCGACACGCTTCGCAAACCCCCGTCCAAGTTCCGATATCCGTCATCGCGTCAATCACGCAGGAACGCTACACTCTTCACCCTGCGCACTGCGCGCAGACACCCGCGTGTCATTTGGCCCACGCGCGGGGCGAATCCGCCCATTCCGGCGATCGCGAACCTTGGGCCTGCGTGTATCGCGTCACTCCCATGTCAACCCAACCCAACTCCGAATTCACGTCTTCTTCCCAAACCGGCGAGGCGCTCACCGATGAGCTCAATGCCGAAATCGATGCCGCGATGGCCCAGCTCGATCGCGAGGCCGATGCGGTCGCCGAGCAGGCGGCAAAGAGGGCGGAAAAGGACAGGCTCTCCGGCGGACGCCCGGCCCACATCCGGGGCCCGCGAGTCGTCCAGGCCGGACGCGAGCACCGCACGGGGCAGGTTGTTTCCGTCGGTCCCACCGACATCTTCCTTGAGTTTGGTCCCAAGGAACTCGGCATCGTCCCGCGCGCACAGTTCACCGACGCCGATGTGCCCAAGGTCGCCGATTCGATCGAAGTCGTCGTCGATAAGTTCGAAGCCAGCGAGAGCCTTTTCGTCTGCTCGCGCCCCGGCGCCGTGCAGAAGGCCGACTGGGAGTTCCTTCAGTCCGGCCAGGTGGTCGAAGGCCGCGTCACCGGCGTCGCTACCGGCAAGGACGGCAAGCAGGTCGGCCTCGAACTCGAGGTCGCGGGCCATCGCGCATTCATGCCCGCCAGCCAGGTCTCGCTCGACCGCGTCCCGGACTTCTCCGTTTTCGTCGGCGAGAAGATGAGTTGTTCGGTCGTCCGCGTTGAGCGCGTCGGTAAGGGCAACATCGTCCTCTCCCGGCGCGATGTTCTCAACACCGAACGCAAGCGCCTCGCCGAAGAAACCAAGAAAACGCTGGCAGAAGGCCAGACGGTCGAGGGCATCGTCCGCAAGATCATGCCTTTCGGCGCCTTCGTCGATATCGGGGGCGTGGACGGCCTCATCCACATTTCCGATCTCTCCTACGACAAATCCGGCTTTGGTGAAAAGGCCGTCGAAAAGCACGTCAAGGAAGGCCAGCGCGTCACCGTCAAGATTCTCAAGGTCGAACTCGAAGCCAACCGCATCAGCCTCGGCCTCAAGCAGGTCCAGGGCGATCCGTTCGCGACCGCCGTCAACACCATCACCGAAGGCGCCGAGGTCACAGGCAAGATCACCAAACTGCTCGAGTTCGGCGCGTTTGTCGAGGTCGCCCCGGGCGTGGACGGCCTCGTCCATATCTCCGAAATCGACCACAAACGCATCGGCAAGGTCGAAGATGCCCTCAAGGTGGACGAGATCGTCCGCTGCAAGGTCCTCAAGATCGATCCGGGCAATCGGCGCGTTAGCCTGTCGATCAAAGCCCTCAAGCCCCTGCCCGAAATCAAGATCCAGGAAGGCGGCGCACCCGGCGAAAGTCAGGGGCGCCCCGGCGCAGGCGGCCCCGGCCGCGGCAGAGGCAACAACGCCGGCTCCAGAGGCGGCGCGGGCTTCGGTGGGGGCGGTTTCGGTGGGGGTGGGGGTGGAGGTGGACGTCCCCCGCGCGACACCCGCACGCCGGAAGAAATCCTCAAAGAAACGCCGGCCCTTCGCCGCATGCGCGAGCAGGCCAAGAAGATGAAGTTCAAGGGCGGGCTGAGCTAAGCCGCCAAATTCAGTTTGTGTTCTCCCCAAGGCCGCGTCGAGCGGCCTTTTCTACAGACACGTCCAATCTGCGTCGAACGCGACTTCGTATTTCTCCGTAGTCTGTCCGCGTGGATGCCCCGGCAACATTCACACGTCAGGCCCTGATTCCCGCATCTCTCGTCGCGCTCACAAGGCGCGACGTGCTGTGGCTCATTCCCTGCACGCTTTCGCTCTGGCTCATCGGCGTCATCCTCGCCCTCGATGACTCCGGCCGCGTGTTCCGGGGCAACGACCCGTCCGCTCCCACGTGGGCCGCCTGCGGCATCGTGCTCGGGGTTTTTGGTATCTGGCGCTGGCGGCGCTGGCTCATCCGCGATGAACTCCTCCGCCCCGCGCACGATTCCGCCGACGATGTCCTCTGGTTCGCCGGCGCGTTCGGCGCCATCCTTCTTTACATCTTCATCGTGCCACCGGGACGCCTGCTCCCGCCCAACGCGACACTCTGCATCCTCGCCGGGCTTGCGGGGGCGCGCCTGCTCTATTCCGGCCTCACCCGGCGCGTGGGCAACACCCTCCACTGCTCGCGCTGCAACTACCACATCGTCGATACCAGCCTCCCCCGGCGCTGCCCCGAATGCGCCGGCGTCTGGGCGCACCGGCTCGTCCGCGGCAGGATCACGCGGAGCACGCGGCTGGTTTCGGCGGGGGTTCTTCTGCTGTTCATCTTCACGCTCGCGCCGGTGCCGCGCCTGGAAATCAGCCGCGCTTTCATCCGCCGCCAGATGAGCACGGCGTGGATCGTCTCGCAAGCCTCAGAATCTCTCAAAGACGGCCTCGTCTACGACGCCGATCTCTGGCGCGAACTCGGCAAACGCACACTCACCGATCAGCAGGCCCAGACGCTCGCCGATTTGGTCCTCCGCCACACCGCTTCGAACACGCTCCGTGACTTTGCGAGCATGACCTGGCTCGAAAACCTCGTCTTCAGCGGCAAGGCGCCGCGCAGAGCCGCCGACGCGTTCATGGAACTCTCCATCGCGTTCCAACTCTCCGCTCCGCAGAATGTCTATGCGGGCCGGAACGTGCCGCTGCGAATTCAGGCTCTGGAACTTCGGCGACTCCCCCGTGACCGCATCGCGATCTACCTCGAAACCGTCACCGACGATGACGACACAACTCCGATCGTGAATTCGGGCCGATGGGAAGTCCTCTCCGACGCCATGACCGGCCGCTCGCGCCCACTGGGAACGCTCACCCCGCCCATGCCGGGGATCACCAATGCCCCACCGCTCGCCACCGGCTCCGACGTGCTGGGCATAGTTGCGACTCCTGTCGCCGACTTGACGGGCATCAAGACCTATCGCGCACGGCTCTGGGCCGCCATCGTCGCGCCGGGCAACACTCCGCCGCTCTCGCCCGCCTCGCTTGCGCCGCTCTACATCGACCCGACCGTGAAGTCGCCCGTCTCGTGGCTCAAGCGATTCGACCTGCAAACCACCGTCACCGTCCGCGACCTGCGGATTTCAACTCCGCCTCGCCCAACCCCAAAGCAGCCGGCCGCCCCAACGAAAAACCCGTGACTGCGCTTCGATGTCGCCGCCGCGCCGAACTCAACTCCTACGCTGCCCCGATGCAACCCGCCCTTCAATTCAAAAGGCTCAACGAACGCGCCGCGCTCCCCTCGTATCAGACCGAAGGTGCCGCCGGCATGGATTTGTGCGCCTGTCTCGACACCACCATCACGCTCGCGGCAGGCGCGATTTCCCTCGTCCCCACCGGCCTCGCCGTCGCGATCCCGCCCGGCTTCGAAGGCCAGGTCCGCGCCCGCTCCGGCCTCGCGACCAAGCACGGCATCGGCCTCCCCAATGCGCCCGGCACCATCGACTCCGACTACCGCGGCGAACTCCGCGTCGCCCTCATCAATCTCTCACGCGAGCCCTTCGAAATCACCCACGGCATGCGCATCGCCCAACTTGTCATCTGCCCCGTCGCGCACGCCACCATCGCCGAAGTCTCCGATCTCTCCTCCACCACCCGCGGCACAGGCGGCTTCGGTTCCACCGGCCTCTCTTAGCCCCTTCCCTGAGGGAAGGGGTTGGGGAAGGGAGGTGGGAAGAATCATCGCCCGCAGCAATTGCGAGCAGCAATGCGCCGTCGCCGCGCAACTCAACCTCTCCCGTGCGCATCCACGCCCGTCATCTCACTCGGCGGGCTGAACAGATCCAAAATCACCGTGTCTTCCAGCGCCTCCGCAGAATGCGGCAGATTCGAAGGCAACCACAACACCTCTCCACCCGACACGATCATCTGCTCGTGCTCGCTCGTCCCCTCGCGCCCCAGCCCAAATCGCATCTTCCCCGACAGCACCACCGCAAACTGCTCGTTCTCGTGCTCGTGCGAAGGCACAACAAACCCCTTCGCCAGATGCACGCGCGAAATCATCATCCGCTCGCCAATGACCCGCCGCCGCTCAATCTTGTCCATCGGCCGATCAGCCGTGACCTCGTTCCAACTGTGCTTCTTCGCGCGTGTCATGATGCACTCCTCGAGTCATGCGAACCGTCATCCTCGAACAAATCCGCATCCCACCCATCGTTCGCTACGTCACCAGCAAATTGCTTCCAGTAGTGAATCCACGCTTGGGCATATCCCTCAAACGCCAACCCGCCATCATTTTCCGCAACTGCGCGATCGATCGCATATCGGATGAACGCGGCAATGCATCGCTTCTGACGGTCATTCAACGCCGAGAATTGCCGAACTCGCCATTCTCGTCGACCGTCGCTCGTTGGTGGGCAGTTGAGATGAAACCACGGTGCAAGTCCGCAGCTCCCCCAATCGCGTAGCTCGCGCACGAGCACAATCGGAATGTAATAGCGAAATCCGATCGGATCGAGAAAGCTGAAGCTTCCGCCGATCGCCCCACCTGTTTCCGGCTCCCAGTTCGCATCATCGACAAGTTCTTCCCAGCCCTTGTCCTTGTCCTGCTCACCCGCCTCCCGATACTCCCGCGGCGTATACGGCTTCACTCCGGCATCGTGCAAACGCGACTGACGCCACGAAACTCCTCCCTCGCGCGACACCCCTTCAAACGCGGCATACACCGCGGCGATCAGCATCAGCCGCCGTTTTTCCATCGATTCGCCGCTCATTCGTGCATCGTATCGGGCACTTCTCGATCCCCGCCCTGCCCCTTCATCCTTTTGCCCCTTTCGAATTCTCTGCTCACCTTCCGCGATCCACTCCCGTCTTCTCACTCGGCGGGCTGAACAGATCCAGAATCACCGTGTCTTCCAGCGCCTCCGCCGAGTGCGGCACATTCGCCGGCAGCCACAACACTTCCCCGCCGCCGACGATCATCGTTTCGTGTTCGTTCGTCCCTTCGCGCCCGAGCCCGAAACTCATCTTCCCCGAAATCACCACCGCAAACTGCTCGTTCGCGTGCTCGTGCGACGGCACAACGAACCCCTTCGACAAGTGCACGCGCGAAATCATCATCTTCTCGCCGATGATCCGCCGCCGCTCGATCTTGTCCATCGGACGATCAGCCGTCAGTTCCGTCCACGTGTGCTTCTTCGCGCGTGTCATATCAATCTCCCAACCGAGCGCAAGTGCAGATCGCAAATCTCACTTGTCAAACTGCTTCCAGTACCGCTCGTAAATCTCTGGCCACTCGAAAAACTGCACGATTGCATCATTCTTCCAAGCCGGGTCATCCCGCCGGTCCACCTGCAATCGAACAAACGCCGCCACACAGCGACGCTGCCTCGTTGTGAAAGCCGAAAAGTGGTCCCGGAACCAACCGAAAGAATCAGCACTGTCTGATTTTCCCGGCGCTAGTGCACTGAACAAATTGTCGCATGGCCCATCTCGCGATGCCCGAATCAACAGCGGCGGCAGGTAATACCTCGTGCCGATCGGATCCAGAAACGAAAAACCGCCCCAGTATTGTTTTTCGGGGGCCCATTTCGGGTCGTCGACGATCTCCATCCAATTCTTTTCCGTATCGAATGTTCTTGCGCCCGCTCGTTCTGCGGCGTCGCCGCGACTGTCAATTGCGCCGGCCTCCGTCCACGAAACCCCACCCTCGCGCGACACCCCTTCGAACGCGGCATACACCTCCGCGATCAGCGCCTGCTTGCGTTTTTCCACGTCGTTATGAACCGTCATTCGCTGTCATCCGCAAATTCGCACCAATAGTTTTCCCAAGCGAACTCGAGAATCCGGAGGAGTTCACCTTCCGGGTTGTCCGAGTTCTTTTCGCGATCGATGGCAAACCGGACAAAGGCGGCGGTACATCGTCCCTGCCGCTCGTTCAGTAATGCCCGTTGTTTCAGGTGTGAGTCTCGCCCTTTGGCTCCGCGCGGCGGCAGGTTGAGATACCTCTCGATACCCGAAGAAGCATGCTCGTTCAACTCGCGAATCATCGCCGCGGGCAAGTAGTAACGAAATCCGATCGGATCGAGAAAGGCGAAACCTCCACCGATGCCATCCGCCAACCAGCTCTCATCGGAGACAAGTTCTTCCCACTGGTTGTCTACGTCTTCTTGGCCAGCGGCAGCGTAGCTGTTTTCGTCGCCGTAGTTGTCGACCACATACGCCTGACTCCACGATACTCCCCCTTCGCGCGACACACCTTCGAACGCGGCATAAACCTCCGCAATCAACGCCTTCTTCCTTGCTTCCATCGCATCCTGGCTCACACTTTCATCCTAACAGCGCCTCCGCCGTTTCCTTGTCTTCCCTTGGCCATTTGGCCCTTTGGCCCTTTGGCAATTTGGCCCTTTCTCCCTACCCTCCCCCGTGATCCTCCTCATCGACAACTACGACTCCTTCACCTGGAACCTCGTCCAGCGCCTCGGCGAGATCGACCCGACTCTCGAACCCGATCGCGATCTCCTCGTCATCCGCAACGACAAGATCTCACCCGAAGCAATCGCCTCGCTCGACTCCGGAAAAGGCCCTTCTCACATCATCATCTCCCCCGGCCCCTGCACGCCCAAAGAAGCCGGCGTCAGCGGCGCCGTCATCACTTCCTACGCCGGCAAGATCCCGATCCTCGGCGTTTGCCTCGGCCACCAGTGCATGGCCGACGGCAGCGGCATGACCGTCGCCCGCCACGTCATCCAGATGCACGGCAAGACCAGCGAGATCCACCACGACGGCAAAGGCATCTACGAAGGCATGAGCAACCCCTTCGTCGCCACCCGCTACCACTCGCTCGTTGTCCTCCCCGAAACCGTCCCGCCCCCGCCCGGACCCGGCCAAGACGGCTGGGTCGTCAGCGCATGGACATTTGAAGATGACGGCAACGGCGGCCAGCGAAAAGTCATCATGGGCCTCCGCCGCATCTTCGCCGACCCAAAAAAGCAGCACGTCGAGGGTGTGCAGTATCACCCCGAGAGTTTCCTCACCCTCGAAGGCCCGCGCCTGCTCGCCAACTTCCTCGCCATGGGCCCGCGTGGTCGCAAGGTGAGCGCCCCCACCCTTTCGGTCGCCTGACTCGCTGCACATTGGGTTGCCGCGGCTCCCACAAATCCGCAATCCGAAATCCAAAATCCGAAATCGGCTGTTCCACATCCGCGGTCCGACGTCCCTCATCCTGCATCAACTCCCGCTCCGCACTCCGCGCTCCCAGTTCCGCGCTCGCTCTACGATTCCCCATGCCCCGTCTCTGCCAAGTCGGCCCCTTCGCCATCGGCCCCGGTCAGCCCCTCGCCATCATCGCCGGGCCATGCGTCATTGAGTCCCGCGAAATGGGCCTCGAGATCGGCCGCACCGTCCGCGACGCCTGCAAGGCCAACGGCCTTTCCTACATCTTCAAGGCCTCTTTCGACAAGGCCAACCGCTCCAGCGTCTCCTCGCCCCGAGGCCCCGGCCTCGAAAAGGGCCTCGATTGGATCGCCTCGATCGCCAAGGAGTTGGGCGTGCCCTGCACCACCGACATCCACGCTCCCGAGCAGGCCGAACCCGCCGCTCGCCAGATCGATCTCCTCCAAATCCCCGCGTTTCTCTGCCGCCAGACCGACCTGCTCTTCGCCGCCGGAAAGGCCGCGGCAACCCACACCCGTGCCGTCAACGTCAAGAAGGGCCAGTTCCTTTCCCCCGGCGAGATGGCAGGCCCGCACCGCAAACTCGCCGAATCGGGGTGCGTCAACACCATGTCCACCGAGCGCGGCACGTTCTTCGGCTACGGCCGCCTGGTCAACGATTTTCTGGGCTTGGGCGATCTGATGGACCTCAAGGGCAAGGGCGTCGATTCGCCTCCCCCCGTATGCTTCGACTGCACCCACAGCACCCAGTTGCCCGGCGCGGGCGAGCAGACCGGGGGCAGGCCGGATCGCGCACCACTGCTCGCGCGTGCCGCAGTCGCAGCAGGCGTACACGCCGTCTTCCTCGAGTGCCACCCCAACCCCTCCAAGGCATTGTCCGACGCCAGCACCATGCTGCCGCTCGATGGCGTTCCGGCGCTGCTCGCGACACTGGGCTCGATCCGGCGTGCGATCGGCTGATCAATCTTCCGCCGCCCGTCTAAACTGGCACGCGCAATGCCCGACGACGACTCCAATCCTCCACAAAGCCCCGAACCAACGCCCGTCCCCCGCACGGCCGAGGATCACAAGTTCACGTACGAACGACGGATCATCGCGCTCAAGCGCCGTCTGGTGCGCGAGGCGAGCATCGCGATGGCGATGCTCGACGAGGCGGTGGATGCGCTCTTCAAACTCGATGTTGACGCCGCGAAGACGGTGCGCCGGCAGGACGATCGCGTGGATGCGGAAGAAGTCGCCATCGAGCAGGAGTGCTACGAAATCCTCGCGCTCCACCATCTGTTCGCGCGTGACTTTCGTGCCATCACGTTTGTGCTCAAAGTGAACTCCGACATCGAGCGCGTCGCCGATCACGCCAGCTCGATCGCCAAGGTCGCCGTCAAGATTGCCCAGAACGTGCCGGAAACACCCCGCTGGCCGACGGCGCTCAATGAATTAGCGCAGCGCGTCCCGATGATGTGCCACCAATTGCTCCGCGCCGTGCTCGATGAGGATGTTGAGGGCGCCCGCTCTCTCGTTCGCTCCGACGAGATCATCGACAAGCTCGACCGGCGCCTTTTCGAGGAAGTGCAGGAGTTCATCCGCGCCGAGGGCCGCACCGATAGCGCGATGACGATCGGAATGTACATGTACCGCATCGGGCGCGAACTCGAACGCGTCGCCGACCTGATGACCAACGTCGCCGAGGACATCGTGTATCTGGCCACCGGCAACATCGTCCGGCACTCCGAGAAGCGTCGCCTCCGCGCCGCGCCGTGAGCAGCGGCTCTCCTTGAAGCGTCATCCCGATTGCGTCTCGCCGCCTCCGACTGATGAGAGGAATCTTAGTGGACGGTCACGGACCCATCACATCCCGAAGGGAATGTAGTGGTGTAGTTGCGGTTCACCCTTGAAGCAAGGCCTACTGAAAGGAGCGAATGTCACTCGCACGGGTAGATTCGAGGACGGAGTTGTCCATCTCCGGTCCAAACCGAACGCCGAGTCGGTCCGGCAAAGCCCGAACAGCCATTCTGCTCTGGCTGCTCGGCATTCCGATACCTCTCATCATTCTTTTCTTCTTGATCAAGAGTTGTGTCGGCGGCTAGGTAACCACACAGCGTGATCGCAGAGGGCGAAGTTTTCGAAAGCGTTCATCTTTTTCTTCTTTCAACTCGGAACGACTCATTCGTTCCCATTTTCCAGGAGTCGGTCACCATGTCGAACAACCCCAATCAGAATCAGGGCAAACAGAGTTCCCATCCGGGTCAGCAAGGCGCCGGTCGCGAAGTCAATCCCAACCGGCCCTCGGGCGAGCCCGGAAAACTCCCGCAGAACGCGGGCTCTGCGCTCAACTCGGGCCAAGGCTCGGGCCAAGCCGGTGCCGCGACGCAGCACCAGCAACAGAGCCAATCTCACTCGGCCCAGGGCTCGCAATCCAAGTCGATGATGGACGACTCCACGCACAGGCAGAGCGCCGGTACCCCCCTCAAAGGGCAGGACTCGCGCTCGAACCGCGACGAAGACGATGACACCCCCACCGGCGGCAATGAAAAGGCCGCACGCAAGGATGGCGCCCAGTCTGCCAGACAGGATGCAGATGACCGCGCCAATCGCAACGATGCATCCGGTGGGTGCTGCGGTGACGACAAGCCCATGTGAGCATGCCTGGCGACCCACTTCGCCCGGCGAGCACAACTCCACCCCAACCCGTGTCTCCGATTTCCGCGCAAACCGGAGACTCGTGAAAAGGTCCGCCAGACCTCTGGCGGACCTTTCCTCTTGTCGGAATCGAGTCTGGAAGAAGCAGCACGACCGCTGCGCCCGATCGAATGGGTTCTTCCTGGGAACTTCCCCTGCATGTCCGAAAAACCCCGGCGTTGCCCAGTTGTTCGCAGCCCGATCGTTCGCGTTTTGTTGGTCGAATTCATGAAAGGAGACTTTTCCGGGATTCACGAACGGGTCACTTCACTACTCGTATAGCCTCGTGGAAAGGACCGAGTCGAATTTGGGCCGCCGTGCGGAGGTGCAGGCCAAGGTTCGCGGCAAAGAGCAATGCACTTCGCCGCCTTTGTCGAGCCGGAAACCCTCACTCGTCGCGCCGCCCAATGCATTGTCCCAGTTGGCAGACGGGCTCGTGGCATCGGCTGATAAGCAAAGACAGTTTGTCCGAGGTCTTTCGTGCGAAACTCCGTCATCGCCCGGACGAATTCCGTTCAGAAGGGAGTCTTGAATGGAGCACAAGAACCCCAGTCACAATCGGAACGACAAAGGTCAGGAGTCCACTCTCCGCGATTCCGAAGTCGAACTCAAATCGCACAGCGCATGGTTCGAACCTTGCACATCACCAACCTGCAAGGAGAACGACTCACGGAGGGTTCCCCCGCCCGGATCGAAGGATTCCCTTTTCAGACCGGCCGAAGACGCCGCCCCACCTCGTGGGCCCGACGGTCCTCCCAAAGGCATCAGCAAGGCGATTCGCGAAGGAGCCCTGGGCCTCCAGCCGGATGGCAAAACCAAGGATGATGAACGATGAGAGAGCCTGTGGCTGTCGCTCCGCGTGACGCACACCGCCGCAGCCAAAAGTTTTTAAGACCGCCCCCACCCAAGGTCTCCGGCGCGAAAGCGCACCGGAGACTCGTCCCAAGTCCGCCGGCGTGATGTCGGCGGACTTCTTTTTTGCAGGTTGCATCCGGGGCTGACCACCATCCGCTTGCGTGCAGCCCAAGGTACCATCTGAGCGACCCGCTCGGACTGCACTTCAAATATGAACTTTCTGTCTCTCCTCATGCTCGGCTGCCTCGGCTTCGCCTTGGGGGGTATCGCGCTCATTGCTCGCGCCATCCGGGGGAGGCTCATCCTCGGAACAACGCTCTGCGGCGCTTGCCGATTTGATCTTGCAGGCATTCCAAATGCAGTCTCCTGTCCCGAGTGCGGAGGTTCGCTTGTGAATCCCGGCGCGGTCGTGCCGCGCCGCATCCGCTCGAATGGATTGCTCTGGTTGGGGATCGTGATAGCCGCCATCCCCATCTTGCTGGGCGGCACAACCGGCGTCTTGATCGCTTCCAAGGCCACCTTCAATTCGATCAAACCGATGTGGCTACTCAAGGCCGAAGCTCTTCAGGGCGCACCGAACCGCTCGTCCGCAGCCTTGTCGGAAATCACGCGACGAATCCGCGCCGGCTCCCTTTCGGACGCCGGATTCTCGGCAATCGCCAATACCGCGATTTCTCTCCGCCGCAATCGGGCAGCCGCGTGGAACCGAGGCTGGAGCGAGGTGATAGAACTCGCGCGCGTCAGCGGAAAGGTTACCGACTCGGAGTGGACCGAGTACGTCCGCTACAGCATCGTGCCGATAGAACGACACCGCAAGAAATTGAGGCAGGGAGCCGAAGCGCCCTTCGGACTTACCTTGACCGGACCGCAACTGACCCCTTCACCAGCGCCCGGGGCGCAGGCGACAGTCCGTTACGGGATCGTTCGCGGAACGCTCGGCGACAATGAGTTCGTCCGCAGCGATCAACTTGACACGAGCGCGACGATTTCCGGTTCCGGATCTTCGGGCACCACGAAACAGATCAAAATCGACGCGCCGATCGGAATGAACCGAATGAATCTCACGTGGCACTTTGAAGTGCTCGATCCGATCGACAACAAGACTCTTGGAACTTGGGAACAGGAATTCGCAGACGAGGTAGTGGTACTCCCCGCCGACGGGATAATCGTCGAATCGAAAGCGAATCCCGCGCTCGCGCCGGCCGTTCAGCGATCATTGAAGCCGCACAATCTACAAAGGCATTCCGGCGGCTACGCGTCGTTGATGGTCAACGCCGACCGCCCACCCGCAAATCTGGCGTTTGATGTCTTTGCCCTCCCGCGGACCGGGCCCAAAGCCGGGGCGCTCCTGCCGATGGGTCAGATTTCGTTTGTCCAGGGAAGCTCGAGCGGTTTTGGCATTGGTTCCGACAGCAAGGACCTCGAGACGGATTCGATCGATCTTGTCTTGCATCCTTCCGCCCGTGCGGCCGAGTTGAACTCCGACCTCGAATGGGTATGGACCGGTCCGGACATCATCTACGAAGACATCAAGGTTGAATCAAAGTCACCGTGACGTGCTCTGCCCGCCCATGGGCGCTTTGGTCAAGCGGTTGCGTCGTGCGTGATCGCCCCAATCAAATCACCGGGCAGCACTCACGCCTTCCGCCAATACGCCCCGGTCCAATCCACCGCATGAATCGGCTGCGTGATCTTGCGCATCGCGCGGAATTCATCGACCGCCTTGCGGCACGGTGGCCACGCACCGTAATCATCCACGATGATGAAGCCGCCGGGCGATACCTTGTCGTACAGCGCGGTCAGAATGTCCATCGTCGATTCGTACAGATCACCATCCGCTCGCAGCACCGAAATTGCTTCGATCGGAGCCGCGTGAAGCGTGTCCTTGAACCACCCCTTCAGAAAGTGCACGCGATCGTCCAGCCAGCCATACTTGCGAAAATTCGCCATCACCTCTTCAACAGAAACAGCCAGATCGACCGCGCCGCTCAAGTCGTATCCCGCGTCCGCGGCGATGCCGGCGCTGGGCGGCGGAAGACCTTCGAACGAATCCGCCACCCACACTTTCCTGGTATCGTCTCCGTACGCCCAGAGCGCCGCCCGCATGAAAACCGCGGCGCCGCCCCGCCAAACTCCCGCCTCGATCACGTCGCCGGGAATCTCTTCACGAACCACCGTTTTCACGGCGTCGTGCAGGTTATTCATGCGATAAAGGCCGATCATCGATTCGGCATCGGGAGAACAACCCCGGCCCTCCATTGAGGCCTGCCGGTTCACCTTGCGTCGCCTGACCAGTTCATACCTGCGGCCAAACGCATTCGCCAGCAGCCGATAGACGCTCGTTCGAACGGAGGGCGTTCTCTGATAGGTCAGCGGCTCAAAGCGAGCCTCCATCCCGATGCGCATCAGACATCTCTTGAGCAGTTCGAGGTATCGCTCCCGAGCCTGATCAGTGCTGGGTGCCTCCATCTCCGCAAGTTGGGCGAATGAAGGATTGTCGGATGAGAGCGGAACCAGTTCAACCGCTTGCTCTGTGAACACTCCCTGTGTCATATCGCGAGTTTATCACACCGGACCCGGGAAACTCCGGTTCGATGCGCGGCTCAAGCTCGCCAAATTGCGCCGCGACCACCATCACCCGGCAAACTACATCGGCGGGTTTCGTGTCGGCTCGGTCCAGGTCGGTTCGGCTTTCGAAGGCGTGGCCGCTGACTTGTAGCACGGCCGATCCGGCGTGCACGTGTGCGCCCCCACCGGCTTGTCATCCGGCCCCAGCACTTCTTGCGTTAGAACGCACAGAAGCACCCGCGTCTCTGATGTCGCATCGATCAGGCCCGGTGTAGCCTGCCGCGGGTCGCAGTACATCATCTTGTGCCGCATGTTCAGGCAGCACGGCTTCATGTTCAGAGGGGCGTCAAAACTCATGATTCCACCTCCGCTTTCCGGCCCGCGGCAATCAGCACCGCCCGCTTCACCGCCACCGGGAGCAGTTTCATCTTGTAGGCATTTTCGGACATTGGCTTGGCGCCTGCCGCAGCGCCGGAGCACGCCTTCGTCAGTGCAGCGTCGTCCGCGAGATCGACCCCTCGCAGCGCGTTCGCCACATTCCGCAGTTCCCACGGAATCGGCGCGACCGCGCCCGCGCACACCACGGCCTTGGTAATCACCGTTCCGTTCAATTCGAGCGCCACCGCCGCCGCGACTACCGGCCAATCGAACGATTGCTTCTCCTTGATCGCATAGAAGCCGCTCGCCTTCGCCGGTTTGCACGTGATGTGCGTGATCACCGCACCCGGCGAGAGGTTGCTCTCGCTCCGAACTCCCTTGTCGGGCGTGTGATAGAGGTACCGGATCGGGATGCTTGGTTGCTCCGCCCCCGACAGGTGGATCGTCGCATCGCACACGAGCAGCGCCGGCGCGAGATTGGACGGATGCACAATGTGGCACGGACCATCGCCGAAAATCGCGTGGTACCGGTTCTCGCCTTCGATGGCGAAGCAGGTCGGGCCGCCCTTCTTCAGGCAATTGAACTGCTCGTTGCGGAAGTACCAGCAACGTGGACGCTGGAGCAGATTGCCCGCCGCCGTTGCCGAGTTGCGAACCGCCGGCGATGCCGCCCCCTCCACCGCTTGTGCAAGCACCGGCGCCGCTTCGCGAATCGCCGACGACGAGGCGATATCTGCAAGCGTCGCGGTTGCATCGATCGTGACTTCCGATTCCGACGCCGCGACAAGTTCTTTGGTGCCATGCAGCCGGCGCACGTCGATCAGAACATCCGGAGCAATCAGACCCTCTTTCAGCAGATCAATCAGATCGATCCCGCCCGCCTTCACGACGGCAAGGCTGTACTTCTTGTCCTTCAGCATCTCCGATGCATCGCTGAACGACTTGGGTTGTGCGATCGCGAAACTGTTCATGCGCCCGCTCCTTCCAGTGCCGCGAGCACCTTGTCCGGAGTCAGCGGCAGATGCCGCACCGGTGCGCCGATGGCGTTGAACACGGCGCACGCCAAAGCGCCCGATGTCGGAATCGTCGGCGGCTCGCCCAACGCCTTCACGCCCGTCTGACCATGCGCCCACAAGACCGGCTCGATATGGGGCATCTCGCACGGACCCAGGATCTTGTACCACTCAAAGTTCGGGTTCACCATCGCGCCGACATTGCGATCAAGAATCTTGTTCTCGAACATCCCGTACGACAAACCCTGGATCACGCCGCCGATGATCTGGCTTTCCGCCGTCTTGCGGCAGATCACCCTTCCGCAGGATTGAATCGCGATCACGTGCTTGGGATGAATGATCCCTGTTTCGCAGTCCACCACCACCTTCACAAATTGCACGCCCTGCGAATCACCCTTCCCCCGGTCGCCCGTGCTCGCCGAGCCCATCACACCATCCGCGGGAAGTCTCGCGCACGCATCCTTCCACGAAAGGAACTTCTCGCCTCGCTTGAGAACCGCTCCGTCCTTCATCGAGAAGTCCGCCGCGTTGTCGCCGCCCTGCTTTGCGAGCACCTCGAACAACTTGTCCCGCGCCTGCGCCGCCGCGTTCATCATCGTCGGTGCTGTTGTCGGCGAAGTCACCGAACCACCAGAGCCGGGCCCAACCGGCAGCGTCGATCGGCCGATCTTCACGGTCACCAGATTCAGCGGAATCCCGATTGCGTCCGCACAGCAGATCGCCATCGTCGTGCGCTGGCCGGTCCCGATGTCCTGCGTACCCGTGCGGCTCTCGACCGAGCCGTCCTGATGGATCACGACCTCCGCGTTTCCGCCCGGCGAGGCGCTCCCCCAGCCGGCAACGCCCAGCCCGTAGCCGGTTCGCATCACCGATTTCTGCGACCCATTGGCCTTGCGGTCGCTCCAGCCGATGAGCTTCGCCCCTTGCTCCATCATCGCCCGATACACATCGTCCGCCGCGAGTTTGCGCTTGAGATCAAGCGGATCCATGCCCAACTTGGCCGCGGCCTCGTCGAGCATCAGTTCCTCGGCGAACGCGCCCTGCGGCCGTCCCGGCGCGCGAAAGGCCCGCGGCCCACCCGCGTTGAAGGAAACATCTTCGTGCTTCTTGTTGACGTTCGCGAACGTATACCTGCCCGATGGCACGTTGCATCCGCCCCCGCCGGTGGCAACACCCACGCCCCCGTACGTCTGCACTTCCCCGCCGACAACCGAGCCATCCTTCTTCAGACCGATCCGCACGCTCGTGACGCTGGAGGGCCGATTGCCGGTGTCGAGATGCTCCTCCGCCCGGTTGCACATCACGTACGCCGGACGCTTCAACTGCTGCGACAGCTTCGCGGCAAGCATCAGTTCTTTGCCCGGGCCTCCGAGTTTCGAACCAAAGCCGCCCCCGATGTACTCGCAGATTACTTCAAACTCAGACGTCTTCAAGTTCAGTGCATCACCAAAGCCGTCGCGTACCGAGAATGTCCCTTGCGTCGACGCGTACACCGTCGCTCGGTCGCCCTTGTGATCGACCACGCCGCCGTGCGTTTCGAGCGAGGAGTGAGTCTGCACGGGAGTCGAATAGACCGCCGCGACGGTGACATCCGCTCCATCCACCGAGCCCTGCGGCACCTCAACTTTCGCGGTATCCGCGATCGTCGTCTTCACTGCCGCCTTCTTCCAATTCAGTTTCAGAGCCTTCAGGGCTCGATCGACGGCGATCGGTGAATCCCCCACCACGTGACCAACCGGTTGGCCGTTGTACTGACACGCCTTGGGCGTGATCTCGATTTCGATCACGCCCGTCACATTCCGTGCCGCCGCGTCATCAAAGCTCTCCAAACTCGCAGCGCCGAACGGGCAGCGGACAAATCTCGCGTAGACCGCGTTCGGGAGCTGCATGTCGCTCGAGTACTTGGCGCTGCCGGTGATCTTCGCAATACCGTCCAGCCGCGACGTGTTGTCGTTCATCGATTGACCCATGTTCATGGGCCGGTTCGATGTCGGCATGTCGGTCGGGATCACCGCCGGTCCGTTCGCGAGCGCGGGTGCAACATCGGATTTCATCGCTCAGACTCCTTTCTGATCCATGATCGGAGCCTGCCCGGAGGCCTCGAGCGCCGCATTGAAAATGTTCGTGTACGTCCCGCACCGGCAGATGTTGCCGCCGAGCGCTTTCTTGATCTGGTCGAGCGTCGGCTTGGGCACATCGTTCAAGAGCACGCGCGTCGCGACGACAAAGCCCGGCGTGCAGTATCCGCACTGCAGCCCGTCATGCCGCAGGAACGATTCCTGAACCGGATCCAGCTTGCCGCCCTGCGCGATTCCCTCCACCGTTGTGATCGTCGCGCCTTGCACATCAAACGCGAGCGTCATGCACGCGTTCATCAGTTTTCCGTTCACGATGACCGAGCACCCGCCGCACGACCCGCGATCGCAGATGATCTTCGTTCCCGTCAACCCGAGATTCAACCTCAGCACCTCGGCGAGCGTGACCGAAGGTTCCACGCGCACTTCCGCCGCTTTTCCATTCACGGTGAACGCGACGGCGATCGGACCCGGACCTTGGACCGCATCGGCCCGCTCCTGCTCTCGTGCCGCGGCATGCGCTTCCGCGATCCCCGAAAGCGTGGACACCGTCGCGGAAACTCCAACCGTCTTGATGAACGATCTTCGGGAAAAACCGGGTGGCTTCTGTTGTTTGTGCATGGCTGGTCCTTCCGGCGGGCGGGGCACGATCAATCTACCACGCGGTGCAACCAACCGGGGGGTCGAACGAGGAGTTTCTGTTGAAGATCCGCTTCATGAAACGGGCTCTGGTTTACACTGGTTGCGGTTGAACGGCGGAATTCCTCGATTTGGGAGCAAAGTCGGATGGGCGAAAAGCGCGGCGTTCTCTACCTCAAGTGGGGCACCAAGGCCGACAGGGTGATCGAGCGGTCGCTCGCGTCGCTCAAGAAGTGCCATCCGGAACTGCCCGTCCACATCGAGACGCTTCCGGACGGCAGCAACTTTCTCGACAAGGCGGCGATGCTGGAATACTCGCCGTTCGAAGAGACGCTTTACCTGGATACCGACACCGTCGTGCTCGACCGCCTCGATTTCGGGTTTGCGAAGGCCGCGATCCATGGGTTGGCCTGCGCCATCTGCGAATGCCCCCTTGCGCGGAGGTACGCGGGCTTGAGCGGAGACACCATCGAATACAACACCGGGGTCCTGTTCTTCACGAAGGCGGCGCGGCCGGTATTCGAATCTTGGAATCGACTGGTCCGCACCGTTGACTCCTCGATCGAGTACCGCCAGGGCAATCAGGTGTTTCGCGCCCCGCTCAACGATCAGGCCGGATTCGCTGCGGCGCTCGAGGAAACCGGTTTCTCGCCGTTCGTGCTGCCGCACAATTGGAACTACCGGCCCCGCTGGCAGAAGAGTTTCTGGGGGCCGATCAAGATCTGGCACGAGTACGCGGATGTGCCTCCGGTGCTTCTTCAGTGGAACGCCGAGCAGACCGCGCCGAACGCGAGTGTGATGTACTTCGAGCAGAGCCCCCCACCACGCTGAGGCGGGAAAGACGACGGCGGCTCTTTCGAGCCGCCGCTGCCGTCCTGTTCCACACAATGCATCTCTCTCGCCGGGATCTCTTACTTGGCCGGAGAGCATTCATCCACGATCAGGCGGGACTCGGTCGGGATGGCGCGGGTCAGGTTGTAGAAGTTGGGGCTGGTCGCACGGATCACGTCGTGCAGCCTCGCGAACTGCTCTTCGGTCCCGTCGCCCGCGATGTGGACGGTCTGCGTGAGGCCCCGGTAGCCTGCCGGGACGGCGGTATCGATGCCGAGGAAGCCACGAAGATCGATATCGCCCTTGGTTTCCACCTCGAGTTTGGTCAGGGTGATACCCATGGTCGCGGCCACGGCGGCGTAGCCGACCATCATGCACGCGTTGAGCCCCGCCATGAGCAGTTCCTGCGGATTGGAGAACCGGTTGGTGCCGCAGAGTTGCTCGGGCTCGTCTGACCTGATGGTGAACTCGCGCGGCACGAACTTGCCGCCGATCGAGCAGCCGTTCACGTGATGGTCCGCGCGGGTGCCTCCCTTCCATTCGCTCGCGACGCGCCAGGAGGTCTTGCCTTCCGACGGCGTGCGAGTGATTGCCTCGACGGTGTTCTGCAACGCCTGGACGTTGATGCCGTTGAGCGATGCGGGAGCGACTTGAGTTGCGTTCGTCTTCATACCTTTTTCTCCTTGAGTAGCGGGACCATTCCCGTCACGTTCAATGATGCCATTCACAACCCTCCTGAACAGAGCACTTGTGGTACACCCCGTTGACCTCGCGAACGGTGCACGAGAAAAGGGGCTTTGGTGCGCTTGCAGCGGCGGTGCGATCGAATTTCGGGGTTGACCTGAAGTACACCCTTGGCCCGCGCCTTTCGTCGTATCAAGGGAAGAATTCGGGGAACGGGCAGCGGCGGGGCCTAGGGGACACCAGCCGATCGCAACGGCGACGCCCGAGTAGAATGGAAGGAGATCGATCATTCTTACTGCCGCACCGATGAACAGGAACACGAAGGTCAAGAGCGTGGTCGAATTGCTCGGGCAGCCACCTGCGCCGACAACCGGACGTGACCGCCTGATCGCGGCGGGGATGGAACTCTTCTATCGCGAGGGGTTCCAGGCGGTTGGGCTCGATCGCGTCATCGAGCACGCGGGAGTCACCAAGACCACGTTCTACAAGCACTTTGAGGCCAAGGACGATCTGGTCCTGGCGTGTGTTCTGGCTCGCGATGCTTGGGAAATGCAAGCCTGGGAGCGCGGCGTCCGGGAAATCGCCGGCGATGATCCGCGAGGGCAACTGATCGCGTTCTTTGATGTGCTGGACGAGTGGTTCAACGACCCGGAGTTTTACGGCTGCATGTTCATCAATGTGGCGACGGAGTTCGCGGACAAGCGCGATCCGATTCACAAGGCCGGGGCCGAGCACAAACGCAAGACGCGTGATTACTTCAGGGCGCTTGCCGCGAAAGCCGGGGCGAAGGACCCGGACGAGTTCGCCGACCACTTCACGATCCTGATTGACGGCACGCTGGTGCTGCGTCATGTCCACGGTCGCGACGATGCGGCGCAGGTCGCGCGTTCGGCGGTCATGGACCTGATCGAACGCCACATGCCGGCACCGAAGCGGGCAAGGTCTGCGTAAGGTCCTGAATGGCCGAGAAGCAGCGCTGCCCCTGGGTACCGAAAGACAAGCCCGACTACGCGGCGTACCACGACAGCGAATGGGGTCGCCCGGTCCACGACGATCGGAGGCTTTTCGAGATGCTGATCCTCGAGGGCGCTCAGGCCGGTCTGAGTTGGTACACGATTCTCAGGCGGCGCGAGGGCTATCGAGAGGCGTTCAAGAACTTTGACCCGGTCAAAGTCTCGAAGATGACCGACGCTCAACTCGAAAAGGTGTTGAAGGATGGCGACATCATCAGGAACCGTTTGAAAGTCTTTTCCGCCCGCAGGAATGCCTTGGTGTTCCTTGCGATCCAGAAGGAATTCGGCTCGTTTGACAAGTACATCTGGGGCTTTGTCGGGGGCACGCCACGGGTGAACCGCCCGAAATCCGCGAAGGAGTTTCGTGCGAGTTCGGTTGAGTCTGATTCACTTTCCAAAGATCTGAAGAAACGCGGCATGAGTTTTGTGGGCTCGACGATCATCTACGCGTACATGCAGGCGGTCGGGCTGGTGGATGACCACTCGGCGGATTGCTTTCTTGCGTCCCGCCGCGGAGGGCGCGCCGCGCGATAGGCGGCATTCGGGACTGTGGTCGGCTTGCGCCGGGTTTCCCTAGAGTGCGTTTCGGCCCGCTGTGGGTTCGAAACCTGCCCCGACAACTCACGGAGATCCCATGACCAGAACGCACAGCCTGGCAAGCCTCCATGCGGCGATCGCGGCGCTGCTGGTTTTTTCGGCGAGCGCCGTCGCGCGGCCGGAGGTGACGGTGCGCGTGGCCGTGGCGCCGACGATCGAGCGCCTGCTTGCCGAGCAGGACACGGACCACGACGGGTTGATCACGGTTGCCGATACGGGGAATCGGTTGTTTGAAGTCCGGTCGGTTGATGGAAGTTCGTTGCTGGTTGAGGGAACGTACCCGCTCGGGAATCTGCTTCAGGAACTGGGATGCGGCAAGAGGCTTGGTCTTGCGGAAGTCGATATCGCGGCCCCGGCGTTGTTCCGGGATCCCGCATCGCATGTTTCGTACATGATCCGAACGCGGTACTGGGATTGGCTCACGCGCACGGTGGATGCGTCCGGGCTCTCTCGCATCGTTGAAGATCCCAAACTCGCGGGCCAACCGGCGCGGGTGTACGTGCCCCACGACGATCCGGTGGCGCTGGCCTATTACACGCAAATCGCGAAGCAGAAGCCCGCGCTCAAGCTCGAGGTGATCGCGCTGCCCGAAAAGGTGACGCCGCAGTTTGTTCGCTCGATCAACGCGAAGCCGGGGATTCTCTCGCTTGCGATGAGGCAGGATGCGGGCGCAGCGGGCGGCATGAGCGGCGCCCCGTTTGTGGTGCCCGGGGGACGCTTCAACGAGATGTACGGGTGGGACAGTTACTTCATGGCGCTCGGGCTGCTCGCGGATGATCGCGTTGACCTGGCCCGCGCGATGGTGGACAACTTTGTGTATCAGATCGAGCATTACGGAAAGATTCTGAATGCGAACCGCACCTATTACCTGACACGATCGCAGCCTCCGTTCCTGACGTCGATGGCGCGGGCGGTCTACGAGAAGTTGCCTCGGGATGATGAAAGCCGCGCGTGGCTGGCGCGGGCGCTTCGGGCGGCGGTGCGCGAGTACGAGACCGTGTGGACAGCGGAGCCACGCCTCACCAAAACGGGATTGAGCCGGTACTTCGGTTCGGGGCTGGGGCTTCCACCGGAGGTTGAACCCGGCCACTTTGCGCCGCTGCTTCGGCCGCTTGCGGCGAAGGCGGGCCTGAGCGAAGCCGAGTTCGAGCGGCAGTTCTCGGAGGGCACGCTCCAGTCGCCGGAACTCGATGCGCTGCTGCTGCACGATCGGGCGATGCGAGAATCGGGTCACGACACCTCCTACCGGATGCTGGGGCGAGCGGCGGACCTGAACACCGTGGCCCTGAACGCGCTGCTGTACAAGTACGAAGCGGATCTTGAGGCGGTGATCGAGGCCGAGTTCGGCGGCAGGCTTGACCTTGGGAACGGCAAGTTCAGCGAATCGACAACGTGGGCGGAACGTGCCGCGGAGCGACGCGAGAAGATGATGGCGTTGATGTGGGATGACGGGCGCTCACTCTTTTTCGACTACGACTTTGTGCACGACCGGCGCACGACGGACGTGAGCGCAACGACGCTGTATCCGCTGTGGGCGGGGATGCTGGATCAGCAGAAGGGACAACGCCTCGCGCGTGCGGCGCTCTTGGCCCTTGAGGAACCGGGGGGAATCGTGGCCGGGACGGAGGATTCACGGGGAGCGCTCGGCGCCGATCGCCCGCCCCGCCAGTGGGATTATCCGTTCGGGTGGGCCCCGCACCAGATCATCGCTTGGGGTGCCTTGGAACGCGCCGGCATGCACGAGGAGGCGCGCCGGATTGCGTATCGCTGGGTTTACATGATCGCGATGAACGGGGCACGGTTCAACGGCGCGATCGTTGAAAAGTACGACGTTGTGCGCCGGAGCATCGATGCCTCGGCGGAGTACGGGAATGTCGGCGCACGCTTCCGATTGGTCCCCGAGGGCGGCTTCGGTTGGACGAATGCCTCGTACCAGATCGGAATCGGGATGCTGAACGAGTCCGAACGGGAATCGCTCGGGCGACTGGTGCCACCCGAGTGGATTTTCGGCGACACCCGGCGGTGAGAGCGCGGAACCTTGGCGCGGGGCGTGCGTTGACGCTTGGGGCAACTGCGCGACTTCCCCCACTTCTCCTCCATCTGCCGCTGCCTTCTCTGCTTTTTCCTGGTGCGGGGGCGACGGATCGCTGCACATGCTTGGAGTTGGCTTGATTGGGGGAGACGAGCGATGAGCCTCGCACTGGAGGTTGATCAACCAGGAAGGCATGGCGGCAGGAATGCCGGCGGAGTGAGCGATGGTTGACGACATCTCGTTTGAGCGAGAGGACGCGGATTCGTCGCGGCGCGGGTCGGGTTTGTCCGCGGGAGGTTTGCCGCAGGGCGGATCGGTGGAGGGAGGGGCTGGAGTTTGGGGGCCGCGCGGGCGGCGC
>JAHBXG010000042.1 GCA_019636565.1 Phycisphaeraceae bacterium
CGCGTCAAGCAGGAGTTCAAGGCCCGCCTCAGCAACGCCCTCGCAGTACCACCCTTGGAGTACGACGACCGTCGGGCAGCCCCTCGCCGTTGGAATATCGCTGGCGAGCAATTGCACGACGAGGTCTTCCCGATGATCTCGGGCAAGCGGTTCGAGAAGAAACGCGGCAATGTCAGTCAAGCTGGTGTTGAGGCGTTCAGCGGTGTCCGGCCGCGCACAAATTTCGATTGCCAGTCTGGACCGAATCTCCGCGCCCGCGTCACGTACCCAAGCATGCATCGCCAGTCCGTCGGCCTCGGAGAAGTTTTTGGTATTCGGCGGCTGGTCCTGCGTCGCCGCCTTTCGTTTTTGTGCGATGTCAGCCGCCATTTGGGAAAGAAAGGCAGCCCGCTCTTCAGTGGAGTGCGTCCGAGCCGATGACGGACCAGCGTTTCGCGGCTCCTCGTCGCGACTGCAGGAACAAAGTGCCGCAATTCCAATCAGCACGAAGGCCAACATGTGTGTTGAGCCGTACATGACCACACAATAGGAGGCAGCAAGGACGTGGGTTGCGTCAGTTCATGCCGATGGCCAAGGCCAATCGCTACACCTTCGGTCCCGCCCCGCGCACCGCCTCCGGCATCTCAAACTGCTTGTCGTTTTCGCGGAAGCCCTTCGCCAGTTTCGCCGCCTGCGCGTCGTACGCCGCGCCATCCTTCCATGTGTTCCGCGGCATCAACACCTCGCTCGGCACGCCGTGCACCGCCTTTGGAACGTGCAGCCCGAAGACCGGGTCGGTCGCGAACTCGGCCTTCGCGAGTGAGCCATCGAGAATTGCGGTCACGAACGCGCGGGTGTACGCGAGCTTGAAGCGCTGACCGGTTCCGTACGGGCCGCCCGTCCAGCCGGTGTTCAAGAGCCACACGTTCGCGCCGTGCTTCTTGATGTTCTCGGCGAGCTGCTTCGCGTAGCTCACGGGAGGACGAGGAAGGAAGACACCTCCGAAGCACGGGCTGAAGTTGGGTTGGGGCTCGGTCACACCGGCCTCGGTGCCCGCGAGCTTGCTCGTGTACCCGTTGATGAAGTAGTACATCGCCTGCTCGGGCGTCAGTTTGCTCACCGGGGGCATCACGCCGTACGCATCGGCCGTGAGGAAGATGACGTTCTTCGGATTGCCGCAGACCGAGGGGATGATCGCGTTGTCGATGAAATCGACCGGATACGTGACGCGCGTGTTCTCGGTGAGTTTCGCGCTGTCGTAGTCCGGCACGCGGGTGTGGGGGTCGATCACCGTGTTCTCGAGCACGCTGCCGAACTTGATCGCGTTCCAGATCTGCGGCTCGCCTTCCTTGCTCAGCTTGATGCATTTCGCATAGCAGCCGCCCTCGAAGTTGAACGCGCCGTGATCGCTCCAGCCGTGCTCGTCATCGCCGATGAGCTTGCGGTTGGGATCGGCCGATAGCGTGGTTTTGCCGGTGCCCGAAAGGCCAAAGAAGAGTGCCGCGTTCTCGCCCTTCATGTCGGTGTTGCACGAGCAGTGCATCGGGAAGACGCCCACTTCCGGCATGTCGTAGTTCATCGCGTAGAACAGGCTCTTCTTCATCTCGCCGGCGTACTCGGTTCCGATGATGACTACGAGCTTGCGCTCCAGGCTCTGAAGAATCAGCACCGGGCTCTTGACGCCGAACTTCTCCATCTCTTCCTTGGTCAGGCGGCGGCGACCGGCGTTGATCACCGTCCAGTCGTGGTGGAACGGGCCCGTCACGGCGCCCGCGGCCCTGGTTCCCTGCCGGATGAAAAGCGTCGAGCAGAAGAGGCTGTGCCACGCCTGCTCGGTCACGACCCGCACGCCCAGGCGATACTTCGGATCGGCACCAACGTACCCCTCGAAAACGTAGAGGTGCGGGCGGGTGTTCAGGTGATCGACCGCGATCTTCAGGGCCGCATCAAAGTTCGCCGGGGTGATCGGTCGGTTGACCTTGCCCCACCAAATGTTGTTCTTGATCCCCGGCGTCTCTTCGAGGTACTTGTCGTTGGGGCTGCGTCCGGTGCGATCGCCCGTGTTGCAAACCAGCGCGCCGTTCGCCGCCAGTGTTCCTTCGCCCGCCGCGACCGCCCGCTGAACCAATTCCGCCGGGCACAAGTTGAAACTGGTCTTGTGCGGAGCCAGATCCAGATTGGCCAGATAGCTCGTCGACGGTGTGACTTTGGATGAAGCGGTGGGGGTGCTGGACAAGTTTGGTGCCTCCGTGTTGATCGCTGGTTTGCCGCGGTTCTGTGCGTTACATCCCGATGAAACCCCGCGGCAGAGCGTCCCAAGATTCGCTCAGGGTGTAACGGAGAGGCTAGCCTCAGAAAACGCAAAAAGCGACCATTCGGCTAGTCGGTACGGAACTTGGAAGGCCCGTCGAACCTGCGAATGAGTCGCGTTTTCATGCCTGAAAACCATCGAAAACTGTGCCCAAGTGTCAATCACGTTCCGGCACCGAGTCTGGCGGCGATTCGTTGCTCTGGGCGACCAAGGCCACATCCGGATCGACCGGCAAGTCGTCGAATTCGTCGATCGGGGCGATCGCCCGTCTCCGGGAGGCGAGGTGCTGCGTAATCAGCATCGTCGCGGCACCCGCGACCGCCATCAGGCCCGTCGCCCACTGCGCACCGGTCAAATGTTCATCGTTTGGAAACAGAAACGGAGCAACGATCGAAACAGTGATGGGCTGCAACTGAACCACACCGGCCGAGACCGCAAGCCCGAGGGCCTGGATGCTCTTGAAGTAGGCTGTGTGACCGATGCCGATGCCGATCACGGCCGAGAGCAGCAGCAACGCGAGTTGTCCAGGAACGAGGTGCGTGATCTGCGCGCCGTGCGTGGGAGAGAAGATCACCATCAGCACCAGCATAAGCGCCGCCGTGTACTGGCTGACCGCGCTGAACGCGAGCAGCGGGGGCATGCCGTGCATCGTCGCGCGGACGGAGAGCGCGTAGCCGGCGTAGAGCAACCCGGAGGCAATTGAAAGCGCGACTCCAATCCCGGTGCCGCTGCCGAGTCCGCCCGGCTTGAGCCAGACCGTCAGCAACGTGCCGATCACGACCATTGCGATCCCTGCGATGAAACCGGGCTTGCGGATCACCATGCGCTCGGCGGGAAACATCATGGCCGCGCCGAACGTGACGAACACGATCTGCAGACGCAGGCTGAATGTCATCAGCCCGGGTTCGACGAAATACGGCGCGAGCCCAAAGCAGACCTGCGCCGCGGTGTTAAACAGGCTCGGCCAGAGCGCCGCGCGCCACAGGCCAGGCGGGATCGTGCCGCGCCGCATTGCAAACAGCAACAGCGGCAGCCAGAGCAACGCCGAAAACCCGTAGCGCCAGCCGTTGGCGCTCCATCCGTCAATTTGGTCCTTGAAGTGGCGGAGAAAAAGCGGAATCGTCGTCCAGCACGAAAGCGAAGTCAGAATGAGCGCGATGCCAAGGCCCGCGCTTGGAGTGGAGGTGGGGGTGGAATATCCGGTTCGGGCGATGCCCGCGATCGATGGAGCGGCGGACGTTGATGACAGCGGAGCCTTCTGCACCGGCGAGGGTATGGAGCGGGCGGTTGATAGGTTCGCCGATGCCGGTTCAATCACGCCCGCGGGATGCCGATTTCATTGCGCACAATAAAGTGAGCCCGCGACTTGTAGATCGGAGCGAATTTCGTAAACGTGGGCTCGGCAACGGAGTGAAAAAACTCGCGGGCAACCTCGACTCCCCAGCCCCGCTGTCCCGTCGCTTCGAGGTGCTCCCAGCGCTTCCAACGTATGTCGGGGGGCGCCTCGACGAACACGCACACGTCCAAGTGAGGCAGCAGCCGCTCGTGCAGCGCGTGAATCCCTTCGACGAGAATCAATCGCCCTGGCGTGACCTCTCGATAGCCGATGCGTGAGTGCGACTGGAACGACCAGCGGGGAACGCTGGTCGCACGTCCGGCTCGCAGGTCCTGCAAGTTTGCAATCAGCGTCGCGCTGTCCGCCCGATCCGGATCGTCGCGGTCTTCATAGCGCACCTTGTCATAATCGGGCAGGTAATCGTCGGTCGCAAGATGAATGCCATCGCTGCCTCGAAGGACGCCAGAAAGGTGAGACTTGCCCGCCCCGACGGGTCCGGTGATGCCCACCACGCTCACGGTGCTCGTACGTTCGGCCGCGAGCGTTTCCATGATCGTTCGCGGCGCATCGTGCCAGGCGAGGATTTGGCCAAGCATTGCCATTGCTTCCGCGAGCTTACCTCGCTTCGGGATCGGTGGCGCCCTGATTTACCGCGGCACTTTCCGTCGCGTTCACCCGCTCGGCCAACCGCGCATACTCCGCCGCTCGCTTCGTATCGCCGGTGCGCTCATAGTGCCACGCCAATCGCTGATAGCCGCGTCGAACAGCAGCCTTCGGCACGCCACGACCCTTCTCGAGCGCCTCGACAGAAGTTTCCATCGATGAAACGCCCTTTTCGGTTTGGCCGCTCGCGGCCAGTGCGCTGCCGATCGCGCCGGACGCCTGCAATGTCTGCCAATCTGCTGCGCCAAAGGCCTTCTCGCGAATCGCAAGGGCTTGCTGCGCGACTTCCAATGCCGCGGCCGGATTCCCGCTTCGGACGAGTGCATCCGAGAGCGCGATCATCGATCCCGTGGCCTGCGGATCGTCTTGTCCGTAGGCCAGCCTGCACGCCTCGATCGAATCGCGAAGCGATTGCTGCGCGTCCACCAGTTGGCCGCGCTCGGTTTGGAGGTCGCCCAGACCGAAGAGGATTCGCGCTGTCGCGGCGCTCTTGAGGCCCATGACTTCCCGTGCTTCCGCCGCGGCATTCAGCAACACCTTCTCCGCTTCGTCGAGCCTGCCCAATGAATAAAGGCACAACCCCACGTTCATCTTCCCGAAGATCGTTTCCGGGTGCTTGGGCCCCATCGCATCGGAGCATTCGTGAAGCGCCTCCTGCAATAGTGGTAGCGCCAGGTCCAGGCGGCCTGAGTCGACATAAAGAATGCCGAGATTGTTCAGAGCAGTCGCGATTTCTTTGTGAGGGCTCGCAAAGTACTTCCGCTGCATCGCGAGCGATTCTTTAAAAAGGGGCTCGGCCTCTTCGTACTTGCGCTTGTCCTGCAGGACCGAAGCCAGGTTCGAAAGGCCTCGGGCCACGCTCGGGCTCTCGCCGTCGTTCCGACGCAGGATCTCGAGGGCCTCGCGATTGAGCGATTCGGCTTCGTCGAACTTTCGCTGATTGCGCAGACACAGCGCGAGATTGTCGATGGTTTGTCCCAGCGTCGGGTGCACCTGCCCGGGAACGGACTTCATGAGCGCGAGCGCATCACGCCACTGCGCCTCCGCTTCGTCCAGTCGGTTGGTGCGCCGTAACAGCGTCGCGAGGTTGTTCTTGGCCGTCGCGAGATTGAACGGTTCGGTCGCACGCCACTGCTCAAACTTGGCAACCACTTCGCGGTAGTATTTCTCCGCTTCATCAAATCGCGCGAGATCGTCCAGCAGAAACGCCAGGCTGTTCAACGCCTCTGCATAGCCCACGCTGTTCTCGCCAAGGGCCGCACGTCGGAGTTCGAGCGTGCGCAGTATCTGCTTTTCGGCTTCGGTGGGAAGCCCGAGGCTGATATAGGCGTCGCACAGCGTCTGGCGTACCTCCGCTTCGACCAGGGGCTGCTCCTTCAGCGAGCCGGCATCGAGACGTGCCGCGGCCTGATCGATCACCTGGCGCACCGTCATGTCCGGCGTCGCGCCTTTTTCCGGATCGCCGGCCGCGATCATTTCCTGAAGAAAGGTGCGCACCGCCAGCGCGGTCTCGGCTTCGTGCAGGGCCTCACTCTTGGCCTTCGTCGCGGCTTCCGCCTGCCGATCGGCCTCTTCCTTCGCGTTCTTCGCGGCGATCGCAGCTCGATCGCTGTTCTCACGCTCGAGCACGGCGATATCGCGCTGGTCGCGTGCCTGCACCAGGCCGTAACTCGCCAGTGCAAGCCCCGAGACCAGCGCGAGTAGCACCGCGATCGCGGCGCTTAATGCGATTCTGTGCCGTCGAGCGAACTTGCCCGCCCGGTACAGGACGCTCGGCGGCCCCGCCAAGACCGGCCGCCCGGTCAGGGCGCGTTCAAGATCGAGCCCCAGGTCGCGAGCCGAGGAGTATCGGCGATCGCGGTCCTTCTCTAGGCACTTGAGCAGAATCCAATCGATGTCGCCCTTCAACACTTTGGCGAGCGTGGATGGCCGCTCCCGTCTTCGATCGGCAGTGACACGAACCCCCGGGCCGCTGCTCTCTGACAATCGATCTGATGCGCGGACGGGATCGACTTCGCGCACCAGGCGCAGCATTTCGAGCGACGCGCCGCGCGAAGGAGGCTCGATCGGTAAGCGGCCGGTGAGAAGTTCATAAAGCGTGACGCCCAGCGAGTAGACGTCCGAGCGCACGTCCGCGTCCACGCCCCCCGAGCCCGCCTGCTCCGGGCTCATGTATTCCGGCGTGCCCAGAAAGTGCCCAGCGAGCGTTTGCGCCTGCTGCACGCCCGGCGCGGTCGCTTTCGCGATCCCGAAGTCGATGATCCGGGCTCGCGCCGGTGCATCGTGGCGGTCGGATTCTGCATGGACCAGAATGTTCGAAGGCTTCAGATCGCGATGGATGATGCCGCGCTGGTGCGCGTGCTGCACCGCTTCGCAAACGTCGATCATCAGTCGCACCCGCGACTCCACGTCCATTCGCGCGTCATCGCAGAAGCGGGTAATCGGAACTCCCCGCACCAGTTCCATCACGAAAAACGGCCGCCCGCTCACCGTGACGCCGGCATCCAGAATCTTCGCGATTCCCGGATGGTCGAGCAGCGCAAGCGCCTGCCGCTCCGCTTCGAATCGCGCCAGGATGTCGCGCGTATCCATGCCGGGCTTGAGCACCTTGAGCGCGACCGTGCGACGAAGCGGCTTCTCCTGCTCCGCCTCGTACACGACGCCAAAGCCGCCCTCGCCGATCGCGCGCACGATCTTGTAGAGTCCGACCTGATCGCCGGGCGCCAGCCACCCCGTGCTCATAAGTGCCGGCGAAATCGACTGATCGATCGTGGGCGAATCCGGGTTGACTTCGCGGGTCGAGTCAGGTTCGCCGGCGGACTGTGGGGGCGTCGCTCGCGCGCTTTGCGTCGGATCGTCGCTGAACTCGATTGGGCGACCGTCCCGCGCCGTCATGGAGAAGGATATTGCGGCGGCCTAGGCCTTTCCGCGCCGCACCAGCCAGCAGGCGGGGCGAATGACGCCCGAAAGCTCTGCTATGCCCGCTCTTTGACGCCGAAGACACTCGGAAAGCAGGGAGCCGTCCTTCGGGCTCGCTCTCGCGAGCTCCGCGGCATTCCTTCGCAGCAGTTCGTAGTTCGCGCGTTCTCGGCGCTGCACTTCGGGTTTCGTCCACACCTTGAAACGAGCGACGCGATCTCCCGCAAATTCGATCGCCTCGGCGACATCGCGGGCGGTTGGAAAGCTCGCTTCTTTGGCGCCCGCGCCAACCGCAACGGCGTCGTCCAACAGGTAATAGCCGCCCGGCTTGGTCAACCGGCGGGCGATCGGAATGGCCCGTTCGTACGGGAACAAATTGAGCAGGACAACGGCGTCGTAGCGGGTCGAACCAACGCGCTCCGCGAGCCCAACCCGAAAGTCGCAGCGCGAGCCCACTCCCTTCACCGCCGCCAACCCGCGGCAACTCATCACGAATGGCTCGAAAGCATCAACCCCGGTGACAAAGCACCCGATCGCCCGTGCAATTTCAACCGCCACCGCGCCCTTGCCGCACCCCAAATCGAGCACTCGTGATTTCTCCCCAACTCCCGCACTCTTGAGCCATCGGGCCATCAGCCTTGGCGAGCTTCCGAGAGCATCGAGCGGTCGAAAGAACCCCTCCAAGAGACGCGCGGCCGCCTCAGGAACATCCAGCGACCGGGCCGCAAGTCTCCCCCGAACCCGGATTGTGGTGGTCACCTGTTTGGGCAAAGCAGGACTCCGAATTGCGTCCAGGGTTCGCCCCCGAACGCAAGGTGTCAGTATGGCAGGCCGAGGGCCATCCGGGCACCGCGGGGCGGACAAATCGGTCCAATCGCCGCCATTCTGCGTTTCACGCCCTTCTCATCCCGTTCTGGTAAGAACTTCTTGTTGGCACGCCGCTTGCCATTCTTGAGGGCGATAGCGTTCGCGCTAGGTAAGGAGAAACTATGTCCAAAATCATCGGAATCGATCTCGGTACCACGAACTCGTGCGTTGCCGTCATGGAAGGCACCCAGCCCAAGGTGCTCATCAACAGTTCCGGCAACCGCATCACCCCCTCGGTGGTCGCGTTTACCGACAAGGGCGAGCGCTTGGTCGGCCAGCCCGCCAAGCACCAGCAGGTCACCAACCCCAAGAACACGATCTTCTCGATCAAGCGGTTCATGGGCAGGCGGCACAGCGAAGTCGTCTCGGAAGAAAAACTTGTTCCGTACACCATCGTCGGCGGGGCCGACGAGGCCGTGAAAGTCAAAGTCAATCAGGGCGAGTTCACGCCCCAGCAGGTCAGCGCGTTCATTCTTCAGGATCTGAAGAAGACCGCCGAAGACTACCTGGGCGAAAAGGTTGAGCGTGCGGTGATCACCGTGCCCGCCTATTTCAACGATGCCCAGCGTCAGGCCACCAAAGACGCGGGCGAGATCGCCGGCCTCAAGGTCGAGCGCATCATCAACGAGCCCACCGCTGCGGCACTCGCGTACGGGCTCGACAAGGGGAAGAAGAATCAGAAGATCGCGGTCTTCGACCTGGGCGGCGGCACGTTCGACGTGTCGGTGCTCGATATCGGCGATGGCGTCTTCGAAGTGCTCAGCACCAACGGCGACACCCACCTGGGCGGCGACGACTGGGATCAGCGCGTCATCGACTTCCTCGCCGAGGAGTTCCGCAAGAAGGAAGGTATCGACATCCGCAAGGACGCGATGGCCCTTCAGCGTCTGAAGGAAGCGGCGGAAAAAGCGAAGGTCGAACTCTCGACCATGCAGGAAACAACCGTCAATCTGCCGTTCATCACGGCCGATCAGAACGGCCCGAAGCACCTGCAGGTGACCATGAACCGGGCCAAGTTTGAGTCGCTTTGCGCCGACCTGTTCGATCGACTCAAAGGCCCGTGCCTGAGCGCTCTGAAAGACGCGAAGCTCGATGCCAGCAAGATCGACGAGGTCGTCCTGGTGGGCGGATCAACCCGCATGCCCAAGGCGCAGCAGATCGCCAAGGAAATCTTCGGTCGCGAGCCCAACAAGAGCGTGAACCCGGATGAAGTGGTCGCCATCGGCGCCGCGATTCAGGGCGGCGTGCTGACGGGTGCGGTCAAGGACATTCTGCTTCTCGACGTTACCCCGCTCTCGCTGGGCGTCGAAACCCTCGGCGGCGTGATGACGCGTCTCATCGAGCGCAACACCACGATCCCGACGAGCAAGAAGGAAACCTTCTCGACCGCCGCGGACAACCAGACGAGCGTCACGATTCATGTTCTGCAGGGCGAGCGCGAGTTCGCGAAGGACAACCGCACGCTCGGCAACTTCGATCTCACCGGCATCCCGCCCGCGGCCCGCGGCACGCCGCAGATCGAGGTGGAGTTCGCCCTCGACGCCAACGGCATCCTGACGGTGGTTGCCACCGACAAGGCCAGCGGCAAGAAGGCGGATATCAAGATCACCAACTCGGGTGGCTTGAACAAGGACGAGATCGAGCGCATGAAGCGCGATGCCGAGGCGCACGCCGCCGAGGACAAGTCGCGGCGCGAGGTCATCGATCTCAAGAACAAGGGCGAAGCGATCCTTATCCAGACCCGCAAGAGCCTGGAGGAGTACGGCGGCAAGGTCAGCCCCGAAGTCCGCGGCAAAGTCGAGAGCGCACTCTCGAATCTCGAGAGCAAACTCAAGGCCGACGACAAGGCCGCGATCGAGGCCGCGATGAAGGAACTCGACACCGCCAGCATGGAGCTGGGAAAGGTGATGTACGAGGAAGCGTCGAAGAAGGGTGCGGCCCCGGGCGCCGAAGGCGCAGCCCCGAATGGCGAATCGCCCGACAGCGGGGGCGCCAAGAAGGACGACGTCATCGACGCGGAGTTCAAGGTCAAGGACGAAAACTAATCCGTGCACCTCGGCCGGGCTCGGCCGACGCGGCTTCGCGGACCAATTCTTCAGTTGAGCAACGCCCCGGGTTTCTTCCCGGGGCGTTTTCTATTTTGAAGGGACAATTCAAATCCGTTTGAGATCGCGCACAGTGCGAGGGTCCGCGGCATCACCGGTATTCAGTGTCGCGGCGGGTTCGAACAGCACCACCTCGACCTCGTGGTCCGCAACCGGACGATGCTCCACCCCTCGCGGCACTACCAGAAACTCGCCTTCACGAAGCTCCACACTCCGGCCGCGGAACTCCATGGTGAATCGACCCCGGTGTACCAGGAACATCTCGTCTTCATGGTCGTGTTTGTGCCAGACAAACTCACCTTGGAATTTCACGAGTTTCACTTGCTGCCCGTTCAGGTCGGCAGCCACACGGGGCGACCAATGTTCTGAGAAGCGGGAAAAGGCCTCGGAGAGATTGACCTTCATATTCCGAGTGTACGAGTTGCAACCACAGTCAATGGGCCGGCGGCGATCGTCAGAGTGGAGGGCGACTTCGCCAGGTCAAATGCGACTTTCGTGGTCGGCACACCCGCCGGAAAGAACTCATTGTTTCCGATCGAGTGAATTCGATTCTTGGATGCATCGCCTGCCTTCTGGAAAAGCAGGAACCCGCGATCGTCCATCGTGATCTCGATTCTGTCCGCTTCCTCGGGTCCGTAGGAGTACACCCCTACGAGCCGCTTCATTTCCGCCTCCGTGATCGGCTTCACCTCCGGCACGTTGCCCGCATCGCCGAGAGAGGTCAGATACTCCAAGGTGTCTTTCGCTTTCGCTCCACCGACTTTCGCGTGCGCGAGCAGCGGGATGCAGTGGGGGCCAAGCGTCCGTTGCACGCCGGGCTGCGCCACCACGAATGCTTTCACGACATCCGTGTACCCCAGCATCGCTGCGGCGAAAATATCCATCCGAGCGCCCCGCTCGATGAGGAACAGCGCGATTTCCCGGCGTCCGGTGTGCGACGCGGCCCCCAGCGGCGACTCCCAGTCACCAAAGCCCCAATCCCACCACGCGTTCACCAGGGGAGGGTGCGCGTTCACAAGTTCCCGTACGCGATTCTCATCGAAGTGCGATTTCCCAACCACTTCCGCCACCAGCTTCGGGTCTGTATGCGGGAAGTGAGGCCAGGAGCCCGTTGAATCCGGGGACGCGGCCGGCGCGACGCCCGCCCGAACGTTCGTGCCCATCGCGGCGCACGCAAAGCCCAGTGCGGGAACGATCAGAGCGGTCCTGCGGGTGATCAAGGCCTGATCCGGCCGCGGCGATTCGTGGGTGTGCATCGATTGCTCCTTGGGAACGCCCATTCTTTGTACCCGCAACCGTCGCCTCGGTTCCTTCATTTGGTGGCCTCCGGCCGAGGAACCCGTGTACGCTCCGGCGTGCCCGCCCCGGACCTTGGACCAGTCTTCTCGCCTCCGCGCCCCGCGCGCCCGCTCTTCGTTCACTTGGTACCGGCGCTGGTCGCTCCCGAGGCGCTTTCCGGTTCGGTCGTCGTCATGATCGACGCTCTGCGTGCGAGCGTCACCATCGCTTCTGCCCTTGCCTCGGGCGCGCAAGCAGTTTTCCCCGTGCTCACCGTAGAAGACGCGCTCGAGGCCGCCAGCCGCATGCAGGGTTCCGGCGCCCGGCGCGACCAGATCGTGCTGGGTGGCGAACGGGGCGGCGTGCGGATCCCTGGCTTTGATCTCGACAACTCGCCGCTCGCCTACACGCCGGAGCGTGTACGGGGCAAAGCCGTCGTCTTTACCACGGCAAACGGAACTTCAACACTCCTTCACGCCCACGGGGCGGCAGAGATTCTGGTCGGTGCGCTGACCAATCTGTCCTCGGTTTGCAGAGCCGTTGCGGCTGAACCGCGCGACATTCACATCATCTGTTCCGGCACCCGCGGCGAGATCAGCCTCGATGATTGCCTCGCCGCCGGCGCTATCGCGGAGCGACTGGTCGAAACCGGGCGCGAACTCGGCTCTGACGATTCCGGGCAGGTTTGCCTGCGTCTGTGGCACGACGCGAAGCGTTCGGGAATCCTCACGGCGATGCGAGCCAGTCGGGGCGGACGCAACCTTGTGCGTCTGGGCTTCGATGCCGACGTGGAACTCTGCTCCACGACAGACGCGGTCGATGTGCTGCCTCGCTACGACCCGTTGGCCGGCGCGATCACCCTGTACCCGTCGTAGGCCACACTACTTGCGGATCTGCTCTTTGATCTTGTCGATCCGCCGGCGATATTCCATGACATCGGCGGAACTGAACGATTCGAACAGAGGCATCATGTGCAGCGCCTTGGCCTGATCCCGAAGCGGCCCGATGCTGTTGGTGATGGTCGAAGCAACATCATCAATCCGCCGGATGAATGATTCCTTGTCCTTCGCCGTCGCTGCCGCGTCATTCAGTTTCTCGAGCCGGTCGCGCACGTTCTGCTGCCACTGCTTGACGCGCTTGATCAGCCCGTCGCACGAGGTCTTTGCCGTCTTCATGAACTTCTCGCCCTGATCTCCCGCGCTCTTGAGGTCGCCAAGCGCATGCGAGATCGAAGATTCGCTGGTATCCGGGATCGATCCCGCGATCCCGAACTTCACGCAGTCCGATCCGGTCAGCGTGAACACCTTGCCCGCTGACAACTGCCTCGCCCCCGAGCCGCTTGCGCTCTCCGGCTTGGCTTCCACCAGATTCCACTTGTTGCCGTTCGGAACCGCCCACACCTGCTGCTCGGACAGCATCATCGCCCGCGCCAGCGCCCCGCTGTGCCCATGCTTTTCGGCCATGGCCGCGACTTCCGCCGCGAGGATCGAGTTCATCTTCATATCCACTTCGGCCGAGCCGGTGTTGGTCATGTGATACACCACCGCGCCCCCGAACGTCCCGCCCGGCGTGATCAGGAGATCGTCGCTCGCGAACGTCGGCCAGATCGACGCGCTGATCGAATTCTCGATCACCATCGTGAAATTCAGTTTGTTGTCGTATTCCTTCATCTTGTCCGACATGTACCGTGACGCCCAGACGTACCCGCCGGGCGAGTCGATCACCATCACGATCCGCGGCACCTTGTGCTTCACCGCCCAGTCCATCGCGTTGATCAGCCCAAGCGGGTAGATATCTTCGCCGAACGTGCCTTTCAGCGGAACAATCAGAAAATCGCCGCTCGAATCGCTGTCCTTGACGTCCGTCTCCACTTTGGAAGGCGTGCGAGACGAAACGTTGCGGATCACCGAAGCGATCTGCGACCTCTTGAAGGTCGAATGAAACTCGACGCCCGCGATCGTGCCCTTGGCTTCGACCTCTTCGTCGGTTTCCTTGATGATCTCGCCCAGCAGCACGCGCCCGTCGTTGAAATAGAGCATGTCGTCTGCGAGCGCGAAGCGGTTGCCCGCAACCAGCAACGACACCGCTATCAGAACCCAACGCATCCAGCCCATGGCAAGCTCCCAAGTCCGAAGTTCGAACGTTTGGACGATCCGAATTGCACAAGAACGTGCAAAGCCCCAACGATTGCCAGTTATCTTACAGACCGCGGACTATTCGTGCCATCTTTTCTGCCGCATCACGCCGGTGGCTTACTCGGTTCTTTTCTTCCGTCGGTAGTTCCGCGCTGGTTTTCACGAACGCCGGCGCAACCAGAAAGAGCGGGTCGTAGCCAAACCCGTCGCCACCCCGGGGCACGTCGCCGGCCCGCCCTATGCGTCCCTCGAATGTTCCCCGGACCTGTCCGAGAATCATGCCCTGGGCGCTACTCATCGTCATCACGCACACGAACCGGGCCGCCCGCTTCTCGTCAGTGACGCCCTCCAACTCACGAAGCACGCGCGCGTTATTCGCCTGATCCCGCTCGGCCCGGGACATTCCCGCTTCGCGTCCGCCGGTGCAATAGTGGCTGCTGATCACTCCCGGCTTTCCCCCCAGCGCATCGATCTCCAATCCGGAGTCGTCCGCGAGGCACATTTGCCCGCTCGCCTTTGCATACTCGATCGCCTTGATCGCCGAGTTCTCCTCAAAGGTCACCCCGGTTTCCGATGGCTCCGCGATCGGACCGGCGCCGAGTTCGTTCAACCCGATCAGCCGCGCACCGGGCGTCAGCAGGGCGAATATCGCCTGCATTTCCTCCACTTTGTGCGGGTTTGCCGTCGCTAGCACGATCTCCAACATGCGGCATTCTTGGGGCTGCTCCCGGCACACGAGCCGACGCCTACGTTCCGCCCATGTCCGACCGCAATGCAATCGCCCGGTCTGCCGCAGCCAAACTGGAAAGAGCGGCCGACACACTCCGGAGTCTGCCCGTTCTCATTGGTTTCGACGGCTTTATCGACTCCATCATCCACGCCGTGGATCAGCGTCGAAACCCGGGTCCGGACGGCTACACCCGACTCCGCACCATCGATCAGTTTGCCCAGCGTGTCGCTGCCGCGGCAGGCAAGAGCGCGAATATCGAACTGGTGGTCAAAGAAGACCGCTTCGGCGGGAATGGTCCTCTGATGGCCGGCGCGCTCGGACGCGCCGGTGCTGCGGTGACGTATGTCGGTGCCATCGGCGCGATCGAGAAACCCAGCGAACTTCACCCGATCTACGGCGGCTTCTCAGCGGTGTGCGAGCGAGTTGTACCCGTCGCGCCGCCGGCCCGCACGGATGCGCTCGAGTTCGACGACGGCAAAATCATGCTCGGGCGGCCGGAGAATGTTCAATCCATCGGTTGGGATTCGCTTGTGGCCGACATCGGGCATGATCGGCTCGTGTCCATGTTCAGGAACTCCGCGCTCATCGGCATCGTGAACTGGGTCATGATGCCCGGGGTCGAATCTATTTGGCACGGGATACGCACCGAGGCGTTCGCGGACGAACGTGCCGAGTCCAAGCGGATCTTCCTCGATCTCGCTGATCCGACCAGAAGATCCGATGAAGATGTGCGGTCTGCCGTCCGCAGAATTGCTGATTTGGATCGCGCGGTTCCCGTGACGCTCGGCCTGAACCTCTCCGAAGCCCAGCGTGTCGCAAGCGTCCTGGGACTGCGTGCGCTCCGGGTGGATTCGGGGCCCGGTCTCGCTGCCAGCGTCCGTGAAGGCGCGATCGCGGTTCGAGATTCCATCAATATCGACTGCGTCGTCATTCACCCGCGTGAGGGCGCGGGTGCCGCCGATGCTCGTGGAAATGCGGCGTGGTTCGACGGCCCCTTTACTGAGAATCCGCGGCTTTCCACGGGAGCGGGCGATCACTTCAATGCGGGCTTCTCGCTCGGACAACTCCTGGGAATGACCATCGACGAGTGCCTCGCGCTCGGATGCGCGACCAGCGGCGCCTATGTTCGGGATGCACAGAGCCCCGATGCGACACGGCTCAAGGATTTTCTGCGTGATCTGCCCGGATCAAACCCGACGTAGTTTCTTATCGCACCTTCGCACGCAACCTAGTGATCACAAGCAGTCGCCTCACCCAACGAATGTGCCGCTCGCAGCGGCTCTCGCCTACAGTCACCGCAATGTGTTTCACGTCTCAGTCGGCTGAAGTGGATTCGGGCACGGAGATGCTTCCAGTGGATGCACTCGCACGCGCGGCAGTAGCGGAAATTCAGTCCGGAATGATCGTCGGGCTCGGCACGGGCATGACCGCTGCTCGCGGCATCGTCGCTCTTGCCGAACGCGTGAAGGCTGAAAAGCTCGCCATTCAATGCGTGCCCACCAGCCACGCTTCGGAGACGGTCGCCCGCAGCTATCAACTGCCGATCATCGACTTCGCGATGGTCGAAAAAGTCGATTTCATCTTCGACGGCGCCGACGAGGTGGATCCGCTGCTCCGCATGCTCAAAGGAAAGGGCGGGGCGATCGTCCGTGAGCGCATCGTTGCCCACGCCTCCACTCGCTCCATCTATATGGTCGGTCAAAACAAGCTGGTCGATCGCCTCGGCCAGAGCTGCACCCTCCCGATCGCGGTCATGGCCTTCGGCCTGGCTTCGGTGCGTACCCGCCTTCGCGATCTGGGCCTCAACGGCGTCATCCGGCGCACCCTCGACGGCCAGTTTTTCCTCACCGACAACGGCCATCTCCTCATCGATGTCTCGATAGAGCATCACGATCTGGACGAGCTTGCGGCCGAACTGGATCAGATTGCCGGCGTTGCCGATCACGGTCTCTTTCTGACCGAATGTCAGGAATTGCTGGTCGAAACCCCGACCGGCATCGAGAAAATGGCCCGCAAAGTCACGGCCTGAGCAGAATTGGGCTTTTCGCTATTCTTGACGCTCTGCGTTCCGTCGCCCGCGGCGAGAGTTGTCGTCGCACACTCTGAAATGGGAGCTTTGCCAGTGAAACGCGCCCTTGCTTTCCTTGCCGGTTCGGTTCTGGCCGTTGCCATCGTTCACATGCCGCAAGGAATCGCGCGCCAACCGATCGCCCCCGGCCCTGCCGCGGCCGATGTGGTCATCCCCGCGACGCCGGCCGGCAAGCAACTCGCGTGGCTTGTCGACTTTCTGAATGGAAAAGAGCCCCTCGGCGAGATCGGCGATCGCTTCTCTGAGAACTTCCTGAAGCAGGTGCCGGCAGAAAAACTGGCACCTGTCCTGAACTCCGCAAAGGCTTCTGTCTTCAAGGACGGCGCGAAACTCACGCAGATCAAACCCGGCGCGACCGATTCCCACCTCGTCGCCGTCATGCAGGGTGGCGATGCGATGCTCGAGGTGTCCATCGATACCGACGCATCCGGAAAGATGGAAGGGCTGCTGCTCAAGCCGGCGCTGCCGCCCAAGTTCCGCTTCGACGCGTGGCCGCAGTTCGACGAGAAACTCTCCGCACTTCCCGGCCGGACAAACTTCGCCGCGTATGCCGTGACCACCTCTTCCGACGGCACGTTCGCTCTGCGTCCGATCCACACCGTCCGCCCGGAAGTGTGTCTCGCCACCGGTTCGACGTTCAAGCTCTATGTGCTCGGCGCGATCAGCGAGCAGATTCTCGCCGGCACCGCGAAGTGGGATGAAAAGATCAAGATCACGGAAGATCTGAAGAGCCTTCCCGGCGGCGTCCTGCAAGATGAGCCCGCCGGCAAGGAATTGCCCCTCAGCGAGTTCGCCGCCAAGATGATCTCGATCAGCGATAACACCGCGACCGATCATCTGATCCACCGGGCCGGACGCGAGAACGTCGAGAAGTATGCGGCGGGCTTCAACTCCTGCGCCGCGCAGAGCACGCCGTTCATGACAACGATGGAGATGTTCCGCATCAAGCTCTCAGCCGACAAGACACTTGCTTCCCGCTATGCCGGAGCGGACGAGGCGGGGAGGCGGGCGCTGCTCGCGCCGGGCGGCGAGGTCTCCAAATCAACTCCCGATCTCGCCTTCGCCGAGAACTGGACGATCCCGATCGAGATCGAGAAAGTGGAGTGGTTCTCATCCGCAAACGATCTTTGCAACGCGATGGTGAAGTTGCACGGCTTCGAACTCAAGCCAGGCATGGACGAACTCAAGCGGGTTCTCCGCATCAACGGCGGTATCCCCTTCGACAAGAAAACCTGGCCGAGCGTCGCTTTCAAGGGCGGCTCCGAGCCGGGCGTGATCAACCTGACCTGGCTGCTCGAACGCAACGACGGTGCGCTCTTTGCTGTTTCCGTCGGCTGGAACGACCCCAAGGCATCCGTTGAGATCAGCACCATGATCTCCCTCGCCCGCGGCATGGCCGATCTGCTCGCCAAAGAGCCGAAGTAGATTCCTACTTCGCCCGCTCGAACATCACGCGCACGGCTTCGGGCCCGATCTCGAACACCAGCGTGCCCGGTCGATCGCGGTTGTACGCCGAACCGATGTACGCCTTCATGTTGCGTTTCGCCCCGTCGGGGAAAATCACGTCGATCGTCGCGCTGTCGGAGATTGGTGTGTCGAAGTACGAGAACTCCCGGCGAGCGTTCGACAGCACGACGCCGGTATTCAGGTTCCCCTCGGCAAAGCGCACGATGCAGTTGGTCATCATCATGCCCGTCTTGTTTACGACTCCAACGCCGATCTGCGCACCGCGATCGCAGCCCGCGAGAAACGCCGAGGCAAGAGCGGCCGCGAGGAGAATGGCACGCGAGGTCTTCATGGTGGGCCCAGCCACAAGGCGGAAGGGCATGCATCGAGCATCGGCGCTCGGGCTCGATCAGTTCGCTCGAATCCAAACACAAGCGAGATTCGGGCGGAACACGCCTGGTTGAGCCCGGATAACGCGAGGCGCCGTTCGGCCCCTGTCTGTACAATTTGAGAGCATGGGTTGATTCGCCGGAGCGGGTCGGTCAGTGGATGCAGCTCATGAAACGTCTGCACAAATGGGTTGCGATGGCCATGCTGATCACGATCGGCGTTGGCTTCGGCTTGATGACGCTCCGCGCGATCGCGATGTTCACTCGGAGCATGATCGAGCGCCCACGCATTCGCGATCCGCTTCATTTCATGATGAAGGACGACCCGGAATACCTCGTCTCCTTTCTGGAAGCCAAGCACGAAGAGGAAGATCGCATGCTCGCGACATGCTCCGCTTCGCTGGAAATGTCCCGCTATTCGGCGGACCAGTCGCGGCGCGCCATCGATTCATGGCTTCGCGATGGAACCGGATCGGACTCCCGACACTCCGGTGACAACTGCGCGGGATACGCCCTGCAGCGCCTGCTCTGGTACAACGCCGCAGTCGGCAATCAGGTGCTGGCATCGCTCGACATCACGCAACTCTCGTCGGTCGAACGCGCCCGCCTCGCTCGATGGCTCGTGGTTGCCACCTCGAAAGCGAAGGGAGAAAACGACCTTTGGTCTCCGGCGTGCGAATTGCTAAGCCTTCAGAGCGACGAACAAGCGGAAGTGCTCTCGCTAGCGCTGGCGGACGCCATCGACCATATTGTGAACCGGCCTCGCCGATAGCGACGAAGCGCCTTCGCGCATCGCTTTCATACACTCGCCCCATGCTCCGCAATGCTCTCAACGCGATGGGACTGTCTTCGCACCCCCGCATCAATCTGGACTTGGCTGCAAATGCCGCATCGGATGCCTTGCTCGAGGTGGTCTCCAACCCGGCAACCGGCAAGGCCATCGCCGCCGTGAAACTGGACGACGAACGCTCGTACTACGAAGCGATCGGGCGGAGCGCTGCCGCGTTCAAGCGCTGGCGAGAGATCCCGGCCCCGGTCCGGGGCCAGGTGGTTCGCGCCATCGGGGACGAATTCCGCAAGCACAAGCAATCCATCGGCGCGATCATCACGGCCGAGGTCGGCAAAATCACGTCCGAAGCCGTCGGCGAGGTTCAGGAAACAATCGACATCGCCGACTTCGCCGTCGGCCTCTCACGCCAGTTGTACGGTCTGACCATGCCCAGTGAGCGCCCGGGCCACGCGATGCGCGAACAGTGGCTCCCACTTGGTCCCATCGGCGTGATTTCCGCGTTCAACTTCCCCAACGCAGTGTGGGCGTGGAATGCCATGCTTGCGGCGGTCTGCGGCGACACCGTTGTCTGGAAGCCCAGTCTTCTCGCGCCGCTTACGGCGATTGCCACAAACACGATCGCGCAGCGCGTCGCGTCGTCGTGGGGTCACGAAGATCTCTTCACGCTTGTAATTGGTCGCGACGAGGTGGTGGGGGAGCGGCTCATCGCCGACACTCGTCTGCCCCTGATCAGCGCAACGGGTTCCTGCCGCATGGGCAAGCGCGTGGGTGAAGTCGTGGCCAAGCGTCTTGGCCGCAGCCTTCTGGAACTGGGCGGCAACAACGCCGCGATCGTTCACGAAGATGCTGATCTCGATCTTGCGGCTCGCGCCATTCTCTTTGCGGCCGTCGGAACCTGCGGCCAGCGCTGCACCACCACGCGCCGTCTCATCGTGCACGAAAAGGTCGTGGACGCTCTTTTGTCCAAACTTGTCAAGGCTTATTCGTCCGTCCGAATCGGTGACCCCGGCGCCGAGGGCACGCTGGTCGGTCCGCTCGTCAACGCCCGCGCTGTTGAAGGTTTTTCCGCCGCGATCGCCGCGGCAAGAACGCAAGGCGGAACGGTGCTTGTCGGGGGTGAGAAGGACGCACCCGCCGGATTGTCGGGCTACTTCGTGCAGCCCGCCATCGTCCGCGCGCCCGCGAGCAACAAGCTGCCGATCGCGAACGAAGAGACGTTCGCGCCGATTCTTTACGTCTTCACCTTTCGCGACCCGGAGGAGGCGATCGAGATGCAGAACTCGGTCGCACAGGGTCTCTCGTCGGCCATCTTCACGCGGAGCGCCGCGCTCGCCGAACGGTTTCTCTCACCGGCGGGCACCGGTTCCGACTGCGGGCTGGCGTATGTGAACATGGGAACCAGCGGCGCGGAGATCGGCGGCGCGTTCGGCGGCGAAAAGGAAACCGGCGGGGGGCGTGAATCGGGCTCTGATTCGTGGAAGGCCTACATGCGCCGGCAGACCTGCTCCATCAACTTCTCGGGCAAGATCGAGCTGGCACAAGGGATTCGCTTCGAGTGAGTCCCATCCTCTCATTCGCGAATGAGACTCAATTTCGACGGGGTAGCCGGCTTCTGCACATCCTCGGGAATTTGCCGGGCCACCCGTGAATCTGATCGGAAACCGACAACGACTACCGATACGAAAGGCTACGGTTCTGTTCGGGATTCCCCCGACCACCAAGGTTCGCGAAGCTAATCATGACGACAACCGCAAGCCGTCCCGCTGAGACTCTCGTTCGAACTCCCAAAGTCTCACCCCGGGATCTCCCCCCCGATGTATTCATCGACCCCGAGACCGGCGGGCCGAGTACGGTCGCCCGCAAACTCGCGCTTCCCGAAGGCGTTCAGCCCTACACCTATCGCTGGCACGTCATCATCGCGATCGCGCTGATCCACCTCGCGGCGATTCCCGCGTTCTTGCCTCAGTTTTTCTCGTGGACCGGAGTTGCGCTTGTGCCGATCGGCGTGTACTTCTTCGGATGCCTGGGGATCAACCTCTGCTATCACCGCCTGCTCACGCACCGGGGCTTTGTGGTCCCCAAGTGGATCGAGCACGCATTCGCCATGCTCGCGCTCTGCAATCTCCAGGGCACGCCCGCCTCTTGGGTCGCGGCGCACCGCCGTCACCACCAGCACGCCGATCACGAGCCGGACCCGCATTCCCCCCTGGTTCACTTCCTCTGGGGCCACATCCTCTGGCTCTTTGTCTCCAATCCGCACGTCGACACCAAGGAAGGCATTGAGAAGTACTGCGTCGACCTGATGCGTGATCCCGTCTATCGGTCGATGGAAAACAACCGTGCCTGGCTGCTGCTCTATCCGCTCAGCGCCCTGGCGATCATGGCCGCGGGCTTCGGAATCGGGTTCTGGATGACCGGTACCACCGCCGGCGCATGGCAACTCTCGCTCTCATGGCTCTTCTGGGGCGTGTTCGTTCGCACTGTGGTGGTCTGGCACATCACCTGGAGCGTGAACTCGATCACGCACATGTTCGGCTACCGCAACTACGAGACGGGCGAAGACAGCCGGAACAACTGGCTTGTCGCGATTCTCTCGGGCGGTGAAGGCTGGCACAACAACCACCACGCCGATCAGCGCTCCGCGGCACACGGCCATAAGTGGTGGGAGATCGATCCGACTTACCTGACCATCTTGTTTCTCCGTAAGACCGGAATCGCCAAAGACCTTGTGCAGCCCCGCTCGTGGGGTCAGCGCAAGGTCTGACCCGGCATCCCGTACGAAAGCAACGTAAGGTTCGGGCGTGATTCACCCACCCCCGGAAGATCTTGCTCGCTACGCGCCGCGCCCGGTCGCGGTACTCCCTGCTGTCTCCATCGATGGTTGGAAACTCAAGCCATACCGCGTGCTCGGCCGCGAGGCCGATCGCGACGCTCCGCTGGACGAACCCGCGATCGACGCGATTTTGACCGAGTTGCCCGAAGATGCCCAAGCGCCCGGCCGTCCCGGTCTTGGTTTCATCATCGAGCATCTTGCCACGCCGCTCGATTACCTCGTGCTCGCCTGGTGGCAGAACAAGAACGAGATGATCACCCGCATCTTCATCCGTGAAGCCGGCGCGCCATGGCGGCTTTCCACCGGAGGCGAATCCTTCTGCGTGTGGGATCTTGACATCATGTGGTTCGAGCGCAACGCGTTCATCCGCACCATGCTCGCGTTCGAGCACGCCGACCCTGCGGCCTACCTCGCCGCTCGCTTCGAAAAGGCGCACGTGGGATGAGCGCCGAGCCCGCGGTCCGCGATGCCATCGACGCCGATGTTTCGGCAATTCTGCCGATGGTTCGCTCCATCTGCTCGATGCACGAGAAACTCGATCCGCCGCGCTACGCGATGCTCCCAAACGTGGTTTCGATGTACGAATCTTGGTTGCCGATGCGCATTGCCGATGGCAACAGCGTGGTACTCGTCGGCGAGGCAGATCGAAAGATTGTTGCATTTCTCGTCGCGAGCGTTGAAACGAATATCCCGATCTACCGACTCGATCGCTTTGGATTCATTCACGATGTTTGGGTGGAACCCGCTTGGCGAGGCCGCGGCATCGCCAAGGCGCTTGCGCTTCGCGCAGTCGAGAAGTTTCGCGCAATCGGCGTGAAACAAATCCGCCTCGAAACCGCGACGGACAATCCCGGTGCCCGTGCACTGTTTTCTTCCTGCGGCTTCCGTGTCGCGAACGTCGACATGCTGCTCGATCTGGCGTAGGGACGCGCGGTTACTCTCGTGACATCTCGATGGTGACAGGTTGACCATCGCGCTCGACGACCATCGTGACTTTCGGCGCCCGCATCGCGGTCAGAATCTCCTGCTGGGTCTTGACCTCGACGCCGTTGATCGACTTGATCGCATCTCCTTCGCGCAGCCCCGCTTTGTCGGCAACCGACAGATCGAAGATCCGCACGATCCGCGCTGGAGATTGCTCCGCATCGAACGCCACTCCGTATCGCGCGGGGCGAGGCTTGCCCGCCGGCTCCGCGATCCGCACCCGTTGATTCACCAGGTCGAACGTGAACGCGTACGGCTCCATCGCCATAAAGCCCATGTTCGGCGTTTCCCAAACATCCAGAAATTCCACGCCGGTCATCGGCGTCGCGAGGCCGCCGACCGACATCGGGGTCTTCAGCCTTCCGCGCCTGATCGACTGCCCGTTGCCGATCTTCCCCGACACCCACGGCTCCTTGGTGAGCGTCAGTTTCGACTGCATCGCGTTCGGCACCACCAGCCCCATCATGTTTCCAGAGTTCAGCGTGGCGCGTGTTTCCACCCCGCCCAGCGAAATCGGAATCGATGGGCTGTGCTCTTCCGCGATCAACGCCGCCACGCCGGGCGCGCCGGCATCCTTCAGCGGCTCATCGTCGATCACGATCCTGCGGTTGGCCAGATCAACCGTGTAAACGCGGCCTTTCAAAAGTTGCCACCCGATCGCTCCGTCGATGCGCTGTTCCGCCGGCTGCTTCATCGCTCCCAGCGGCACCGACCAGAAAGTCACCGTCTCGAATGTCTGTCCGCCGAACCCGAACTTCTCACCCCTCACCAGCGGAATGCCGCCTCCGTCTTCGTCTGTCGCCAGCACGCCCGCGGACGCGAGCCCCAACTCCTTCGCAACCTCTTCGTCAATCCGCCCGTCACCCGGCAGTGCCGTATCGAACATGAACCGAAGCGGCTTGCCGCCCATCGTCACCTCGACGATCAACGGACCGCTTCCGACGCATGGGACCACCGTCGGGTCCGCCGCGGCAATCTGAATCACGCTCACCATCGCACCGCAGGCAGCCATTCGCATCACGAGTTCTCCCTTCAAGCTCACAAGCACGCCCGCCGTTACCGCGACAAGGCCCCCGCCGTTGCACCGGGGCATCGCGTAAGACCTTTCGAGATTTTCCAACAACCCCCTTGACAGGGACCCGTCCATCTGCTTGAATGAACGCTCAAGTATTGAGCGATCATTCAATGACTCCCTCTGCAACATCCCAGCCCGACACCCGGACCCGGATTCTGGACGCCGCGGCACGCCTCTTCCACGAGCAGGGCTTTAACGCCACCGGCGTCTCCACCATTCTCCGCGAGGCCGGCGTGAACCCGGGCAGCCTCTACAACCTGTTTCCGAGCAAGGACGCGCTTCTGGCATCGGTCCTCGAGCGGTACAAGGAACTCCTCTATCCGGTCGTGATGGCACCGGTTGAAGCCAGGACCAACGACCCGATCGAACGCGTTTTCGCGCTGCTTCAGCAATACCGCGACTGGTTCCTGCCTTTGGACTTTCGCCTGGGCTGTCCGATCGGAAATCTCGCCCTGGAAGTGGCCGACTCGCACCCGGAAATCCGTCCGCTGATCCAGCAGAACTTCGATGGCTGGTGCGGGTTTGTCACCAAGTGGCTCAAGGAAGCCGGCGATCGCCTGCCGCGCGATCTCGATCGCGACCAAGTCGCTCAAACGGTGCTCACGGTCATGGAAGGCGGTCTGATGCAGGCACGCTCTTCACGCTCCGCCTCGGCGTACGACGCATCGGTCGGTCAACTCCGCGCGTATTTCGATCTCCTGCTCGAGCGGGCGTCCGCCGGGCGTTCCTCAACCTGATTCCGGAGGTACGGATGTTCGCCAAACTCAATGAGATCAACTGGCTCGCCGTTCTGGTCGCGGGATTCACCATGTTCATGATCGGGGGCATCTGGTACGGTGCGGTCTTCGCCAAACTCTGGCAGCGCCTCCACGGCTACACCGACGAACAGGTGAAGGCCATGCAGAAGTCCCGCCCGCCCCAGGTGTTCTTCTCCATCATGATCGTCGCCTACATCCTCGGTGCGCTGGCCATGTCGTTCCTCGTCGTCAATCTCGGACTCCGCAGTGCGTTCGACGGCGCCGTGCTCGGCGCCTTCCTCTGGCTCTTCGCCACGACGGCGATCGGCCTCACCGATCACATCACACGCACCCGCCCCTTCGCTGCATACATGCTCGACAGTTCGTATCAACTCGTTGCTTTCATCGCCGCCGGAGCAATCCTCGGCGCATGGCGCTGATTCTCTCGGAGTGAATTCAATGAACCACCTGTTCCGCATCGCGGCGATCGCCGCAGCCTCCGTCGCCGCCACCTGCCTGGCCGAAGACCGCATCCTCCGTCACGAGGGCGTCATCCACGCTCCCGCCTCCGAAATCTGGAAGAATTTCCAGACTGGCGAAGGCATTCAGAAAATGTGGAGCGTGCCGAAGGCGGATGTGGATTTCCGCCCCGGCGGCGCGATCCGGACCACCTACGACCCTCAGGGAACGCTCGGCGACGACGGAACGATCATCAATCAGATCGTGACCCTTGAACCCGAGCGGGTGCTCGTGCTCAAGTCGGTCGCGCCAAAGAACTCGCCCGACTTCATCAAGGCCATCTGCGAAACCGGCTGGAGCGTGCTCCGCCTCGAGCCGCTCTCGCCCACCGCGACGCGCATCACCATCACCGGCATGGGCTACAAAGATGGCGAACTCTACGACAAGGCGTACGAGTTCTTCGAGAAGGGAAACGCCTGGTCGCTCGAAAAGATGAAAGAAGCATTCGAGCCGCCTGATCGCCAGGCAAAGGCCGACGCGATCAGGAAGCGATTCGAATCGATGGTCGGTGATTGGGAATTCTCGCAGTCCACCAGCGACGGCGGGATCTTCCGGGGCAAGACCCGTGTCGAACCGTTGTTCGATGGACGGGTCTATTTCGCGGCCGGCTTCCTCGGCAACAAAGAGAAACTCTCGCGTCACAGCCATTTCACGGCCGCCGTCGATCCTCGCTCCGGAGAATGGTCGGTGTGGAATTTCGATCAGGACGGGACTTTCACGCTCGCCCCCGTTCATCTCGAAGGCAACACGATGATCCTGGATTGGAACAGTTATTCACTCGAGAGCGGAGTCATGATCCCGTACCAGGTGAAGTACATTTTTCTGGATGACGGCACATTCGATCTGCACGTCCAGGCGTCGCCGAACCCGGATGGAACCCGCAACACCATCGCGAAGGTTCATTACGTTCGTCCCGCCGACGCCGGAACACCGATGCCCTACAAGAAATGAGAACGAACGGTCGGGTCTGCCTCGCCACCTCGCGCACGCTCCGTTCCCTCATCCAACATCACCCTACCCTTCCCCCCTATGTCACTCTTAGTCACCGGAACCATCGGCATCGACGACGTTGTTACTCCCACCGGGCACGCTAATCAGGTGCTGGGCGGGTCGTGCATGTACTTTTCCGCGGCATCCAGTTTCTACGGCCCGGTGCGCATCGTCGCGGTGGTGGGGGAGGACTTCCCACCCAAATTCCGCGAGAGTTTTTCCCAGTTCCCCGGCGTCGATCTGGCAGGACTCGAAACCCGCAAAGGCGGCAAGACCTTCCGCTGGGGCTGCAAGTATCACACCAACATGAACAGCCGCGACACGCTCTTCACCGAGCTGGGTGTCGTCGGCGAGGCGCCCGCAAAGGTGCCGGCTTCGTACGCGGACTCCAAGTTTCTTTTTCTTGCCAACTCGCCTCCTGCGGTGCAGGCCGGTTTCATTGAACAGTGCCCCAAGCGCGTGCTGACGGTCGCCGACACGATGGACCTGTGGATTCAGGTCGCCAAAGACGATCTGCTGGCTCTCCTGAAGCGAGTCGATGGCTTGGTGCTGAACTACGACGAAGCGGAACTGCTGACGGGCAAGATGAACAGCGTGAGCGCCGGACGCCACATTCTGGAACTCGGACCCCGCTTTGTGATCATCAAAAAGGGCGAGCACGGCTGCCTGCTCATTCACAAGGACGGCATCTGCTCGCTCCCGGCCTATCCGACCGAGCGCGTCATCGACCCCACCGGCTGCGGCGACACTTTCGCCGGCGGCGTCATGGGCTTCCTTGCTTCTCACAAGGCAGCGGACCACGACCCGGGCAGTTTCCAGTCGATCCGCCGCGCACTGGCCCACGGCACGGTGGTCGCCAGTTTCACGATTGAAGCGTTCAGCCTCGATCGGTTGAAAGAAATCAAGCGAGCGGACCTCGACGCACGCTTCGAGGAATACGCGAGCATGGTGCGGGTTTAGTGGCGGTCAACCAGCCGCACGCGTAGACGTGGGACACCGAGGCGTCCGCTTGACAATCCGACTTGGAATTCAACCCAATGCACTCCCGCCCTTGCGCGTGGGGCTCGCTGGGCTCTACCATTCTTTATGGCAATCATTGTTTTCCAGCACGGCGAACTCGTCGGTCCCGGCCGCCTCGGCCTCACGCTCCGTGATCACGGTTTCAAACTCTCGATCCGGCGCCTCGATCTCGCGCCCGATCATCCGATCAACCGCAACGCGCTCGAAGATTTCGAAGGCGGCAATCTCATCCCCACCGACTTCGACAACGTGCAGGGCGTGATCGCCATGGGCGGAGCGCAGAACGTCGGCGAAGATCACCCGTGGATGCCCGGCGAACTTGCATTCCTAAAGGCCGCGCACGAGCGACAGCTGCCACTGATCGGAATCTGCCTCGGCGCGCAGATGATCGCGCACACGCTGGGAGGCCAGGTCGGAAAGATGGACACGCCCGAGATCGGCATGAAAACCGTCTCTCTCAATCCGATCGGCCAGACCGATCCGGTCCTCGCCGGCATCGCGTGGGATTCCCCTCAGTACATGACGCACGGCTACGAAGTTAAGCAGCTGCCCGGCGGCGCGACACTTCTCGGTTCGAGTAAGGAATGCAAGAACCAGATCTTCAAGGCCGGCGTTCGCACTTACGCGCTCCAGTCTCACCCCGAGTTCGATCGCGCCATGATCGAAGCGCTCCTGCCACATGAAAAAGACTTCTGCGCCCGCGCCGGCATCTCCGAAGGCGATCTCCGCGCCCAAATCGACAAGCATTACGCCGACTTCGCCCGCTACGCCGATCGCCTCTGCGTCAACATCGCGAGCTACTTGTTTCCGCTCGAGCGCAAGATGACGGCGTGAAAGCCATTCACCACTGAGGCACAGAGACGCAGAGGGAAGAGACAGAATCGGATGTGCAAAAGCCCGACACAGTCTCCGGCCCGCCGTTCGTTGCCGCTATCAAGTCCGTCTGCCTATTTCTGCGCTTCTGCGTTTTCGCGGTGAGAATCCATGCCGTCGTTCTCAATCAAGACCCCCGCCGATTACTCGCTCGCCCGCGACGTTTGCTCCTACGGCTACTTTCTCCTCGCCCCCAATCGCTGGAGCGTGAAGGAACAATCGCTCTCCCGTGCGCTCGTGCTCGGCAAAGAAATCGTCGGCGTCGTCATCTCGCAGCCCAAAGGCCGCGGCAAGCCGATCCGCGTCGGCCTTGATCGACCCGTCTCCGCGAAGGAAAAGTCCATCGCGAACGACCTGATCCGCCGCATGCTCCGCCTCGATGAGGACGAAGCCCACGTCCGCGCGTTCCACAAGGTCGATCCGCGCTGGAAGCGCACCGGCCGCGCCCGCCTCTTCCGCTCTCCCTCGCTCTTCGAAGATGTCCTCAAGACCATCACCAGTTGCAACGTGACCTGGCCGGGCACGGTCCAGATGAATCGGCGCCTCTGCGAAGTTGTCGGCAAGCAATCTCCTTCCGGCCTCCTCACCTTTCCGACGCCCGCCGCGCTCGCCCGCACGCGCCCGCAAACTCTCCGGTCCCGCTGCCGCGTCGGCTACCGCGATCTCCGCATCATCGAACTCGCCCGCATGTTCGCCAAGCGCGATCCCGAAATCCGGATTATCGAAGACTCTTCCACTCCCGACGACCTTCTTCACGAAACCCTGCTCTCCCTCCCCGGCGTCGGCCCCTATGCCGCCGCCAACATCATGCAGCTGCTCGGTCGCTATTCGCGCCTCCCGCTCGATACCGAGAGCGTCCGGCACGGCCGATCAGTTCTCGGCTACACCGGCACATCCAAGCAAATCATGCGGCGGGTGCACGAGCATTTCGCGCCGTTCGAGTCGCACGCTTTCCGCAGTTACTGGTTCGAAATGTGGGTGCACTATGAGAAGCTCCAGGGGCCGGCTCACACCTGGGAGCGCGATACCACGGGCACGATGTTCACCGCTTCTCAACTCAAGAAGCTCGCGGCCGCGGCAGGGTCCGGCCCTCCCAAACCGCACAAGCCTCCCGGGCCCACGCCTTCCCGGGCGCGGCCCGAAAATAATGTTCGCCGGACCCGCCCACACCGAACGCCCGCATGAACCCGCCGCAAAACCGGGCCGATATCCGATGCGGTGCCTCGATTCTGGACACAGCTCGACGCCGAGGATTCGGCGCGATGGCTCGAACGCCGCAGCAAGCTGGACGTGCTGTCCCTCGCGCTGATCGCGCTCATCCCCATTGTGGCGCTGGATCTCAAGCTCGGACCGCACATCTCTCTGAGCGCGCTCACGCTCGCGCCCGTCTTCCTGGTCGGCTGCTTTGGTGGTCGCCTCGTTTCATATGCATACGCAGTGATCGCCGCGGCGTGCGCCTTTGTCGATTCGTACCGGGTTCTGCCCGTTGATGCGGGCACCGGCCTGATCATCTGGTCGTTTGTATCACGGGCCATCACATACATCCTGATGGCGGAGATCTCGTCGCGCTTCCGCGATCTGATCCAGCGCTACGCGGCGCACGCCCGCACCGACGGGTTGACCGGTCTGTCCAATCACCGTGATCTGTGCCTCCAGGCCGAACGAATCCTCGCCGGTGCCCGGCGCGACGGCACGCCCATTTCCGCCGCGTACATTGACTGCGATAACTTCAAGCAGGTGAACGATCGTTTCGGCCATGCCGAGGGCGACGCCGTGCTGCGGATCGTTGCCGACGTGTTTCGCTCCTGCACCCGTCCCGCCGACATCGTCGCGCGAGTCGGCGGCGATGAATTCGTACTGCTCATGCCCGGCACCGACCGCGAGGGTGGCAAGCTCGCGATCTCTCGTCTTCAGGCCGAACTCGCCAGGGCAATGGAGCAAATGAAGCGAGAAATCACCTT
>JAHBXG010000043.1 GCA_019636565.1 Phycisphaeraceae bacterium
TTGACGAGCAGCCTTAGGGGCAGACCAACTCGTTGTAGGCAGCGGCAAAGATGACGAAATCGGCATCGTCAACAAAGTCGTCGCCGTTCAGGTCGGCGGGGCAGCCGGTGGGCATCGTCGGATCGGCGCAGTCGAGGATGTTGTACGCCGCAGCGAAGATGACGAAGTCGGCGTCATCGACGAATCCATCGGCGTTCAGATCGCCGGTGCAGGTCGGCGTTGCGCCGGTCGCGATCACCGCGTTGCCGTAGGGGCCGACATCGGTGATCCAGACGCAGGCGCCAACGACCGTGAAGCCCCACTGAACGTGGCGCGCCGGATCGGGTTCGGTCTCGAGCGAGACGCTGAACGGACCGGGAACCAGCGGGATGATCGACTCGTTGTGCGAGGAGTAATCGGGGGCGAAGTCCTTGACCCAGATCGTGGCGGTGTGCGCCGAGGTGAAGTCATTCGAAATGACATTGCCTTCGAAGGTCACGACCACGCCGGTCAGCGAACCATCGCTGACCTCGTGGTAGCAATTGGCATCCATCCACTTGTTGCCGGTGGAACCGGGGCCACCTTCGGGGGTGTACCAGAACGGGTTTGGATCATCGACGCTGTTGGGATAAAGCGTGAGGGTCGCGGCACCGTCATTGAATTCCGCGCGGAGCCCGTCAACGCCCCATGGACTTCCGAAGACGTAGGCTCCGCCATTCTCCGGTAACTCGCTTACGTTCATGAATCCCAACCAGTTCGCATTTGAATCGCCCACGCTAACGACGACCGCCTGGGACGAAAGCGCCAAACCTGCCACGAACGTCGCAGCCAACATGTGAAGAGAACGTACCTGCATTGCTAAGCTCCTTTAGTTCCGACTCTTGAAAACTTCAGTGCACCGCTCGGTGCACATCTCCTTTTCGCTCGAAACGCCCGGTCGTCTGTCGAGCGGGCTCCCTCTCTCTCCACGGAGCGAAACGCCGCGAAGAGCTCTCACTAGACTTCGGAAACACGCGTTTCCCTATTTACTTGCCCATTCGCTTACATCGAACGGGTGTTGTCGACCTTCGAATTACTCCCGTTGTTAGAAGCCCGGAATCATTTGGAATCGCCTCGATGCGGGACACGTCGCGTCAACCCTGACGACGACGACTTGAATGGTCAGGGGTTCGCGGTGATTGCATCCAATTCGAGATCTTTCGGAGACCACAAAATCTGAAGCGTGCTCCTCGCCGGAGCCTGCGCATTCGCACCCGGCTCGAAGAGCTGCTCCGGCCGATATGTTTCCACGTGCCCGTCCACGAAGCCAAACGGCGCAGACCCCTTGATGGCAAGCAAATCCTTTGAACGCCTCGGGTGGCGATACCAGGGAATGTAACTCTTGACATCAGTGAAAGCCTTTGCGTCAATCAACTCCGGGGGCGGATTGGATAGGCTGAAAGATCCATTAAAAAGCACATTCGTAAACGTCGGTGCCCCGAAGCGAGTCGCCACCCGATACTTTCCCCCCAAGTACTGCGCGCCGCGGCCGATGTCGGCGGCCGCCCAAAACGTTTGACTCGATTCCGCTTTTCCGGAATCCAGCATCGAACCATACGGTGCCCATGCTTCTCCAATGAGAATCATTTTGGACGCCAAATTGACTGTCATGTCGAACCCGGTGCCATAACCCGCTTCGTACTTGCTGCCTCCCGGATCTTGCCCAGGCCGGTACGATTTCGCTATGATCTTGCCGCCTACCTGGGTCGGCGAGTAAGTTACTGCCGAGTTTGACCAAAAGTTCATGGCATATGAGCGACCCGCCGCCGGATGATTTGGACACGCCAACACGCCGCCCCCAACGCTCTGATTTTCTTTAGCACCGCTGTTGAGGTCGATATTCGAACGGTCTGTAATCGGCAGATACCTTCCGATTCGATTTTCGTCGTACCAATAAATGCTTTCCCTTCCTGAATCCGGGTCAATACAGCCCTGAATTCTTGGCGGAAACAACTGTTTGTAATCGTTCGCGTAGGACTGCAACGCGAGAACGACCTGCTTTTGATTGACCGAGCACTTCAGACCGCGCGCGGTTTCGCGTGCCTTCCCCAGCGCCGGCAGCAAAATCCCGATCAACAGCGCAATCACCGCGATGACGACAAGAAGTTCGATCAGGGTGAATCCTTGACAGAACTTCCGACCTTGTCTTGACTCCGACTTCATGCGCATCGCTTTCCTTTCCTTCTCCAGATTCACGAGTGTGGTTGCTGGAGCTTCACGCGTGTGCCATCGGGCAGAACACGCACGGGGTCCGAAGACGGGCGGCCCGTCGTCTGATTGATTTCGAGCCGCGTAGTACGTACGAGACGCAAGCATTTGAGGTTCTCGTCGGCGGGGTTGATGAGGCGGCGGGTGAGCCAGCGGGCGGCTTCGAAACCGAGCATTTCGGCATCCTGCACGACGGCGGTGCAGGAGGGGAAGGTGTGCTTCCGCACGTCGCTGTCGTCGAAGCCGATGATCGAGAGATCTTGTGGAACGCGCACACCGAGTTCCAGGCAGCGACGCAGCGCGCCCACCGTGGCCAGCGGATCGGTGAAGAAAACGGCGGTGGGGGGCGTGTGCATCGACATGAGGCGAGTGATCAGGCCGGCGCCGCCCTCGGTGCTGGCGACGATCTCGTTTTCGAGTGCCGGGTCGAGCGGGATGCCGTTGTCCTTGAGCGCATCCTCGTAGCCGTTGCGCCGGTCCATGTGATCGGTATCGCGGACGCTGTGAACGCCCAGCGCGATGCGCCTGTGGCCGAGATCGACGAGGTGCTGGATGGCGCGGCGGGAATCGGCGCGGGATTCGCAGCAGATGAAGTTGACGTTTGGATGATCGGGGAAGCGATCGGCGACGACGATGCAGGGGAGGCCGGCCTCGGCGATCTCGGCGCCGACGAGACGCGAATCTTCAAAAACCCGCAGAATTGTGCCGCCGATGGTCTTGCGTTCGAGCACGCGGGCGTAACCCTCGCCGGGGACGGCGTCGCGCTGGAGGGCGACCATGCGGAGATCGAAGCGGTGCTCGTTGAGGCCCCGGAGGATGCCGGCCTGCATCGCGGCGTCGAAGCCGCCGTAATCGGCCCGGACAAGTTCGCCGGCGTAGGCGAGTGCGATGACGTTGGTCTGGGTGGCGCGGGCGCTGAAAACTTTCGGGTAGCCGACGCTCTCGGCGGCCTCGATGACCTTCCGTCTCGTGTTGGGATCGACATTCGGGTGGTTGTTCAGGGCGCGTGAAACCGTCGCCACTGAAACCCCTGCCCGACTTGCGATTCGCCTGACTGACGGCATGAATCCTCCCAAGTACGATGCGATGTAACATCGTGAAACTGTTTCAAGTTACTTGAAACAGGAGGGGCCGTCAAGGCATGTGGCGGAGAAAGTCAAAGAAATTTCAGGCGCCGGGAAGGGCGATTTGTTCGGATGAGGTTTGGAAGGGCCCGAATACGTCAGGCGAGATGCCGCGCGAATTGGTCAGGGCGGAGCGACAGAAAGGACCGCGTGCTCGGCCTGCCGCAAGGGCGCCTCTATCGCTTCTTCCGCTGGTTCGGAAGCGTTGGACTCGGCAAGAGATTGTGCGGCCGCGAGGCGGAAAGCATCGTCGATTTCATTTTGAGAGAATGCGCCTTTGCGGATGAGGTCTTCTGCGAGGCGAAGGACTTCATCATCGGAGAGCGGCTGCTCGCCGGGGGTTTCATCGCCGATGCGGCCCGTGAAGGTCGATTCGGGCGCGCGCGGTGCCGTTTCGCGCAGAGTCTGTTGCGGCTCACGCGCAGATGGGGCTGAAAAAGCAGGGGATTCGGTATTGCGGAGCGGAATGGAATCGAACTCCCGAGGCGTGCGGGAGCCGGCCGGTCGCGGCGCGACGGGGTGGGGGCCTGGAGTGAAGTTCGCGAGGCGAAGCACGATGCGGGCGGCGCGGAGCGCGGTTTCTCGCGGGCAGGGAATTGGCGAAGCGTCGGTGGATGCGTTGAAGTCGTCGAGGATTCGGAGGGCGGATGCCGCGGCTGCGGGGATGTGGGCCGTGGCCACGAGACGTGCGCGGCGGGCGAAGTTGGCTTCGAGGGCGGAATAGCGCTCGGCGACTTCTGGGCGGGCGAGGTAGAGCGAGAGATCGGCGAGCGAGGTGTTGAAGCGAGCGGCGATGGAAAGGAAGGACTCGGAAGGATCGGCGAGAAGGTCGAAGAGCCGAGCGGCTTGGTTGGGGCTAGGGCGGAATTGCGAGGGGGCGCGCATGGGAAGAGGATACCTGATAAAACCCGAATTGCAAGGGGTTTGTTTGGGTGTTGGGAGTTTTTATTGGAAGTGCTTGGAATTCAAGGAGTTGGCAGACGAATTGGGGGGACCCCGGATTGGCATCGAGCCCGCGCGCTTCGCGAACCATGCCGACCGGATAGCGCTGCGATTGCGGCGCTTTTTCTGGGGTTATCGTTTTTGGGTGGCCGGTGTGCCGGAAGCATTGCGCCGTGGCGGCTTGGCGATGGGCGCTGATCGGGCCGAACCGAATTCGTTGTACGCCTGCACAAAGAGAAGCCAGTCGGCGTCATCCACAACAGTGTCGAGGTTGAAGTCGGCCGGGCATTGGGGAAGCATGGCCGAGGCGGCGCAGAGCATCAAATCATATTCGCCGGCGAAGACTACAAAGTCGGCCATGTCGACGATTCCGTCGCAGGTGAGATCGACGGGCGCGAGGAGAATCGGGACCGCGTCGCTCTGGAACGCGCCGCAATCGTTTAGGATTTCGCAGCGCAACCAAACCGTCCCGCGGCGTGGCCAGCGAGGACGGATCAAGAGCGACCGAGCCTCGGAGCCAAGCGCTTCGAATGGCTGCGAGTCGGCCGGTTCGCTGAAGCCTTCCTCAACAGGGCGCCAATTCGAATCGGGATTGTCGCTCCATTGCCATTCAAACTCGTTGCGCAAGAAACCCGCGACGTCTAGAGAAACGCGGAGTGGGATTCCGCTGCAAGCGAGCGAGGGTTGGGGTTGAAGCGTGATGCCCCGGGGGGAACAGGGAGCACCGAGTTCCCAGGTTTCGGTTTGTCCGGACACCGGCCCGGTTCCGCCGAAGAGCACGGTTCGCTGGATACGTGGATCAAATGCAATCCGATGACGAGAGCGGCCGGAGGGACCGGGAATGTTGATCTGAACCCACGAAAGTCCGTTCCACTCCCAAAGATCGTTGAGGAGCGCGCCGGTTGAAGACTGTCCTCCGAACATCACAATCGCGTTACGAGTTGGATCAAAGGTGAGCGATGTGTAGGCGCGGGCGGCGGGGCCGGTTGTCGATGCGTTGATCCATGTCGCACCATTCCAAATCCACGTGTCGCTGAAATATGTTGCACCCGAAAAGCCGCCGAAAAGTACGATTTCGCCGCGTGCGTTGTCGAACGCGGCGCGAGCGCCGGATCGCGCGGACGGCCCGGCTGTCGCGACGCGAGTCCACGAGAGTCCGTCCCAACCCCAGGTATCGCTCTGCGGCGTGACGGGCGCGGAACCGCCGAAGAGGATCGATTGATGGCGGAGCGGATCGAACGCCATCGCGAATGAATGGCGGGCGGATGGACCGGTGGTAGCCCGCCGCGTCCAAGAACCCATTTGAAACTCCCAAGTGTCTCCGAGCGCGGTGCTGCCCGATCGGCCCCCGAAGAGCACGCAAGCACCACGGTCGGCGTCGTAGGCCAACTCGTGGAGTTCGCGAGCGGAAGGTCCGGAGGGCAATGGTGACCAATTCTGCCCTTCGCGTTGCCACGCTTCGTTGAGCGATGTGACGGCGTTATTTCGTCCGCCATGCATGACAATGGCGTTGCGACCGGCGTCGAACGCCAAGGCGTGGCTTGCGGAGGCATCGGGGATCAATCCGTCTTTCGGCGTCCAGGGCCCGGCGTCGGTCCGTTCGTAGGTGCTTCCGAGCGCGTTGAGGACCGCGGACCCGCCGAAAAGAACGCAGACACCCCGCGACTGATCAAACGCCAAGGAATGATTCGTCCGGCTAGGTCCGGTGGAAAGAGCGAGCGTCCAGCTACTCCCGTTCCATTCCCACGTTTGATTGGGAGATTGCCCGGCATTCACGATGCCGCCATTGAGCACAGTGACGCGCCGGAGCGGATCAAAGGCCATCGCGTGTGCGGAGCGAGCGCTGGGGCTGGGGACGGTGCGCTGATTCCACGATGCGCCGTCATACTCCCACGTGTCGGAATGACGACTGCCGGCGGTGCTGCCGCCGAATAGGACGCAAATGCCTCGGGCCGAATCAAACGCAAGTGGGGAATCGGCCCTTGATGCGGGGCCCGTGAGGGTGCGAAGAGTCCACACCGAACCGTCGAATTCCCAGGTATCTCCGAAGTTGTCGAAGAACGTGGTGGACCCGCCGAAGAGCACGATCACGTTACGGGTCGAATCGAATGCCATGCTGTGGTGCCAGCGGGCGGCCGGGCCACCGATGGCCCTTTTTGTCCAGCTGGTACCGTTCCATTCCCACGTGTCGGCGAGATAACTATTTCCGGCGCCGCCGAACAACACCATGACTCCGCGTTGGCTGTCGTAGGCCATGGCTGCGTAGCCGCGTGCGGCGGGGCCATCGGTTGCGCGAAGATGCCATGCCGCGCCGTCCCATTCCCACGTGTCGCGTAGATTGTTGACGTCGCCCTGCACGCCCCCGAACGCGACGACAACTCCGCGTTTGGAGTCGTACGCCACGGCGGCGCCGTTTCGGGAGATTGGACTTTGTACCTGTGTCCAAACCAGGTCCGCGGCAATGGCGGGGGGGACCGAAATGGCGAAGCCGAGCCAGAGCGAGGCGAGCGACGCAGAAATGGAAGTAGCAACAGAGAATCGGTTGATCATGCGCAAATCTCAAACGAAGCGACCATGAGTAGGGGATTGATCAAGGAGAGTTTACAGCAAAGCCTGCCAACAACGAAGACGAGCGATCCAAGTTTGCCCCGATGCAGCGCTCTACTTGGCGCTTACCGGCTGGCATGCCGAGCGGAAGAGCTCGCCTTCTCGGACGCGAGTCTTGTTCGGCAGCAATGCCAAATAGTGCGGCGGGCTCTGATGGGCGCCTGGGAAAGCTCAATCGGCTCCCGAATCGACAGCGTTCGCGACGGCTCATGTTTACTTTGACGGAGTTTGAATGGACGGCTGTGTCACCCATCATCGCGATTGACGCCAGCCGACGGAATTCAAATGAGGGTCACCTAGCCGGCGAACGGGAGGTGCAAGTCCGTTCGAGACCGCAATCACCGCCGGCAGGATTTCATTGAAATCGAACACTTTTGCATGCAGACCCTTGTCGGGCAGACTGCGAATTCGATCATCGGTGAGTAATCGTGGGGTCGTGAACCACGCAGGATTGCGTGTGAGGCTAAATCTCGCGTCGCCTCCGCGAGCCGCTCGGAATTCGACGCATTCCCGACCGATGAAGTCCGAGTTGCCACCTTCAGAGTGTCGAGACGGACGCGCTTTTCAGCGTGATGTCGTTTATCGCACCCGCGTCAACTCGCCCTTGGCCCATTCGCGCCAGTCGGGCGTGTCGCCCTGCATGGCGATCACGCGGAGCAGTGCGGGGGTTTTTTCGTCGGTCTTGCCGCTCTTGAGTTGGAGCCGGGCGAGTCCTTGTGCTGCGGCGATGTAATCCGGGTAGACCTCGAGGGCGGTGCGGTAGGTGGCGATGGCCTCGTCGCTGCGGCCGGCGGATTCGAGTGTCATGGCGAGATTGACGCGCGGGTCGGGATGACCGGGAAGCAGCCGGCGCGCCCATTCAAATTCTCCTGCGGCTTCGTAGTACTTGCCTTCCTGCAAGTAGATCACGCCGAGGTTGTTGTGGGCGGGACCGAAGTACAGATCGGCGGCGAGGGCTTGGCGCAGGAGGTCTTCTGCCTTTGTCAGAGAAGCGAGATCTTTCTTCTCCATAAACGGCAGCGCCTGGTTGTTGAGCGCGATCGCCTTCTGCGTATCGCGCGTGGCTTCGGAGACTGGTGCGTATGGGTCGGTTGGCTTGGTGGCGGAACATCCGGCTGCCGCGATGATCGCGATGGCGAGCGCTGCGGCGCACGCAGCGGCGGAGCGAGAATCGAACTTGCGTCCTGTTGCGTCGTTCATCGGCTGGGTTTCTCCGGCATGAGGGTGGCACGCCGCGGGCTGGGTTGCGTTGGTTGCGACAGCGGTTCGGGCGTTGGTGCTGCGCCCGCCTGCGATGACAGGTAGGTCGAGGTGAAGACGACGGTGGCTGTCCACGCGATGGGTGAGTCACTCGATCGGGAACCGGCATCGATCCGGGTTGCGGGCGAGAGATTGACGGTGGTGGGGATCCAGTTTGGATGCAGCGAGTTCCATGTCGCGAGGAAGCGGCCGACATCGGGAACGGCGATGGAATCGAGTTGAACGCGGATGTTCTGGCGTCGGTAATTGGAGGTGCCGCCGGCTTGGGATTCGGAGCTGACGTCGCGGATGACGGAGGGGTTGATGCCGGATTGGGAGAGGCAATCGGAAACCAATCCGAGGATGCGGTCTTCTTTGATTGGCGTTTCTTCGATGATCGCGGGGAGCATGCGGAGATGGCGGACTTCGGCGATCAGCCTTGCGGAGGCCGCATCCTGTTGGCGGGCGGCATCGAGGTTGCTTCGGGCCAACCAGAGCCGCTGGCCTGACCAGACAAATGCGGCGGCTGATGCGGCAACGGCTGCTATCAGCGCCGTGTCGAGCGCGGACTTCATCGCGTTGCCCCCTTGACTTGAAGGGACGCATCGAAGCGGACTGCTTTTCCTGTCGCATGAGTTCGGGGTGACTGAAGAACCAGATCTGGAACTGCGGCGAGCGCCTGTGAGAGGGTTTCCGCGCCGGATTGGTCGTTGACTTCTGCGGCGACGGTGACGCCCTGCGGAGTAGCGGCGATGGCCTGCGTGCGAATATCGAAACCGGATGGCCACGCCGCGAGGACCGATGCGAGCGCGCGCGAGGCGTCTGGCGGCAAACCGCGTGTCGCCTGCATGGTTCGGGTGGAAGCCAATCGGTCGCGCTCGCATTCGAGTTGCCGGAGCGCCCCATCAAAGTCTTGGCGCGAGCCGGTGACTTCTGCGAGGGATTCTTTGGTCGAACTTTCGAGCGAAGTGAGTTGTTTGCGGGCATCCCAAGTACGCAGAAGCATGCCGACGGAGGTAACGGCCAGCGTCGCGGCGATGAGGGCGAGCAGTGTGCGGCGGTTTTTCGTTCGCAGGTTTCTGATCGGTTGCGGCTCGTACGACTCGATCAGGAGATTGAGAGAGTCGGCGTGGAATTCCGGGAATCTCGTTTGCAATGACGGTGGTAACTGGTCCGGGGCGAGAGTGAGGAGAGCGGCGTGCGCGCCCATCTCGCTTCGGAGCGATTCGATTTCCAGCCCGCACGCGATGATCGCGGAATCTCCGGCTGGGGCGTAGGAGGTTGCGACGAATTCGATTGGCAGAGGAAGTTCGGCCTGAAACCTGTCGTCGAGCATCGCACGGGTGGCGCTGGTATGGAGCGAGCGTGCGATGTGAGCCGAATCTCTGGTATCGAGGACCGACCAGTAGAAGCGATGCCAGGGAAGGCGAAGGTGCGATGATTCGCGCGAACGGGAATCTCCCTCTCCTGTCGGGGAGCCGGCGCCGATGGCCGCGGATTCGGATTCTTCGGCTTGGTTCTTGAACGGTGAGTGATTCACTTCGCACCCCCGCTGGCGAGGTCGTTGGCCGGTGGTTCGCGAAGGTCGGCGTCTTTGTTCGAACCCGCCCCTCCCGCCCCCTCCCCTGCTGGCGGAGCAACGGTCCGCTGGCCGGCGCGAGATTGCTGTGGCAGCACGATCGGCTTGATCTCGCCGGAGCGCATCTTCAGCGTGTAGGGCGGGATGCTTGGCGTCAGCGCGTCCACCAGTTCGACATTTTCCGGCGTGATGGACTTCACGCGATAGCGCAGCACGCTCGCGCCGACGGGCACGGTGTGGACTTTGCTCGTTTCCGGATCAAACAGGGCCGCGCGCGGATCTCTTTGGAGTTTGCTTGCGTCTGACTCGTCGGCTTCGTCGTTGAAGATTCCGACCAACACCAATTTGAATGGAGGCGGCGCGGGCGGAGGAGGTTGGGGTGATAGGGGAGCGGCGGCAACTTCAACGGGCTTCGGAGGGAGTGTCCAGAGTCGCGCCTCGAATGCTTGCATATTGAGCGGTTCGACATTGCGAGCGAGGTTCGGTGCGACCCAGCGGACATCCGCGGGTGGCTTGGGATCGGCGACGTGTGCCGCGGCGAGGCTCTGTAAAGGAACGGCTTGCTGGGGCCAAAGCGCCCATGCACCGACTGCGACGAGCGCCACGCTTCCCGCGACGCGGCGGCGTCGCAACGCCGCCAGCAATCCCAAAGTTGGATCGCTTTCACACGGCATCGGTTGCTCCGATAGGGAGTTCGATGATCGCATCGGCGAGGTCGGCATCTTCCATGCCCTGTAGCACGCGGCGCACTTCCGATTCGTCGGTCTGTCCTTCGCGCACCAGGCGCTTGCCCTCTTCCATCAGGGTGCGCATGCCGCACTTGGCGGCGTGCTCGCGGACGGCGACCAACTGCGCGCCGCGCGAGACCATGGCGCGGAGCGATTCATCGACGAGCAGCAGTTCAAAGACGCCCAGGCGTCCGGCATAACCGGTTTGCAAGCACGCATCGCACCCCCGACCCTTGCACGGAGTGTGAATTCTTCGGACCAGTCTCTGCGCCATCACGGCTGAGAGCGAAGCGGCAACCAGATAAGGTTCGGCGCCGAGATCGACCAGACGAGTGACGGCGCTGGCGGCGTCGTTGGTGTGAAGAGTCGAGAGCACAAGATGCCCGGTGAGGCTGGCCTGCATTGCGATCCTGGTGGTCTCGGCATCGCGGATCTCGCCGACCATGACGACATCGGGGTCTTGCCGGAGGATGTGGCGCAGGCCGGTGGCGAAGGTCACGCCTTTCTTGGGATTGATCTGCGACTGACTGATCGCGATGCCGGTCGTGGAGAGTTCGTACTCGATCGGGTCTTCGATTGTCATGACGTTGAGGTCACCCCTGTTGCGCCCGGAACGCAGGGACTGGGGTGCATCGCCTCCGTCGCCGCCGGTTGCGATATGGCGCAGCAGCGTGTAGAGCGTGGTGGTTTTGCCCGAACCGGTCGGGCCCGTGACGAGGATGATGCCGTGCGAGCGCTCGACTCGATCGAGAAGTGCGCTGCGGACAATCTGTGGCATTCCAAGACTGGAGAAGTCCGCGAGGTGGGAGCCGCGCGCGTTATCGAGCAGGCGGATGACCGCGCGCTCGCCGTAATTGGTGGGCAGCGTGCTGATGCGAAGATCGATCGAGCGGGCGACGGAATCGCTGCTTCGCGAGCGGCCCATGGTGACGGTGGCGCGGCCATCCTGAGGCGCGTTGCGCTCGGCAACGTCCATCTGTGCCATGACCTTGATACGGCTGATAAGCGCATGGGTCAGGCTGTGCGGAACCTCTCGGGCGACGAAGAGAACGCCATCCACCCGATAGCGCACGAGAGTTCGATCGGCGAGGGGCTGGATGTGGATGTCGCTTGCTTGACGCGAGAGCGCCTCGAACAGCATCGCATCGACCAGCCGGATCACCGGCCCCTTGCCGTCCAGGCTGAGCAAATCGCGATCGGATGCTCGCAGAGATTGCTCGATGGCGGAATCGACATCGCCCGGTTCGGCGGTGAACACTTCGGTTCCGGCGTGGTTGGAAGGCTTCTTTGCCGCGGCGGTGTCGTATGCGCGATCGACGAGTCGCGCGATTTCTTCGTCTTCTGCAATGATCGTTGAAACCGCGCGGCGGAGCCGAACGCCAACGTTGAGGATGATGGTTTCTGGCGTCCGCGCTGAGACCGCCAGCCGCTCCGAAGCGGGCTGAGGCTGTTCCGCATTGTCGCAGCCGATGCTGCACACCAAGTGCTGACGAGCGAAATCCCGCGGGATGCTGGAAAGAAACCCCTCCGTTGGAGCCATGTCCGTAAGGCTCATTAAGAGTCTGGGGATCGTGTCTGGAATTGTCGCCTTGGTCTCCATTGCATCTATCGCATCGAAGCCAAACGAGTGGCGGGAATGACGAAAGTCGAGCGGCCAGGCCGGTTCACCGGATGATCCGCGGCGTCATCGTCGGGAATCCATCGGTGATTCCCAATGCCTTGAGGCCCTGGTTTCGGATCGTCGAATCTGTGAGATACTTCAGATCGTTCAACTGCTGGTCGCGAAGCACCGCCGCACGGATGAAGACAAAGAACCGCTGCCGGCTCTTGCTGTTGTCGCGGACTTTGAACAATTCGCCCACGACCGGCACGTCGCCGATGTAGGGAACCTGCGAGGTGTTGTTGCCGTCGCTGACAAGTTCGATGCCGCCCACAACCACGGTGTGCCCATCGGGAATGGTCGCCTTGCTGCTGACGTTGTTCTGCTGTCGCGGCGGGGGCAAGCCGGAGGCCGGCGGCGCTCCCACGAAGGAACTGAGCGCAAGTGAGTAGTCCAGGACAAGCTGGTCCGCCTCTGCGATCTGCGGGCTGACGCTGATTGTGGTGCCCGCGTCCTGTGTGCCTCCGAAGCTTGTGGTGGTCCCGGCCCCGCTGGTCGTGTTGCTGATTGTGTAAGGCTGCTGCAACACCGAATTGAAGACCGCACGCTCGTTGTTGTTCACAAGGACCTTCGGCAGGCTCTTGGTCGAGCCGCTGGAAATGGTTTCCAGCGCCTTGATCACGGCGCTGAAGTCGCCCGGGTTCAAGATGGCACCGGTGAATCCCTGGGCCGCGGCCGGGTTCCGATTTCCGGGCGTGCCGGAAGCAAGGCCGAAGAGGGAACTTACTTGGTAGAAATTACCGGCGAATTGACCGAGCTTCTCGAGTTCGACGCCCAGATTCATCGCGTCCTGTTCACTCAGGCTGACGAGATAGATCTCCAGCATGACCTGGGGCTGGCGGACATCCAATTGCTTGATCAGGAGTTCAAGTTGCGCCAGCATCCGAGGCTCGGCGATGGCAATGAGGGTGTTGGTCCCGTCGTCCGCGGTGATGGAAAGTCCGGGGATACCGCCGATTCGGTTTGAACCCGGCGTGTTCAGACCGAAACGGCTGGGATTCCTGCCGTTGAATGCACCAAGGTCATTGCCAGAAGACTGCGCCGGGGGCACAACCACGGGCATCACGCTGCCTTGCGAAGGATCGTCGGGCCGGCTCGATCGCTGGGCACCGGCATCCCGAATTGCGCTGGTGGTGGACCCGTTTGAGGAGCCGGAAACATCCACGCCCTCGGCGCTGTCGAGGGCGCCCCCGGAGATCAACTGCTGCAGGGTCTGAAGGACGTCTTTGGCTGGGCGATTCCGGATCGGGAACGCACGCACGGGGCGCGCGGCGGACTGAGGTGTGGAATCGAGCCTTTCCAGCAAGGCCACGATTCTTTCGTGCTGCGTCGGGGTCGCGGTGACGATGAGCGTGCCGGTAAGGTCGTCCGTAACGATGCGGAACCGATCATCGCCTGCCGCGCTTGCGAGTCCGCCTGATCCGGTTGCTGCACCAGAACTGCTGGATCCGGAACCTCCACGTTCGCGGACGGTTTGTTCGATGAGATTGGCGACTTCCTTGGCGCCGAAGATTTTCGGCGTGTAGTCGCGTGTGATCACTTCTTCGCGGCGGTCGAGCGTCGCGATCAATTTGAGCCAGGATTCGCGGGTTTCCGCGGGTGCTATCAAGAGAAGCGAGCGCCCATCGGGGGATACCGAGAGTTCGCCTCTGAGCTTGTCCCCGGTGATGGTGTCACGCCTGGTCGAGATCTGGGTGACTGCCGCGGCAAGTGCAGCGGGCGGGATGTTCTTGGCTTCTATGACGAGGGGAGCGATGTCCTCGCGGGGGACGTCGAGCGTGTCAAGCAGGCGCTTGGCATCTTCGACGCGAGGCACCAAGTCGCTGATTAGCAGCAAGCCCGAATCACCAACGGGCGCGGCGTTGCCGACGTTCTTTGTAAGGAAAGGCTTGATGGCGTCGGCGAGGTCCTTCACCGTTCGGTACTTGGGGCGGACAACCGCATGTACAAAGCCGGATCGCAGACCAGTATTAGATACGCTGCCTTCCAATGATGAAGACATGCCCGCTGCCGCCGGCGCGTCGGCTAGTTTTACCAAACTAAGCACTTTGGCACCGGGTGCAAGAATCAACGCAAGTCCACGGGATGCAAGAACTTGGTTCGTAAGTGTCCAAAGGTCATCTGGAGTCAATCCTGTTGCCCCACGAATCACCACCGAAGCGGCTTGCCCACCGGGCGACTTGAGCAGGCTTGCGTCGTATTCAAGCGGAAGCTTGAGCGTGTCGGCAGTGAGGAGCACGAGGCCAGCAAGATCCACTTGATCGGGTAATGAGATCGTTGAAGGGGGCGGTTGATCGGGTGGGCGGCTCTGGGCCGCGACGCAATGGAAAAAGAGCGGAATGAGCAGAGCGAATGCAATTGGCCACGCCGCGCGGCGGGCTTTTGTGCTTCGCTTCGCGAAGTGCGGGTCGTTTGGAGTGCCCGCCCGGTACGTGAAACGGCTGAGTCTGCACGTCAAGCAAGCAGATTGGGCAGAGTGTGACATTGCGAAGTGATGTTAACACAATCAGTGGACGCGGCACCTAATCCACAAAGTTGTGGCATTGACCAATGCGATCCACAGATTTGTGGTGGCAATTGTGGATAACTTGTTGTCTGGTACGCCGCGGCGGCGGGATTCTTTGGCACTCTACAAGTCGCCGAGTATTTCATCTCTGTCGGAGCAGCTGAATTTCGGGGAGCTTGCATGCAACTCAAGAGTCGTCGGTCACCGATTCGCTTCGCAGCCTGACTTGCAGCGCGGCTGGCCAGTGGATGGGCGAACCCTACCCCGAAGTGTCGACCTGCGAAAAGGTTGCCGGCTACGTCGCATTCGTCCTTTACCAGAAGACTTTGAATCCGCTTGTCAAAGGGGGTCTTGGTCTGCAAGAGTCGCGGGAACCAACTTCTGCTGATCGCATAGGTGCATGCAGGTGAGGCCCGCTCGCGAAATACCGGCCAAAGGCATTTTCGGGGTCGGCCCACGGCTCGAAGAATTCGAATTTGCCGTTGATCTCTTTGGCTTGCCGTCTGATTGCGAGCGAGAAATGGGGAAAGTCGGGGGTCCCAGGTTTCTGGTGGCGTCCCGCCAACCTCGCGCGGGTACGCTTTGGGGTTAGAACTGCGGTCATCAAAGCCTCTTTGCTGAGGCGGCGAGAGGACCGTGGTACGATCTAGATTTGTGGGCAGCTCAATTTGTCCGGGTCAAGTATTGGTCAAGGAAGCGGGTGCAAGAGGATCGCGAAATATCGACCAAAGCCCCTAATAGACGAGGTTTGTCCCGGTAGCTCAGCTGGATAGAGCGGCGGTTTCCTAAACCGCAGGCCGGCAGTTCGAATCTGCCCCGGGACGTTTCCATTTTTCATCGGTGCGGCAAATCTATCGCCGGCCGCCACCGCTGCCTGCGTTCGTCGCGCCGCGTACCGCTTCAAGAATCCGTTTGTCCGTTGCTGCCGTGTCCGGCGACGCGATGCGCGTTCCCTCTTCCAGAATCGCGCCGGGTCGAAGCGATGAGTTCAATCTCGCGAGTTCGTCTTTCCACATCGTGATCGCGAGCGCCCGTTGCTCAGCCGATACCCACTTCGCCTCGGTCCATCCGGAATGAAAGTGCGCGAGCGTTTCCGCGAGAGAGTTCATAGAGGTTCGGCCGTCCGCGACCGCGTACGGCGCGGAATCTTGCCGCACCTTTCCGAGCGGCAGAGCGCCGGTCCATACCGAATCGACGTTGATCGTGTAACGCGGTTCGTCTTCCCACGCCTCGTCGTGTCGAACCGATTCATGCGCGATGAGATGGAACGGCGTTTGGTCCGCCGCTTCATGCCAGACGACATCGAACCCGACCGCGCGCGTGCAAATCGTCGTACCGATGCGGTAGCCGCTGTTATCCGGCAAATCGATCGTTGCCAATTCCGGTTTTTGTCCGTAGTCCCGGCCGGGGAAATAGATGAGCCACGAGCGGGAATCGATGTGGTCCGGCCGCGCGCCCATGACCGAGGGGTAGAAAATGCGCACGAGCGCCCGCCCATCGGGCGATTCCGAAAGAAATTCAGCCCACGCGACACGTCCATCCGGCCGATGCGATCCGGGCAGCTTTGCCTCGGCGCGAACGTGCTTTTGAATCAAGAATTGCCATTGAGGTGAGCTCCAAGGTTCGCCGTCGCCCGGCAGACCCAAAAAAGCCCAGAATGTGCGGCCCGCCTGCTTCACAAGGTACGAGCGGTCGAATGTCAGTGTCCGCGGGCCGAACTTGTCTGGCTCGGAAACCCAAAGGAAGAAGCGGGAGTTCGTTCCTTCCGCCCAAGTCAGGTTCGCCGGATGCGCTTGCGCAAGTCCTTCCCACGTCGGCGCGGTACGCGAGAAGCGAGCTTCCGGCGGCGCTTCCAACGTGGCCGGTGTCCCCGCACGGGCCGATGCGGGCGGGCCCATTCCCTTCGCGCTGTTGGCGAAACAAAGCGTCGTCGCCGCGCAAAGAAGCACGCTTTTGAGTCTTGTGCCGCCCATCATCGCCGTTCCATGATCGATCGTGGTGGTGTCGCCCAACTGTTTCGACGAGACGACCCGCGCTCGATGAAAATGACGAGCTCTCGCACAGAGGCTGCGGCGAGCGTTCTGAATTTACGAACACGCCAGCTCGTTGTACGCGACGACAAACACCACGAAGTCCGCGTCGTCCACGAATCCGTCGTAGTTCACGTCCGCCGGGCACCCCGGGTACATCTCCGGGTCGGCGCAGTCGAGAATGTTGTAGCCGCCCACAAAGACCGTGAAGTCCGTGTCGTCCACGAGGCTGTCATGGTTGAAATCAGCCCGGCATGTAGGAATGTAGATGTTGTCGACGATGTTCGCTTGAACACTCGACGCCGTGTAGCCCGGCGGAAGATCGAACACCGGCTTCCCGACCACCAGTTGCAACGTGCTCCCGAAGTCGGCATTCGAACTTCCGTTGCCGGAAAACGCAAAGTAGTGCTCGATCGACGAGCCGACGCTCAACGTCATGGTCATTGTGAGCGGGGTTTCGGTCGGCAAGTTCTTTGGAATCGTGCCGAATTCGACAAGGCCGTTGAAATTCTGCAGCGGCCCCGATCCGTTGATGAAGTGGTTGCCGCCGTTTGTGTTTTCGGAATAAAAGCCGCCGTTCGCGTTGTTGAATCCCGCGAGAGAAATCGATGCCTGCACCGAGCAGTAGCCGGAGTAATTGACCGAAGTCCCCACCGATATGCGCCCGGTCAGCCGAGCCCGCGCCGATGTGAAGATGGTCGGCCCCGGTCCGTGCAGCACGAGATCGTCAACGGTGAACGAGGCCGCCGCGGTTCCCTCGACGCGATAGTTGAAATTGCCCGATCCCGCGCCAATCTTGATGTTCTGAGCAAACGTCGACGCGACCAGGTACCGCAGTCCCGCCGACGCCGTCGAGCGCATCACCAGATACGGAATCGTCGGATCAGACGGTTCCGATGGCTGGATAAACGTACGGCTCGCCTGTCCACCGGGGTCGGTGCGGTAGTATTCCTCTTTGTATGTATTCGTTCCGCCGGCGTAGATGCCGATGGCGCCGGTGAAGTACACCGTTCCATCCGCCAGCAGAGTCTGGGGGCACGTCGCAAGCACTCCGCTTCCAGCCAGAACCAACAACGCCACGCGCGAACGGTTCATGGTGATTCTCCCATGGGCACGCCAAATCGGTGCGGCAATGGAAAGTTTGCCGCGCTCCGGCCATGGTTTCAAGCAAAATCAAGCAAACCCGCGCCGCTCATGCCGCGTTTCGGGGCGATGGTGGATCCACGTAGGGAGCGAGTTCGGGGGGAAGCTCGCGCAAACCCCGCCGCCGCGCCTTCCGCACGGCGTACCGGAGGCTCTTGTGCATCCGCGTTCGGACGCTTTCGGTGATGTTCAACCCGTGCTCTTCCATCGTTCGGATCGAGAACATCCACGCGTGATACTCCTCGAGGCACCGGGGCTTGAACGCACCCAGCCCGATGGCGTGATGGCCGATCTCGTGAAGGAAGATCGCCATCGACATCGGACCTTTCGGCTTCGGGCTCTCGAGGAGCCTGACCATTCGTCCATCCCGATACTTGAGAGTCCAGGCGATGCCGCTGGAAGAAGTTCGCCACTTGCGGACGCGGACGTCGTACTTCTTGAGCATCATCGATACAACGGCGTCGTACTTGGACTGGGCGGACTCCTTCCGGGAACGGGCTTTTCCTGTTCGCGGCACGGACGGGATTTGCCGACGGCCTTTCGGTTGATTGAGGCGGTCAGGCTGGATCCGCGCCGGCGCAGCAGGACGTGCGAGTTCAACGACTCGGTTGACGGCGGGCTTCAGAAGATCCCAAAGAGTGAGCACGATGGTGGGGGAGTTTGGATTGCGGATCGAAGCGGACTTTCCGTCAAGTAGCGGGGTTGCCTTCAGGGTATCGGCGATTCGGTCCGGCCCTGCACGAGTTCACCGGCTTGCGGCTTGTGGCCTCGCGCGAAATCGGGCCACGGCATGGGGCGTTTGTTGGCGGGTTGGACTTCCAGCAGTTGGAGAGCGGAATTGGCGCAGGCGACTATGCCGAGCGCCGGATCGAGGAGCGCGCCGGGAGATGTTGTTTGTTGGTTGATGGACTCGACCGATTTCGCGCGATGGAGTTTGAGGGGCTGGCCCCGAAATTGCACGGTCACGCCCGGCCAAGGGTTCAGGCCGTGGATGCGGCGGCGACATTCGTCGGCGGAATGACGAAAGTCGATCCAGCCGTCAGACTTGGTGAATTTGGGGGCGATGGTGACGAGCGACTCGTCCTGCATCACTCCCGCGGGCCGTTCTCGCAGGACCCGCTCGATGAGGTCTGGGCCGTCCGCGGAAAGAACGTCGTGCAAGTCGGAAGTGGTCCACGCGGGGTCGAGGGGGTGTGAGGATGTCGCCAGCACAAGCCCGGCGTCCATCTTGTCCGCAAGGGTGATCACGCTGTTACCGACGTGCGGGTCCCCCGCAAGGATTGCGGCGTTGATCGGTGCGGCCCCGCGCCAGCGCGGCAGGATCGAACCGTGCAGGTTGATCGCGAAGACTCCGTCAAGCAGTGCACGCCCGAGTTTCTGTCCGAAGGCGATCACGACGAAGGCGTCGGCGTTGAGCGCGCGGATGGAATCGCGGACTTCGGGCAGGTTGATTTTTTCCGGCTTGAGGATTGGGATGTGCGGGAAGTTGGTCTGGATTTCGGAGGCGATGGGAGTTGGGGTGAGCGCGCTGCCGCGGCCGGCGGGGCGGTCGGGTTGGCTGACGACGAGGGCAATGTCGTGATTCGCTATGAGTGCGCGAAGTGTCGGAAGGCCGAAAGCTCCGCTGCCGAGGAAAACGAGTTTGAGGCGGGGAGAACGCAGGGGATTCACCACGGAGTCACCGAGGCACAGACAAGGTAAGGGAAGCGACGGGAAGTGGGTCGGAGGCGCTACTTGGAGTTTTCGAGATCGCGAACGGCAATGCGGTTCTTCATGCGCGACTTCTGGGTCATCTTGTCGAGGATGAGGACGCCTTGGAGGTGGTCGAACTCGTGCTGGAGACATCGTGCGAGCAATCCGCCGGCGCGCAGTGTGAACGGCTTGCCTTCAAGATCTGTGGCCTGCATGACGACGACCGGAGGCCGGAGGACGTCGCCTCGGATATCGGGGAGGCTGAGGCAGCCCTCTTCGTAGGGTTCGGCTGCGCCCTCGAAGGCGAGAATCTTGGGATTGATGAAGACCATGACGTCGGCGGTGGCGCTGGGAGGGTCGGTGTCGGGCGAGTTCTTCTCACCCGTCGGCACGTCAGCGACGAACATGGCGATGGAGAGTCCGATCTGAGGTGCCGCGAGGCCGATTCCTTCTGCCTGGTCCATCAGTTCCACCATGCGGTCGGCGATGAGCCGGGTTTCGTCGGTGATTTCGTGAATGGGCTTGGCCGGCGTGCGGAGCGCGCTTTCGGGGTAATGCAAGATGACGAGATTGTCGGCGTTGACCGGCATTGCCCGATCGTACGGAGATTGGAGGAGTTGCAGTCCAGCGGGAGTGTGCCCACTGGTCGCGAAAAGTGGCGACCCCCTCCCATGGGAGCGGTCCCGAGAAACAGAAGGCGGGGCTTCGGCGAACTACTATGAGACCCTTGCTCGGCGCGGGTATTGGCCGGGCGATCTTCGAGAGGAATGAACCAGCGCCATGATCTCAGGACTCTTTGGAAAGAAGCCGCCCGCTGACGGCGGCGGGGACAACGGCGGGGGGCCGAACTTTCAGCCCGACAAGGCGGAGAAGTTCTTCGCGCACGCGCGGGTCGCGCAGGAGTCGGAGAAGTACGAATACGCGATGGGCCTCTGGCTCCGGGGCTTGCAGCAGGACCCGCGGATGCTGCCCGGAGTCGAGGGGTATGTGCAGTCTGCCAGCCATTTCCTGCAGTCGCCCGAGGGCAAGAAGCGGGTAAGCAAGGAGACCCGAAATGCTGTCAGCGGGGGCGGGGATCTGAACAAGTTTCTGAGTGCCCTTTACGAGTGGTCGATGGCCGTGGACGATCGCTCGGCCGCGGCAACTTGGGCGGTAAAGGCGACGGAGGCCGTCGCCAAAATCAACGCCGGAGATGTCGCGAAATGGGTAGCGGAAGCGGCGTACGCGGCCTCAAGAAAGGACCCCAAGCCCCGCAAGGACAACTACGTCCGGCTCATGAAGTCCGCCGATGCCATGGGCTTGGCGGAAATCGCCGTGAACAGCGGGGAAGAGGCACGACGGCTAGACCCATCGGATGCCCAACTTTCAAACGAAGTCAAGATGCTCTCTGCCAAAGCAACGATGGTGAAGGGCGGGTACGAAAAGACAGGGCAAGAGGGCGGGTATCGCCAGAACCTGCGCGACTCGAGCAAACAGCAGGCCTTGGACGAGGCCGGCCGCATCGGCAAAACCGATGACATGAAAGACCGCGTTCTGGCAAACGTGGAGGCCGAGTTCAACTTGCGGCCCGAAGATCTGCCGACGCTGGGTCGCTTGGTGACCGCGCTCAAGGAGCGGGGCAAACCCGCAGACGAAGAGCGTGCACACGAATTGCTCACGGCGGCGTATGAGCGCACCAAGATCTACAAATTGAAGCAGGACGCGGGCGAGATTCGAATCAAGCAGGCACGCCGGCGGGTGAGCGAGGCCAAGCGGATGCTGGATTCGGCGCCGGACGACCCGATCGCGCAGAGTGTCCACGAAACCGAGCGGAAGGCGATGCTCGAACTCGAGGTGAGCGAACTGCGCCAGAATGTCGAGAACTATCCGACCGACCTGCGCTGGCGGTACGAACTCGGAAGGCGGTATTTCGAACTCGGCGATTACGAAGACGCGATCGGGCAGTTTCAGGAAGCCCAGGGCGATCCGCGGGTGCGAGGCAAGGTTTTGCACATGCTCGGGCAGTCATTCTTGAAGTGCGATCTCGCGGAGGAGTCGATCGAGACATTCCGGCGAGCGCTCGAATCGGGAGACATGACGCCGGAAGAGCAGCGGGACATCCGTTATGACTTGTGCTGCGCGATGCAGGTTGTCGGAGAAACCCGGCGCGATCTGGCCGCGGCGGAAGAGGCGGAAAAGATCGCCAGCCAGATTCTGATTCAGTCGATCAGTTATAAGGACATCAAGGCGCGGCGCGATGCGCTGAAGAAACTGGTGGCCGACCTCCGGGCAAAGTAAGGAAACTGGATGGCCGACGGCTCGGCTCAACCCGGCTCAAATGGACGAGGGGCGGGTCAAGCCATCGTTGCCATCATTCCGGCCCGCCTCGGTTCGACCCGTTTTCCGGGCAAGGTGCTCGCCAATAAGACCGGCAAGCCGCTTATCAGGCACGTTTGTGAGGCCGCAGCCCGATCACGGATGCTTTCGCGGGTCGTGGTCGCGACCGATGACCGGTCGGTTGCCGCGGCAGTTGAGTCTTTCGGCGGCGAAGCAGTCCTGACTAGCACCGAGCATCCAAACGGGACCAGCCGATTGGCTGAGGCCGCCCAGAAACTGGGGCTGGGGCCGGATGACATTGTGGTAAACGTCCAAGGGGACGAACCCGAGATTGAGTCGATGGTGATCGACTCGGCGATTCGGGCCCTGGGAGATGCGCCGGTGGCAACTGTGGCCTGTCCGATGAAGGAGCAGGATGCAGCGAACCCGAACATCGTGAAGGTGGTTGTCCGCCGCGACGGTATGGCGCTCTATTTCAGCCGCGCTCGGGTGCCGTTTGTGCGCGATGCGGTGAACGCGGGAGCCGGTCGGCCCCTGCGGCACGTCGGCCTTTATGTCTACCGCAGGTCGTTTCTTGAGCGTTATCTGACGCTGGCGCCAACACCTCTGGAGCAAGCGGAGTCACTGGAGCAGCTCCGGATCCTGGAGCACGGGTTCACGATCGCGGTCGCAACGATGGAAGAGGAAGTGGGGTACGCCGGCATTGATACGCCGGAGCAGTACGAGGCATTTGTGAAGAGGGCTGGAATGATGTGGGGGGAGCGGCCCGAGGCCGGAAAGACGCGCTGAAAAGGGGCAGTCGGCATCCGCGCTGGCATGCCGGTGTGATATGCTGGGACATGCCCCCGCCATTGTTCGATGCGACGCGCCAGGAATATGAGGCCGGCCCCGGTATCGCTACGCATTTCGACGCGGGCGCGTGGAAGGAGTCCGACTTTGAACCTCGCGGTGCAGCGAGGAGCGGGTCGCGCGGCGGCAACGGGTCGGGACATTCTTCAAGCATCGGCGCGGGCAACGGGTCGAGTATCGGCGCCGCCGGTAATGCGCCGGAAGTCGGGATTTCGCTGGCGAGCCTCGGAGATCAATCGACGGAGAGCGAGTTCTATTCGCCGTTGCCTCCCGGATATGTGAAAGGTCGCCACAAGTACGTTGTCGTCTTCGGCACCGTCATGAGCGGGTTGGGCAAGGGGATCTTCGCGAGCAGCATGGCGAAGATGCTCAAAGACAAGGGTTTGTCGGTAGCCCCCATCAAGATGGAGGGATATCTCAATATCGATTCGGGCACGCTCAACCCTTACCGGCACGGCGAGGTCTTCGTTCTGGACGACGGGACCGAGTGCGACATGGATCTGGGGACGTACGAAAGACTGCTCGATCAGAATCTTTCGCGCCGCAACTTCACCACCAGTGGCCAGATCTTCAGCGAGATTCTTGAGCGAGAGCGGATGGGCGTGTATCTCGGCCGCGATGTGCAGATGATCCCGCATGTGACCGGCGAGGTGAAGCGCAAGCTCCGCGAACTCGCGCTGCACGGCGACGGGCATCGGCCGGCGGACGTGGTATTTGTCGAAGTGGGCGGAACGGTGGGCGACTACGAGAACGCGTTCTACATCGAGGCGATGCGAGAATTGGCGTTTGAAGAGGGCCCCGGTTCGACATGCTTCGTGGCTTTGACCTACATCATCGAGCCGCCCGCACTGGGGGAGCAAAAGAGCAAGGCGGCGCAGCTGGGGATCAAGCGACTGATGGAAGCGGGGATTCAGCCGCACGTGATCGCGTGCCGCTCGAGCAAGCCCGCGACCGAAAAGGTGATGCAGAAAATCGCGATGTTCAGCAATGTGCCGCTGCGCCGCATGTTCTCGATGCACGATCGTGAGAGCATCTACACGATTCCGGAAGAGATGAGGCAGGAAGGGCTCGACCGCGAGATTCTGTCGATTCTGGGGTTGCACGATCGCGTGGATTTTTCCTCCGAGGACAAGGCGCGTGAACGGTGGATGGGGTTTGTGCGGAAGCTGACGGCCCCGAAGCGCCATCAGGTCACGATTGGCGTGGCGGGCAAGTACGCGCAGATCCGCGATGCATATGCGTCGATCGACAAGGCGATTGAACACTGCTCGGCCAGTCTGAGCACGGATGTGGAACTGAGCTGGATCGAGACTACCGACGTAAGCGAGTCGAATGTGGCGGGGCGACTGGCCGGGCTGCATGGGGTGATCGTGCCCGGCGGGTTCGGATCACGCGGGGTGGAGGGAAAGATCGCCTGCGTTCGCCATTGCCGCGAAAACGGGATGCCGTATCTCGGGCTCTGCCTCGGTTTTCAGATGGCGGTCATTGAATTCGCGAGAAACGTGCTCGGGCTGCGCGACGCGAACAGCACGGAGTTCAAACCCGGATGCGCGAATCCCGTCATCAGCGAGTTGCCGGAACAAAAGAGGATTGAAGGCCTTGGCGGAACGATGCGGCTGGGCGGACAGGAAGTAATCCTGACGCAGGGTTCTCTCGCGAGTTTCCTGTACGGGAAACTGCCCTCGGTTCGAGAGCGGTTCCGCCACCGCTACGAGGTCGATCCGACGTATGTGGAACGATTCGAAGAGGCGGGCCTGATTTTCAGTGGGCGTCACCCGACACGCCCGATCATGCAAATGCTGGAATTGCATCAAAGCCTGAGCGAGGTTGATCACCCGGCGGCGAAAATCCGCAAGAGCGCCGGCTCCATGAGCGAAGGGGCTCTGGCACTGCGGGGCACGCACCCGTTCTTCATTGGAGCGCAGTTCCATCCGGAATTGACGGGAAGGCCTCTGAAGCCCCAGCCGATGTTCATGGGCCTGGTCGCAGCGGCGGTATCGCAGGCGATCGGTCGCGAGGCGGCGCAGGCGGACCCCGATGTGGGGCGGTGGCTGAGGACTCCCGCCGGCATCGCGCGGCATCACGCCCACTCGGTTTAGTTGGCACTTTGGGCAGCGCCTGTCGACCGGAGCGTGCGCCCGGAATCCAGCAACAAGAGCGAAGAAAAGCGATCGGCGCGTCCGAGCGTCACGATGCAATTGTGCAGCAGGGTTTCGGCATAAAGCCTGTGCTCAACGGCGCCGCTCTCGAATGCTCGTTGAATAAAGACGTGAACCGCCCAGGGGCGATTCGTGGCGTTGTCGGGCTGGATGTTGTGGACAATCCAATCGGAGGCGGAGGCGACCCGTGCGCGGGCGGCGTCACCCGCGTGGCTCAAAGCGTGGAGCGAAGCGAGTTCGGTTTCCGTGGCGACTTCGAGCGATAACGCGTTGAAATCGGGCACCAGCGGCGCGCCGGGAATTCCCACCACATCCAGCATTTCGTCTGTTCTTCCCCGGGAGAGCAAATCCCACAATTTGAGATCGGTGGGGAGTGAGCCGGATTTGTGGGGGGGCGGCACCTGCAGGAGCCACGCGATGATCAGGGGATCGATTGCTCGGCGATTGCCGGATTCGTCGCAGAACTCCGGAATGTGCTCCGGCAGGGCAGAACTGCTTTGCAACAGAAACGCCCAAGGCGTACCGGTCAAGGCAAGTCGGGCTTCGCCGAGCAGGCGCTCTCCCCATCCGGGCAGCGTGTTGAGCCCGGTCGTCACGAGGGCGTTATAACACGGATCAGGCCCTGATGCAAACGGCCGGTGCCGCGCCAGATGGATTAGTCGCTCCAGACGGAACGTCGAGCGTGGAAGTGCCCATTGCGGGTTTGTGCAAAGCCCTGTCGTTTCAGACCTTTGTGGTATGCCGGCACTCGCAACTCGCAGCGCAATGGGGAATGAAACCGGGCTCACGACGGAATCGTTCTGCTTGGATAAACACGTGGCAAGCCGCCCGTCGGGCCATCGGTTCGTGGCCGACGTGGAGGTTTCTGAAATCGACGAGCGCACGCGGCCGGGACCTTCGTGGGTGGCACGGTCCATCGAACTCAGCAAGTCCCATTTCGTGATGGCCTCGAGGCGGATGTGCTATCCGGGACGGGTGCTCGCGCTCGCGGTTCACTTGATTGATGATCGTCCGGTGCCGTTGCTGGGTCGGGTTGTGAACTGTCAGTACAGCGACGACGGACTCTACAAGGTTGACGTCGACCTGGTTCGAATTCCGGAGGGCCACAGCGTGTACGCATGGGCGCTGGCCCGATCTGGACCGATCTATAAGAGATCGTGAAGAGATCGTGGCTCACCGGGCTTGACCCGAACGGCTGTTGGGGCCACGCTTGATCGGCGTGGAAATACTCGACAACATCGCGGCACTGAATCGGTTTCGTCCCGGAGCGGGCGAGATCGTGCTCATTCCGACGATGGGCGCACTTCACGCGGGCCACGAGGCGTTGATCCGGCGCGGCGCGAGGTTGGCGGCAGGGCGCGGGACGTGCGTCGTCTGGATCTTTGTGAATCCAACGCAGTTCAATGATCCCGCGGATTTTGCACGATACCCAAAGACGCTGGATGCCGACCTCGCAGTTTGCCGAAGCGCCGGAGCGGGCGCGGTCTTTGTTCCATCCAAGGACGAGATATACCCGCCGGGAATCAGCGTGCCGGTCCCCGACTTGCCGCGCGTGGCGACTGAGCCGGGACTCGAGGACGCCATGAGGCCCGGGCACTTCGCGGGCGTGTGCCAGGTGGTGCTGCGGTTCTTTGAACTTGTGAAGCCCAAGGTGGCCGTCTTCGGCGAAAAGGACTGGCAGCAATTGCAGGTGATCCGCGCGATGGCCAAGCACGCGACGCCGCAAGTCGAGATCTCGCCATTTCCGACGGTGAGGGAGAGCGACGGACTGGCCATGAGCAGTCGGAACCGGTTTCTATCAGCGGAGGAACGAACTCGCGCGCTGGCGATTTCGCGGGCGCTGACGCGGGCTGGCGAAGCGGGGTCGCAACGAGAGGCCGAGGCCATCATGGCAACCGTCCTCGGTGAATCGGGAATACAGCCCGAATATGCGGTCGTTCGAGACGCGGAAACCCTGCAGGAAGTCGGCGCCGGCGCGCGCCGAGCGCTGATCGCTGCGAAGGTGGGAAGCGTGCGGCTCATCGACAATCAGCAGTGGCCAAAGCGCAGATAGGGCGGGGCGGTCTTGCCGCAGAAAAATCGGCACAGTCTCACCCCCTTCCCTCGGGGAGCGAGCTCCCGAAGGGCGTAGGCTTCCCTTCCGGGCAGAAACCGGACCAGGAGTCAACAGCCTTGCAACGCACGCCTCTGCATTCGTTCCATGCCGACAAGAAAGCGAAGATGGTGGACTTCGCGGGTTGGGAAATGCCCATGTTCTATTCGGGCATCCTGGAAGAGCACAACCAGGTGCGCAAGAGCGGGGGGCTCTTCGATGTCTCGCACATGGGGCGGGTCAAAGTGACCGGTCGGCACGCGCGCAAGTTCCTGGAGAAGCTCTGCACCCGCAAGATCTATGACATGGTGCCGGGCCAGTGCCGCTATTCGCTCGTCTGCAACGAGCAGGGCGGCGTGAAGGACGACATCATCGTCTACCGGTTTGACGAAGACGATTTTCTGCTGGTGGTGAACGCGAGCAACCGCGAGAAACTCCTGCCTCATTTCGAAAAGGTGAAGGGCGACCTGCAGACAAAGATTGACGACCAGACGCTGAGCACAGCGATGGTGGCGATGCAGGGACCCAAGGTGATGGAGATGATCTCGAAATTCTCGAGCGAGATCCCCACGCTGAAGCGGTATCGGTTCACGACCAAAAACCTGATGATCATGAAAGTCATCGTGAGCCGCACCGGCTACACGGGAGAAGACGGCGTGGAGGCAATCCTGCCGGCGACCTTCGTGGGGATGGCGATGAAATTGATCCTGAAAGATGTGGATATGACGTCGCCGGATGCGATCGTCAAGCCGGCGGGTTTGGGCTGCCGCGACACCCTGCGTATCGAGGCCGGCATGCCCCTCTACGGGCATGAATTGGGCGAAGAAGTGAACGCACTCCAATGCGGCGTGGACTTCGCGATCTCGCTCGACAAGCACGAGGGCGAGCGGGGCGAGCGATTCGTCGGACAAGATGCGCTCGAGTCAGCGGTGAAAAGCGGCATCAAGCAGCGTCTGGTCGGAATCGCTCTCGAAGGCAAACGCTCGGCACGCCAGGGCATGAAGATCATGTCCGGCGGCAGGGAAGTTGGCGCGGTTTCGAGCGGCTGCCTGAGCCCGACGCTCGGGTATCCCATCGCCATGGGGTTTGTCGACATCAGCGCGACGGAGCTTGGCACACCCGTGCAGATTGACTGCGATCGCGGAACGTTTGAAGGCAAGGTGGTAAAGATGCCTTTCTACGTTGCACCGAAGCCGCAATAGCCGGCGCCTGTTGATGACCTAGTTGCGTGCGCGCCCATGTGTCTGTTGCGTCAACGCAAAGGCAAGTGTCACGTTTGGCTTCGGCATTCGGCTTAGGGCTTTCGCCTCAATTGCGGCTCTTGCTGCTCTGTTTTTGGAAAAAACAGAAGCCATGTCAAGGCTTGATGAAGACCTCGGTTAGACTGCGTTCGTTCCCGAGAAAATCTACAGAAGGGAGTGAGAGATGATTTCTTTCAGTCGGCGAATTGCTGCTGCGATTTCATGCGCAACGGTTTGCGGAGCGACCACAATCGCATCCGCGGCAATCATCGCGCCCCCAGGGCCAGGGGCGCTGGATCTCCTCATGGGCACTCCGCTTTTTGCGGTTCCGGATGATGGATCGCCCATCGGCACCATCTACGGACATCCCCCCTCTTTCACTCCGGGTATGCCGTTGGCAACGCCGATCGGATTCATGGGATTCGGCCCCTCGCATGATCGCGTGACGACCGGTACCCCGTTTTCTTCCGGATTCTTCCATGCGATTCCGGGCCCGGCCGGGCCCATCGCGGGTTCAACGGTGTACGCGCCGGGCGGCTGCACCGCGATTGACTTTTTTCTTGGGCTGTCGGCCGGCTCTCCGCCCCCGTATTCCTTCGAGATCACGGCGATCGGGACATTGACGACGACGACGATCGTGGTCGGCGTTGGGGCCGCGCCGGTGTACGTCGGATTTGGCGCCTTCGGCGAGTCGATCGTGGCGATCTCGATCGTGAAATTGCCGTTCCCGTCGCCAACCTTCCTCACGTGGGAGGTTGGAGATATCCGGGTGCTGCCTTCGCCGGGAGCCCTCGGCACGATGGGCTTGGGGCTGCTCCTTGCATCTCGTCGCCGCCGAGCCAGGGTGGATTGAGGCGGACCTCTGACGAGATGATGAATTTTGGATGGGTTTTCGGTGCCGCGCCAATCTCCACGTGGGATTGGTTTGTCCGCGCCCGGGGCTGTGCGTAAACTGTCGG
>JAHBXG010000044.1 GCA_019636565.1 Phycisphaeraceae bacterium
GTTTGCCCGAAACTTCAACGGAGAGATTCTGTCCGGCTTCGGTCGCCTCGCGGATGCGTCGTTGGGCCAGCTTGAGAACACCCGAGTTAAATCCCCCACACAGCCCACGGTTCGAAGTCAGGATCAGCAGAATCCCGTTCTTTTCGGTAGGGTGGGCCACGAGCAGGGGATGCGAGATTGTCGAGGCGCTCTGAGACAGGTCAGCCACGAGTTCCGAAATCTTGCGGGTATAAGCCGCCGCTTCGGTCGCCCGGTCCATGGCTTTTTTGAACCGCGCTGTGGCGATCAATTCCATGGTCCGCGTAATTTTGCGGATGTTCTTGATCGCCTTCAGGCGTTTCAGAATTGAGCGTGCCTTCGCCATGAACCTCGCCCCTGACCTGTCTTGCTCCAACCCCTGACGTTATTGAACCACCGGCGCTACGGATCCTCGGGCAACCCGATCCAAGAAATTTTACTTCGCGCCTCGCGACGCGTTGAACTGCTTCTTGAAATCGACCAGCGCTGCTCGCAGCGCGGTCTCCATGTCGTCCTTCAGATCTTTTGTCTCAATCAACTTGTTCCGAACTTCCGGCTTCTGATCGGACATGAACTTCAACAGTTCCTGTTCCGCCTTCTGGACTTGATTCACCGGAACGTCGTCGAAATACCCTTGAGCGGCCGCGAAAATACTGATGACCTGGTCCGCCACATGCAGCGGAGCAAACTGCGGCTGCTTGAGCAACTCCACCATCCGATAACCGCGGTCGAGTTTCGCCTGCGTCTCCTTGTCGAGTTCCGTACCCAACTGTGCGAACGCTTCAAGTTCGCGGAAGGCGGCCAATGCCAGACGCAAACCACCGGCGACCTTGCGGTTCTTCATGGCTTTGGTCTGAGCGTTGCCACCCACGCGGGAGACGCTGATACCGACGTTAATGGCGGGACGAACACCGGCGAAAAACAGGTCGGGTTCGAGATAAATCTGCCCGTCCGTAATCGAAATCACGTTGGTCGGAATATAGGCGGAGACGTCTCCCTGGAGCGTTTCGATCACCGGCAGAGCGGTCATCGAACCAGCCCCCAACTCGTCGCTGAGTTTGGCCGATCGTTCTAGCAAGCGGCTGTGGCAGTAGAACACGTCACCCGGATAAGCCTCGCGACCAGGAGGACGTCGCATGAGCAGCGACAGCTGGCGATACGCCTGGGCCTGCTTTGACAAGTCGTCGTAGACAACCAGCGTATGCTTGCCCTGATACATGAAGTATTCGGCAATCGCAGCCCCGGCGTAGGGAGCGATATACTGCATAGGAGCAGGATCGCTTGCCGGCGAAGTTACGACCACCGTGTAGTCCATCGCGCCATGTTCGCGAAGGGCTTCAATCACCCCGGCCACCGAGGCGGCACGTTGACCACAAGCGACATAGACGCAGATGACGTCCTGTCCCTTCTGGTTGATAATCGTGTCGAGGCAGACGGCTGTCTTGCCGGTCTTGCGGTCACCGATGATCAGTTCGCGCTGGCCCTTGCCGATCGGGATCATCGAGTCGATGGACTTGATCCCGGTCTGCACGGGCTCGGTGACGGGCTGACGCTCGGCGATGCCGGGGGCGATGATGTCAACCTTGCGGAACTCGGTGGTGTTGATCGCGCCCATGCCGTCGATCGGGCGGCCGAGCGGATCGACCACGCGGCCGAGCAGAGCCTCGCCGACGGGCACTTCGAGCAGGCGGCCGGTGGCCTTGACCACGTCGCCTTCCTTGATCTTCTTGTAATCGCCGTAAACAACGGCGCCGACGGTGTCTTCTTCGAGGTTGAAGACCTGGCCCATGACCGCGCCTTCGCTCGACTGGAACTCGAGGAGCTCGCCGGCCATGGCGTTCGACAGACCGTAGATGCGGGCGATGCCGTCGCCGATCTCGATCACGCGCCCGACTTCGGACACCTCGAGCTGGGTGGCGAACTGCTGGATTTCCTGACGAATAACGCTGGCGATCTCGTCGGTCTTGATCTTCACGGCGGGGTCCTTTTCAGCCCGCACCCGCGTCGAGCCCCGACACAGAGTCTGGGGGCTCCCGGATGGGCTGCAAGCATAGGTCTACGTCGCGAAGAGGTCATCCTTTTTGAGGAACGGACGGCAGATCGCAAACCCTTCCAAATGCCGGATTTGTGGCGCCGCCGGGCCAGCCCCATTCGAAACCGTGCGAGACAGCCGCTTCAAATGAAAACCCCGGGCCTTGGAGGCCCGGGGCGTCTTGATTGTCCGAGAGAAATCAACCGATCACGGGCAGACCAGGGCGTCGTAGGCGACGGCGAAGATGACGAAATCGGCATCATCGACGACGCCGTCGAAGTTGAAGTCGCCGGAGCAGCCTCCGGTCATGCCGGCGCTGCCGCACTCGAAAGCGTCGTACTGCGAAGCGAACGACACAAAATCAGCATCTTCAACCAGATTGTCGTTCGTGAGGTCGGCGATGCAATAGATGCCCAAGGGCAAGACGGCGGCATCGGTGTAGAGCGCCGGGCTACCACCCTGCAGATTTCCGATAAGCGTATCAACTCCGGTAACGGGATTGACAGTGCGGAGTTCGGGCTGACCGGTTCCCTGCAGCGGATTGATGCTTCGGAATGCCGCATACCAGATTGTGCCGGTCTCCGGGTCGGTGCCGATGCCTTGATTGAACGCGGGTTTGAAACTGAGAACGCTACCGAGCAAAATAGCGTTGCTGCCGACCAGGTGCGAAACCCAATCGTTGAAGACATCGAGGAAAAAAACTTCGCCGTTTGGGCGGACCGTCAGACCCACGTGGAGAACGTTGACGGTGGAATTCACTGTCGAGGCAGACGCAACAGCACCGGTGTGGATATCGAAATTGAGCAGGCGCGACGTGAGTCCGCCGCTGGAGGGCGTTGCCATACCGACGAGGCGATGCGTGACCGGATTCCACGCCAGATCGGTAATGATTTCATTCCCTGCGAGGCCGACGGGCTGCCCTACCTGGGCCGCGGCGCCGGTATCACGGTTCACGGCGTAGAGCCCCTGCAACATGGAGCCCGCCGGACCCTGGACGGTGGCAAACAGCCGACCATCCGGCGTGAACTCAAGGCCCGACACAAAGTGATTCGCAGGAACGGCGATCGTTCCGTACGTGCCGACGGAACCCGGCGACGTTCCGAAGTAACTGACGAGCGTCGCGACGCCGGTGTTTCGATTGATCTGCGGCGACCAGATCTGCTGCGCCAGCGCAGAGAGACAAAGACCGGTCGCGCCGATTGCGAACGCAAAAGCCTTCAAATGACACCTCCTTCAAGGAGCCGGGCACTTCAGATACCCGTACAAATATTGTAACTGCCGGCCCTTCAGATGCAAGAGAGCGGGAAGGACAGTCCAAAATGACCGAAGAATCGCGCCCGAGGCCACAGGCGGGGTGGTTGCCCTATCGCTTCTTGATATTGATCCGCACCAGGCGGGTCTCGGTCTCGAATTTCAGGAGCGACGGGAACTCCGAGAACACCACGTCCTTCTGAGTTACACCCTTCTCGAGATCTTCAAACGAAAGGTTGATGGTGGCGACAACCTTGATCTCTCCCCGCTTGACCTGGTCGACATAGTCCGCGGGGCCGCTCACGGTCACCTTTGGGATGAAGCGGTCTTGCTCGGGGATGCTGATATCCCATCTCGAGAGTTCGCCGGGGGCGATGCGGACCTGGACGGGGACGCCGGTGAGTTCGGCCGTGGCCTGACGCTTGCGCACCGCGAGCGTGACAGAGGCCGTGGGCGGTTCGATTCTCGCGGCACGTTTGTTCTTGAGCGCGATCGGCAGTTCGAGCCGGACCTGCGAGACGGTTTCGCGTCGGCCGGCGAGCAGGCGCGCCAGATCTTCGGGACGGAGCGTGGCGAAGACTTCCGGGGTGGAACCCGCGGCGCCCGCCACATCGCTGGGCAGATAGAGCTTCACCGTAGCCGGGCGTACTTCGGGAACGCCGTCGAGTTCGGAATCGCCAACGTCCACCACCACCCGGGCGGTCCGCATTTCCATCGCTTCCACATGGACTCGCACGGTGGGCGGTTCGACGCGGTCGATCGTGAGTCCGAGTTTGCGGAGCGTTGGGTCCGCGCGCATCGCGTCGCGCAGTGAGATGACGTATTCGCCGGGGGACGCGGGGATCCCGGGAGAGCCGATCGCAAAGGTGAGGGGGCCCGACCTGGCGAGTTCCTCTGCGGGTGTGAACGCGGCGGCGCTGCCGGAAAAACTGACCGTAACGGTGCCGCGGAAGGAATCCTCGGACTGGATCGCGCGCTCGGTGGGCGCGTCTGAAACGAACTGGAGCGTGAAGCGCACCTCGCGACGTTGAAGGGTTTCGGCTTCAGCGAAGACCCACACCAGCACAGTAATCACGGAGACCAGGAGGATTGTCTTGATGTTGTCGAGCATGATCAGGCGGCGCCTTTGCCGAATTCCTCTTCCTGTGCTTGATCAGTGCCGATGGGCTCGAAAGCGTTGGTGGCTTCGTTCGCGGGGTTGAGCGCCGGCGATTCATCGGAGCCTGATTCCGCCGCCGCGGCCGCGATCGCGTCGTCGATGGCCTTCTTGATCGCCTGCGGGTGCAGGCGCTTCTTCAATTCGATCTCGAGTTCTTCGGAATTGGCGACCAGCATCAGGCGACCTCGCTCGGCGATACGGATCTGCCCGGATTCTTCGCTCACAATGACCACAATCGCGTCGCACTCTTTGCTGACGCCCACTGCAGCACGATGGCGCGACCCGAGTCGCTTGTCGGGCATCTCGTCGGGCTCTGCCAGCGGAAGCTGGACGCCCGCCGCGGCGATTCGCTTGCCCTTGATCACCACGGCGAGATCATGCAGCGCCGAGCCCGGGAAGAAGATCGTCTGGAGGAGGCGCGACGAGAGTTCGGCGTTCATCGGCGTGCCGCCCTCAACAGCGCCGGCAACCGCGATGGATCGCTCGATGACGATGATCGCACCGAAGCGTGCCCGGCTGAGGTTCTTGCAGGCCTCGCAGATCTCGTCGATGACCAGGGCGATTTCTTTCGGCGACGAGCGGAAGAATGGGGTTTCACCCAGACGGACAAGGGCCCGGCGCAGTTCGGGCTGGAAGATCACGACCAGCCCGATCGCGAGAAAGGCGAGAAGCCGGTCGTAGAGCAGCCCGATCCGCTGGAATACCTCCGCACCGCCCAGCACGCGGGCGGCGATGCCCACAACTACGCCCAGGACAAGCAGGCCTTTCAGGGCGCCCGCGGCTCGCGTGCCCTGAACGAACCGGACGATCGCGTATACGCAGACCCAGATGATGGCGAGTTCGAATGCCACCACCAGGCCGGAATAAGCGGCAAGTCGCGTGAACAGGTCATTGAGGCGGGTGAAGAACAACGTTGTCCAGTCTGACGATGGGAACCCCGGAATGACGGCTCCGCGGGCCCCACAGTCTACTCTTCGGCTGGTATGGGATATCGAGTACGAGAGTTCCAGGAAACGCCCAATCCGGGCGCCGTCAAGGTCGTCTTGGAGGGCGTGATCGCTCCCCTTGCGGCCCAGAACGGTTCGCCTCGGTCGTATCGATCGGCGGAGTCGGCGGCACAAGATCCCCTTGCGGCCCGCCTCTTCCGGATTTCGGGGGTCGAGAACATTTTGATCTCGACCGACTGGCTGACGGTCGGAAAACGGCCTGACGCGACGTGGAAATCAGTCAAGAGCGCGGTCGAGAAGGCCCTCGCTGAGGTGGAGTGATGACGACCGTGCAGCGGCGTCGAAATGAGACGAAGCCCCGGACGCCAAAGCCAATCGAAGCCGGCCGCGATGAAACGAGTGACTCCAGACGCGATCGGCGGATCGTCCGCCTGCTGGCGGACTGGTTTGAAGAGAACGCGCGATTGCTGCCGTGGCGAACGACGCCGCGGAAGCCTTATCCGTCGCTGGTAAGCGAATCGATGCTCCAGCAGACGCAGGTTTCGCGTGTGCTGGAGAAGTTTGGGCCGTTCGTGGACCGCTTTCCCTCGGTTGAACACCTCGCGGCGGCGGACGAAGCGGATGTGCTGGCCGCGTGGTCGGGGCTTGGGTACTACCGCCGGGCGCGATTGCTGCATGCATGCGCGAAAGCGATTGTGAAACAGCACGGCGGAACGATTCCGCGATCGCGGAAAGAGTTGGAGGAATTGCCGGGTATCGGCCGGTACACGGCGGGGGCGGTTGCTTCGATCGTGTTTGGAGAGCGCGAAGCGATCGTGGACGGAAACGTCTGCCGCGTTCTGCAAAGGCTGGAGGCGAAGCAAGGGCACGCGGGCGACAGGAATGTGACAGACTGGGCATGGAAGCGGGCGGAGGGGCTGGTTGCGCTCACTTCAGACCGCCGCGAGATGCGAGCGTTCAACGAAGGCCTGATGGAACTTGGGGCGACGGTGTGCGTGCCGGGAAAGCCGAAGTGCGTGGAGTGCCCGCTGTCGAAAGTGTGCGCCGCGAAGGCGAAGGGCTTGCAGGACACTCTGCCGGAGAGCAAACCCGGGGCGGCACGAAAGCGCATCTATCACGATGTGGTGATGGTGTGGAGAGAGGGGAAGAACGGGGAGCAGGAATTCCTGCTCGAGAAACGACGGGAGAACGGGTTGTGGGCGGGAATGTGGCAGCCGCCGGCGCGCGAGAGCACCAAGCGGAAGAAGACGGGGATTGATCAGTTATTGGCGGAGTTGAAATTGGGTGGCGCGCACGTGAACGCAAAGACGGCGAGGCGGACGCTGTTTCAGACGACGCATCGGGATGTGCATTTTCGGGTCTGGGTCGCGGATGGGAAAGCGTGCGAGTGCGGGGAACGGAGATGGGTGGGCGCAGCGGGGCTCGACGGCATCGGGATGAGCAATGCGCATCGCGGGCTGATTCTGCCGCGGCAGGAGCCGATCGGAGGGCGTGATCGCGGCCCGACAATGCGATACTCTCACGCCGTTGCATTACGCGATCGTCATGCCGGTGTTCAATGAGCGGGCGTTGGTCGGCGCGGCCGTCGATCGGGTGGTGGCGTCGCCCGCGTTGAAGGACGCGACAGGAAACGGTCTCGAACGGACGCTGATCGTGATCGATGACGGCTCGACCGATGGAACGGACGAAATCGTGCGGCAACTCGGCGAGCGCGCGGGCGTGCGGGTTGAGTGCATGTCGCCAAACCGGGGCAAGGGTTCGGCGGTGCGACGCGGGATTGCGCTGGCGCTCGAAATGAATGCCGATATTGTGGTCATTCACGATGCCGATCTGGAGTACGACCCTGCGGATCACGCGGCGCTGCTCGCGCCGATTCTGGATGGGCGCGCGGACGCGGTGATCGGGTCGCGGTTTTTGGGCCAGACGCACCGGGTGCTGTACTTTTGGCACTACCTCGCCAATCGAGCGATCACCACGCTGAGCAACCTGCTGACCAATCTGAATCTGTCCGACATCGAGTGCTGCCTGAAGGCGTTTTCGCGTGATGTGGCTCTCGCGCTGAAATTGAAGGAGGATCGATTCGGAATCGAGCCCGAGATCATCGCGCGACTCGCGGGGATGGAGATCGAGGACGAATTGAACGGAACTAGGGTCGATCGCTCGCTGCGGATTTTCGAAGTGCCGGTGACGTACTCGGGGCGCACCTACAGCGAGGGGAAGAAGATCCGCTGGCAGGATGGGATCGAGGCGGTGGCGGTGATTGTGCGCAGAAACTTGTGGGACTAGAGAGGTGACACTTCGTGGCCCGGTCGAAGCACAAGGTATTGATCATTTCCACCGTGGCGATGGTGTCGATGCTGGTCGTTGCCTTTGGTGCGCTTCGCGGTTGGTCGCGGGTCTTGGAAACAAGGCTGTACTTCAAACTGCGCGCCGAATTGCGTGCGGATGCGACGGTCATTTTGGAAGAACGCGAGGAATCGAAGGAAGATCAGCCGGCAGAGCTCATCGATATCGGGCTCGTATCGATTCCAAAAGAACCCGATGTTATTGTCAAATCCCAAGGCTTGCTTCGGTTAGCCAAGTCTTCTCGCTGGAGCGTGGCGCAACTAACGAATGAGTGGCTGGCGGTTCCGCCCGGAATGTCTCTGAGAGATCGATCTGCTCCCGGCGAACGCGAGCTGACTATCTGGAAGTGCCTCGCAATGCATCCGGCCGACTTGCAAATGGTAAACCTTCGTTTGATGATGGACGTGATGGATGGCACGACACTTACCCGAGTGTTCGAGTTTCCGCAGCGATCGATCGCGATCAGCAGGCCGTCGGACAAACGAAATGTTGCGCACGTCACCTTTGAAAACAAGCAGCCCGCTCGGTTCTTATCGCTGTTTTTCCATCTCAACGGACCAGAGGCCTCGGACGAAGAAATTCTTGATTGGGCCACCAAGTTTTCTTTTCACGAACGGGTTATTGAGAAAAGCCAATCGAGCGAAGAGCCTCGCGGTCAATAGACACGCTTCCTGGAAACCTACCCTGACCCGTGTTCCGCATCGCGCTCCGCATGCTCTTCGGTGACCGCACGAAGTACATCACCCTGGTGATGTCGCTCGCGTTTGCCACCATGCTCATGAACCAGCAGGGCGCCATCTTTCTCGGTCTGCTCACGCAGGCAACGGGGCCTCTGCAAAATGTCGGGCAGGCGGACCTGTGGGTGGTCGACCCGGGGACGGACTGGGTGGCGGAGTATCGCCCGCTCAGCGATCAGAAGGTTGGGCGGGTCCGCAGCGTCGCGGGCGTGGCGTGGGCAGAACCATTCTTCAGCAACTACGCCATTACGGAGTTGAAGAACGGCAATTTCAAGCGCGTGCAGATCCTCGGGCTGTCGCGCACGACGCTCGCGGGTCGGCCCCCGGAGATGGTCGAAGGCCGACTCGAAGATCTCTGGACGCCCGACGCGATCATCGTGGAGATCAAGAGCAAGGACAAGCTCGGTGGCGTGAACATCGGCGACACGCTCAAGATCAACGACAAGCGCGCGGTGGTTGTGGGCTTCTGCAAAGCCCGCCAAGGCTTCGAGAGCAACGCGATCATCTACACCACTTTCGATAACGCGACACGCTTCACGCCGGTGGGCCGCAAGGCGATCTCGTACATTCTGGTCAAGGTGAAGAACCCGGCAGAACTGCGTGATGTGCAGAAGCGGATCGATGCCTTGGGCGACGTGATCGCGCTCACGACCGATGAGTTCCGCACCCGAACGATGAACTACATCACGGTCGCGACGGGAATCGGTTTCAACTTCGGCATCACCATTGCGTTGGGCTTCGTGGTGGGGTTGCTGCTGTCGGCGAGCGTGTTCTACCAGTTCACGATGGAGAATCTCCGTCAATTCGCGACGCTCAAGGCTCTCGGCGCTTCGGGGTGGGTGCTTGCGGGCATGGTGATGGCGCAGGCTCTGGTCGTCGGCATCATCGGATACGGAATCGGCGTGGGGCTCGCGGGCGCGTTTACGATCTTCACCGTGCAGAGCGAGAGCGAGCTCTCGGCCAAACTGCCGTGGGAACTGCTGGTGATCTCGCTGGTCGCGATGCTCTTGACGGTCGCGCTGGGGAGCGTGCTGAGCCTGCGGCGGGTGATCGGTGTCAGCCCGGGGGCGGTCTTCGGGTCGGTGACTTGACGGAGGCCCGGAAAGCTATTGTGGCTTTCACCGCAAAGATCGCCGAGAGCTCGAGAGGCACACAAAGAGAGAATCGCGGAGCGGATGTGTCCGAGTCTGGATTGCTGCGAAGGAGTTTGCGATGGTGCGATGGGCGACGATCGTGCTTTCAATCATCGGGGTGATCATCGCCGTGCTCGCGGTGACCACCGGCAAGCGCACGCTTCCCGATGCCCCGCTGGCGCGGCCCGCCAGCGTCAATCCCTTCGGTCGAGGCGTCGCTGCGCTCGGGATTGTCGAGCCCGCCGGACGCGCGATCGAAGTTGCGGCGCCCGACCCCGGGCTCGTCACCGAGGTCTTTGTCAACGTGGGAGATGTTGTCACCAAGGGCCAGCCCCTCATGCAACTCGATACCCGCGGCATTGATTCGCAGATCATCCGCGCTGAAGGTGAAATGAAAGCACGGGAAGCGGAAGTTCAGCGTTGGCATGCCATCCCGCGGGCCGAGGACATCCCACCGCTCGAGGCCGCCGTGCAGCGGGCCAAAGCCTCCCTCACCGACGCTCAGGACAAATTGAATCGCTCGACCGACGCAGTAAAGAGCGGCGCGATGTCCGCCCGCGACGTGGCATCGGCTCAGGCCTCGGTCGATATCGCGCACGCGGAACTCGCATCCGCCACGGCGGCCCTCGACAAACTCAAGGCCGGCGGCTGGAAAGCCGACCTCGATGTCGCGCAGGCCAATCTGGATTCAACCAAGGCCCAGATCGCGGCGCTGCAGGTGCTCAAGGACCGCCTGACGGTCCGCGCGCCGCGCGATGGAACGGTCCTTCGCCGCGAAGTGGAGCCCGGCGAGTACGTGCAGGGCCCGAGCATGGCGAACGCGCCGCTGGTGCTCGGCAATCTCACCAAACTGCACGTCCGCGCTCAGGTGGATGAGGAAGACTTCGCGCTTATCGGCAGCGATTCCAAGGCCGTAGGCCGGACGCGCGGCGCCTCGCCTCAGGAGTTGCAGCTCTCGATTGTGCGCATCGAACCCTTCGCTCGCCCGAAACTCAATCTTTCCGGCGCGAATTCGGAGCGCACCGACACCCGGATCATCGATGTGATCATGTCCATCGACGGGACCGACGGCACGGGAGGTGGTTTCGGCATCGTGCCCGGGCAAGCCGTCGATGTGTTCTTCGATGCGACGTCGAAGCAGTCGTCACCCGGCGGGTCGAAAAAGCGCTGACATTGCGATCGCACCGGCGACCATCACGTTTAGCGAATCCACGCCCGGACGCTGCGCGATTCGAACCCTGCGATCGGCCGACGAAAGCATTGCCGGCGAAAGCCCCGGCCCCTCGGAGCCCAGCGCGAGCGCCAGCCTGCGCCTTGTCGGAGCAGTTTGAGCCGCTACTTCTTCCAGCGTTTGTGCCGCGGGGTGGGGCGTGAGCGCGAGCAATTCGAACCCTGCACTCCGAATACGTGCCGGCGCATCTTCCCACGGCGAGAGCGTCACGAACGGGATCCGCAACGAGTGCCCCATCGAAACCCGGATCGCCTTGCGATAGAGCGGATCCACCGACTGGGGCGAAAGCACAACAACTGTTCCTTCGGGCGCGAGCGCCGAGACGCAGCGGAACAAGCCGCCCATGTTGTCGAGATTCGTCAGATCCTCGAGAACTATCAGAGCCGGAGCCGCCCTGATTCTGGCGAGGGCTTCGGCTTCTGATGGGGGCGGCAGCCTCGATCCCGCCGCGAGCAGCCCCCGATGAAACTTGAAGCCCACCACCTCGTGCAACACCGCATCCTCCGCGGCATACACGGGTGTGCCCGCCGGTGCAAGTTCCAGCAGGCCGCGGTGCGCTTCTACTTTGGAAGCGGCGATCAGGAAGGAGCGGCACGGATATGGCGAATCGAGTAAATGCCGGGCTACCAGCGCGCCCTCGCAGATGAACGCCCCGTGGGGCGAAGAAGCATCGATGCCACGGCTCAGATCCCCTTCTTTGAGTGCCCGGTATTCGCGCACGCGCGAGTCGGAAGGGTCGACGAGGTGGATGAGTTTGGGGATTGGCACGAGGCTCTTTGGAAGGTAAACCGTACGCGAATCGACAGATCATTCCTGAGCAAATGTCCGCCGGTCCGACAATCTGGATAGTGAAGCTCGCATTCCGGACCTTCTTGAAGTGAATTTGCCGCTTACGCTCCCCGCCGTCCACCGGCTCCCGGCTCTTTAAACCGGGTACTGAACACGAGGAATTAACGAACACATGGAAACGTGGCAGGCGATCGTGCTGGGTCTGGTCGAGGGAATCACCGAGTACCTGCCCATCAGCTCCACCGGGCACCTGATCATCGCCGGAGACTTGATGAAACTGGACCGGCCGGAAACCAAGGCCGCGTTCGATGCGTTCAGCGTCATCGTGCAGGGCGGCGCGATTCTCGCGGTGCTGCTGCTGTATCTGCCCCGGTTCGTGCAGATGCTGAAGGGTTTGGTCGGGCGGGATGCCGTCGGATTTCGCATCTTCACCAACATCGTCATCGCCTTTATCCCCGCCGCACTCGTCGGAATCGCGCTCAAGAAAGCCATTGAGGCGTGGCTATTCCACCTCTGGCCGGTAGTGATCGCTCTGGTCGTCGGCGGCGTTTACATGATCGGCGTGGAGCTCTGGCGCCGCTCCCGCAAGCCCATGCAGGGCGGCATCGAGGGCAAGAGCGTCGAGCAGATGAAGTTTGGCGATGCGCTATTCGTCGGCCTGCTCCAGATCTTCTCACTCTGGCCGGGAACCAGCCGCTCGATGATGACGATTACGGCTGGCTATTTTCGGGGGCTGAAGCCGGGCGCTGCCGCGGAATTCAGCTTTTTGCTCGGCATGCCCACGCTCCTCGCGGCCACTCTCTACACGCTGTATAAGGACCACGCGGAGCACAAGGCCGATGGCACCAAGAACATGTTCGAGGTGCTGGGGGCCAAGCCCATCCTGATCGGCATCGCCGTCGCGGCGATTAGCGCGTTTATCGCGGTGCGCTGGCTGGTCGGCTTTTTGAACAAGCACGGGCTGGCGGCGTTCGGGTTTTACCGGATCGCTCTGGGAATCGTGCTCCTCTCGCTAGCGCTTGCTGGAATTGTGTCCGTGGCTAAGTAAGTTTCGATTCCGAACGCAACAACCGGGTGCTGCGGGTGCAACAATCCGCCCGCATGACTTCCAAGACTTCCTATCCCAAAGCCAAAATCAACGTCGTTCTGGTGGAGTCGATCCATCCCAGGGCCAATGACCTGTTCAAGGCCGAAGGGTTTCAGGTCCAGAGCATGGCCGGAGCGCCCGACGCCAGGAAACTGGCTTCGCTCGTCGCCGACGCCCACGTCCTGGGCATCCGATCCAAGAGCGATGTGACCCCCGCGATCCTCGCCGCGGCACCCAAACTACTCACCGTCGGCGCCTTCTGCATCGGCACGAACCAAATCGCGATCGACGAGGCCTGCAAGCGGGGCGTGCCCGTCTTCAATTCTCCCTTCAGCAACACCCGCAGCGTCGCGGAACTCACCATCGCCGAGGCGATCGGGCTCCATCGTGGCCTGGGCGACAAGACGATTCAGATGCACCGGGGCGATTGGGACAAGTCTGCCGCGGGCTCTCACGAGGTGCGGGGCCGGACGATCGGCATCGTCGGCTACGGGCACATCGGCTCGCAGGTATCGGTGCTGGCCGAGGCCATGGGAATGCGAGTGGTCTTCTTCGACATCATCTCGAAGATGGCGCTCGGCAACGCGCGGATGGTGCGGAGCCTGAAGGAATTGCTGGAAGTCAGCGACATCGTGACGCTGCATGTGCCGGCAACCAAGCAGACCCAGGGCATGATCGGCAAGTCCGAATTGGCCCGCATGAAAAAGGGCAGTTTCCTCATCAACAACGCGCGAGGCAGTGTAGTGGATGTCGTGGCGCTTGCCGCGGCGATGAAGAGCGGGCACATCGCGGGCGCAGCGCTCGACGTCTTTCCCGACGAGCCCGCCGCCAAGGGCGAAAAGTTTGAGAGCCCGCTCCAAGGGCTTGCCAACGTTTTTCTCACGCCGCACGTTGGGGGCAGCACCGAGGAAGCGCAGGAGGCCATCGCCGAAGATGTGTGCGACAAACTCATCAAGTTCGTTAACATCGGCTCGACCACCGGCGCCGTCAACGTGCCCGAAGTCGAGCTGCCCGAGCAGTTGATCCGCGACGGCGCCAGAACCGTGCGCCCCCACCGCATCCTGCACTTCCACAAGAACGTACCGGGCGTTCTGAGCAAGATGCACACCCTGATCGCGAATATGAACGCGAACATCAGCGCGGAGTATCTGCGGACGAACGAAGAAGTCGGCTACGTCGTCCTCGATGTCGATCCGAGCGATGGAGAAGCGATCCGCAAGAAACTCGCGGAGATTCCCGAGACGATTCGCGTGCGAGTGCTTTGGTAAGCGGCCATCGGCGGGGCGAATGTCAAGCAGGCCTGTGTGCCGGCACAAACGCCGCCGGATCACCACGTGAGTCCGCGAGTTGTTCGAACTCCATGCCAAAGACCGCCCGCAGAGCGCCGGCCGAGAGCACCTCGCGGCAGGCCCCGCTCGCGTGAACCCGTCCATCCTCATTCAGGATGACCGCCTCATCCGCGAAGCGCAGTGCGAGCGACAGATCGTGCAGCACGACCACAACTCCGATCCCATCCGCCGCCAGTTGGCAAAGCAGCGTCATGGTTGAAACTGCATGATGCGGATCCATGGCGCTCACGGGCTCATCCGCGAGCAGGAACCTGTCTTCGACCCCGGTGCGAGAGCCGATCTGCGCCAGCGCGCGTGCGACCGTCGCGCGCTGCTGCTGTCCGGCGCTCAGCGTACGGAACGGATCCGACGCGCGGGATTCCAGCCCCACGGCTTGCAGGAATGCGCGAGCCGCGCCCGGCGCTGCCGCTTGTGCAAACTCCCCCATCGCCACAACTTCCTCCGCCGTGTAATCGAACGCGACCTGCGAATACTGTGGCAGATACGCCAGCCGCTTCGCACGCTCTCGCAGCGATAAGCCTGACACGTCTATTCCGCGAAGCGCCACGCGTCCGGCGTTCGCATGCCGCAGGCCCGCCATCAATTTGAGAATCGTGGACTTCCCCGCCCCGTTGGGCCCGATGATCGCCGTGACCTTTCCGAGCGCGAACGCTGCGCTCACGTCCCGCAGCAACGGCCGCGAAGTTTCGTACGCGAAGGACACATTCTCAAGCGCAAGCGTCACGCCCCAAGAGTACAACGCCTCTACACGAACAGCCGCAGGACGGAGCCCCATTCCGCGTAGCGGTACTCAATTCCCTCCCGGTCGTGAATCAGCCGGATCTGCTCCACCGCTCGTTCCGTCAGTTCGTGCTGCCATTGCTGAGCCGACCGATCGCAGAAATACACACGGCAGCCGCTCGGCTTGATTGCATGCACGCCGCAGATATTGGCCACCTGAAAGGCACACCCGCCGCGGGCCGCCGCGGCATCCAGCGCCTCCATCGTCAGTGGCACTTCCAGTCTCGCCACGCAGTATGCCGCTTCGAGGCCGGTTGTATACAGGCGATGCCCGGCCTTCTCGAAATTGCAGCACCGGCCGCTGGCCCAGCACGCCGGCCCGCGCGCCTCGATCTGATCCGCGATCATCGCGTATACCGCTTCCAGCGACGCCGCCACACTCGGCGAGCGTGCCGCGGCCAGCCACGAAGATGAACTCGGATTACTCACGGTGTTTTCGCGTCGCCCTCAAATATCGATCACATCACGCCGTTGCGCGATCTCCTCTGGTTCAAACCGCGGGCCCCTGTTGATTCCCGGACACATTCGGGACGCCAACTCCCAGCGCTTGCGGCTGACCAGCAGACTCTTCCAGAACGGCCACGTGCGACACTGCTTCGGCCGGAGGTCGTACACGCCGCAGACCGCTTTGCCCGGAATCTTCTCTCGGTCCAGAAACACGCAGTCGTTTCCATGCGGCGTGAGTTTCTCGGTCAGCGATCGCCCTGCGCTCGTTTGCCTCGTGTATCGCTCAAGAAACTCGGGCACGCCAAGGCCCATGCGCCCGGCCAAGCCGGTCGCCTCCTCATCGTCCACCAGCACGTACCCCTCAGGGCCTGAGCAGCAGTTGCCGCACATTGTGCATTCGAAGCGCAAGCCAACCTCACCGGAACCCGGATCAGGCTTGGTGAACCATTCGTATTGCGGAAGTGAATAGGACACGCTCAAGCGTAAGAGCCGGAATCGAAGCAAACGACCGCGCCTACACCTCGCTGCGGAGCGGCGGATAGAGGCAGCGATCCGGCCCGACGTACTGCAGCGCGACCAGCGTCTGATCATCCGCCCGCGTCCGCGCCCGGGTGTGCTCGAACAGCGATTTGTGGATGTTCTCGATAATCGTGTCGGGTCGTCCGTCGCTCGCGAGAATTGCCGCGTCGAGCCGCTCCACCCCGAACATGTCAAGCCCCCCCGGCTTGCTGTCGCTCCCGAAGGCTTCGGTGATTCCGTCGGTATAGAGCACGATCGAATCACCGGGCAGCAATTGCAGATCTTCGCTCCAGATATCGAAGTCGTCGGCGATGCCCAGCGGAAGCCCGGCGCCGTCTTCGATGCCGCGGATCGAGCGTGTCTGTGCGCTCAAGAACCGCGGCGGGTTGTGCCCGGCCGAGGCGTAGTTCAGTCGCGCCGTCGCCGGGTCGAACACACCGAAAAACGCTGTGACAAAGTTTCCTTCGAGCCTTGAAGCCAGCAAACGGTGATTCGCAAAGCGCAGAACGCCGGCCGCGCTCCCGTCGCCACCCGAATAGCAGTGCAGAATCGCCCGCAGCATCGCCATGATGGTCGCGGCGCCCGCACCGTGCCCGGAAACATCGGCAACCAGAATCCCCAGTTTGTTCCCGGGCATCGGCAGGAAGTCGTAGTAGTCGCCCCCCGCCTGATCGCTCGTGAGGTAACTGGTCGCGACCGCCAGCCCCTGCACATCCGGCATCCTCTCCGGCAGAAGCGACTGCTGCACCCTCGCCACTTCCTCGAATTGCGCGGTCAGCACCTTGTTCAGACGCTCGACTTCCTTCAGCGCCACCAGATTGCGCGTAATCGACCCGATCAGGTTGCCGAGCATGAACGCGTCTTCGAAGCGATGCTCGTCGAACCCGTTGGGATCGCGCCGCAACTGAATGGACCAGTTGAGAACTTCGCCACCGTCGTAAAGCGGGCAGGCGACGGCGCTGCGAAACTCGGAGAGCAATTCGCCGAACACCGGGTCGTTGGTGATGTGCAGGTCGCGAATTATTTTGGGCGTGCCGTCGCGTATGCAGTCCGCGACGAAACCGCTTGTGTGGACGGGCAATTGATGAAAAGTCGCCCAGGGGTTTGGATTGACCGAATCGGGCAGACTCGAATCGCCCGTTTCCAGCCGCGACTGAAACTCGCGCACGTCGTAGTAGCGGGTGATCTTGAAACTGCCCGTGGGCTGGCCGCGCGTTGAGACCGAGATAAAGAATTCGATCGGCCTGATCCGCCACATCCGCGGGCCGAAAACCTTGAACACATCCGCCGGTTCGCGTGCGCGGCTCGCATCCCGCATCAAATCAATGATGATCTTCAGTCGGGGTGTCGCGGATGGGTCTTGAACAAGCACGATCGGAGTCTAGTGAAAGTGACGGATCATTCAACCGGTCGGCGCGCACCAAGCTACAAGCCCGCTCCGCGACCGTGCTTAGACGCTCCGCCCGTGCGCGCGATACGCGCGATACGCGCGAAGTGAGTCAGCGCCCGCGATCCTTCCGCCAGTTCGGCTTGCCCTTGTCGCGGTTCTTGCTTTTCTGGCTCCGTCGCTGCGAACCGGTCCGCCCCGGGCTGCCAAGATCGCCGAAGCCGGCGCCCTGTCCCTTTGCAAATCCGCCGCCCAGCCCGAGTTTGGGCGCGATCTGTTTGGCCTTGCCCGCGGCACGCGCCTCGCCCGCATCCACAACCAGATCCATCCGCCTCGTCGGGAGGTCGACCGCCACCACCTTCACGCTCACCGTGTCGCCCATGTTGTACGAGCGACCCGAGCGCTGATCCACCAGCGCTCCCGTGCGCGGATCGACCTTCCAGAACGGCGTGAGATTCTCGCGCGTGGTGTCGCCCGGCAGATCTTCCTTCTTGACAAACCCTTCCGCAAGGTACTTGTCGATCTGGACGAAGATTCCCTTGGGCGAAACCCCGGTGATGACCCCCTTGAAGCTCTCGCCGACGTGCTTTTCGAGCAACTGCAGCACCAGGAACTGCCGGAGCGACCGCTCCGCCGATTCGGCGTTCTCTTCACGCATCGTGGCGTGGCGCCCGATCTGGAGGAGCGCTTCCTGATCCGGGCACATGTCCGAATCCCGCAGTTTCCGCCCGAGCGCCTTCCGCTCACCATCATTTTTCGGGCGGTTCGAAGCGTTCTTGGTCTGGCGCAGGTATTCCGCCAGCGCACGGTGCACCGTGAGGTCCGCGTATCGCCGGATCGGGCTGGTGAAGTGCGCGTACGCAGCGCTCGCGAGCGCAAAGTGCCCGATCAGCGCGGGCGAGTACTCCGCTTTGCTCATCGTCCGCAGCACCGCCATGTGCACGGCGCGGCTCGCCGGCGTGCCGCGCGTCGCGTTGAGAAGGCTCTGCAATTCCTCACGCGTCGGGTTCTTGGGGATCTTGAACCCCGCCACCATCGCCGCTTTTCGCAAGCCGTCCACATCTCCCGGCGTCGGATCCGGGTGCGTGCGGCGCAGCAGGGGTACATCCATTTTCTCGAACAGGCGGGCCAGCACCTCGTTCGCTTCAACCATGAACATCTCGATCAATTTGTGCGTGTACGCCTGATCCTCACGCTCCGCATCGATCACGTGCCCGTTATCGTCATAGATCAGCACCACCTCGGGCAACTCAAGGCTGATCATCCCCTGCCGGTTCCGCCGGCCTTCGATCGCCTTCGCGCAGGTGTTCATCTCCTGCAGCGTTTCGAGCAACTGATCGGTGTACTTGGGCAGCGTCTTCGCGTGCCGGCGTGCCTCGGTAAAGTCCCCATCGATCAGCGCCTGCGCCTCCAGATACGTCAATCGCTTGGCGCTCTTGATCAGCGTGTTCTGCACGCCCTCCGCCTTCACGACGCCCGACTTGTCGTACGTCATGTACGCCGACTTACAGAAGCGATGCACACCTTCCTGCAGCGAGCAGATGCCGTTGCTCAATAGTTCCGGGATCATCGGGATCACCCGACGCGGCAGATACACGCTGTTGCAGCGGTCCTTCGCCTCTTCATCAATCGCCGAACCCGGCGGGATGAAGTACGCGACGTCCGCAATGTGCACCGCGACTTCCCAACCGCCGTCCGGAAGCTTGCTGATGGAGATCGCGTCGTCGTAGTCCTTCGCGTCCGGCGGGTCGATCGTGATAATGAAGTCCTGCGTCAGGTCCGCGCGTCCGCCCCAACCCTCCTTCTCAAAGCACGAAATACCGGTCTTCTGATACTCGGCCATCCGCTCGTCGTACGAAACCGTCACTTCGCGCGCCTGATCGTTGCACTCTTCCGGAAACTCTCCCGGCAGGTCAAACGCCGCGATCACGGCCTCCGTCTCGACGTCCGGCCGCCCCGCATCCCCCAGCACCTTGGTGATCACGCCCTCGCCCAGCACCGAACCCTGCGGATACACCACCATCTCGATGATGACCTTGCTGCCCTCGGGTGCGTTCTTGGCCGCGGCATCTCGCACCACGATCGGCTCCGTCACCTCGCGCCCGTCCGGAAAAACGATCCATTGGCCGCCCCGCTTCACCAGTTCTCCAGTGAAGCAACTGCGCTTGCGCTTGACAATCTCGACGATCTCGCCCACAAACTGAGGCCCATCGCCAAACCCCGATCGCTCGCGCCCGGTATCGCGACGCACAGCCACCTTGACAATGTCCCCCGTCAGCGCATCGCTCGTCGCATCCGGAGGCACGAAGATCGAACCTTCCCGAACCGCTTCCTGCGGCTCGACAAAGCCGAATCCCTTCATCGCCTTGCGGAACTTCCCGACGACAAACCCGCCCTTGCTCATCAACGACGGCAGGCCGATCGCACCGTTCGGAGCCACCTCGACCAGCCGCTCGGCCTTGAGTTCCTCGATCGCCTCATCAAACTCCGTCCGGTCCGCCTCCTCCACGCCCAGATCGTCGCGTAACTGCCCCGCGCTCCGCGCCGTGTAGTCGTCGTGTTTGAGATGCTCCAGTAGCCGCTTGCGAAAACGCAGACTCATAGTGGGACAATAGCGACTCCCGAGGCCGCACCGGTCTCGTCGCACTTCCGCACCGCTGTCGCTTTCCGCCGAATTGCCGGGAATCAGAGCGAATCGGCGTACTGCCGGAAACTCGCGCGGAACGGCCGAGCGTTCAACCCCAGTTGCGCTTTTACTTTTTCCGTCTCCGCGACGCCGTCTTGTCCGCCCATGAGCGCCATCCCGCGATCAAACGGCAGCAAACCACCCAGCCCCAAGTACTGCGCCACCGTCGCTTTCATTGCCGCGAGTTCCGAAGGCACACCCCAAGCGCTCAAATTGTCGTTCGCGCCGTGCACCCGATCCCGGATTTCGTTGAGCATTTCCGGCCAACTGATCTGCTCCGACCCGACCAGATTGAACGTCTCCCCAATCGCGTCCGACCGCTCCAAAGCTGAAACGAACGCTTTCGCCACGTCTTCCACAACGACCGGTTGAACAACCGGGATCACCCGCGACACGCCCCCCAGCGGCACGTTCTTTTCCTCCGACCCACGTGTGAAGTACGGCATGAAGATCCACGGCGGCACCTCGCCCTTCACCCACTGCACCGCCGTGTGCATGAACTCGCTCTTGGCCCCGTGAATGAGGCCCGGCCGAAAAATCGTCCAGTCAAGCCCGCTCCGCCGCACAATCTGCTCTGCTTCCCACTTTGTGGTCTGGTAGGCGCAAATGCCGTGATCGCTCACTCCGAGAGCCGACATGTGCAGATACCGCTTCACCCCCGCGCTCTGGCACGCCTCCACGATCACCCGCGTCGCCGCCACGTGCATCCGATGGAACGTCACGCCTCCGCGTTGTTCGCGGATGATCCCGATGAGGTGAACGCACGCCTGCACGCCCTCCAGCAGAGCATTCGCCGACACGCCGTCGTGAATATCGCCCTCGACCAAGCTAATCGCCGCGCCCCCCGACGCCCGGGGCAGCACCGCCGCCGCTTTCTTCCGATCACGCACCAGCGCCCGCACGCCAAAGCCGCGCCGGATCAGTTCCGCGACGATCTCGCTCCCGACAAAGCCCGTCGCGCCAGTCACCGCCACCGTTTTGATCGATCCGTTGCTCATGCGAGTCCCTCGTTGCCGATCGGCGAGCAAGAGTAGATCCGGCCGGAAGACTACGGGATCGCCCCGCCATGCACGCCGCTACCCTTGGGGGGCTCTCCCGATGCGCAACTTCCTCATCTTTTCTCTGCGAATGTTCCGTTACCCCGGCGCTCTCTTCGGGGCCTTGGTGCTGGCGTTCTTTTCTGCCGCCGGCCTCGGAACGGCCATCCTCGCGCTCCAGCCCGTCCTCCAGAACGTCTTCAACTCGCAGCCCGGCGCGCCCGACCAGACCATCCGAGATCTGCCGGTTCTCGCGTCCAGCCTCAACGACCGAATCGCCCGCCTCCCCCACTGGCTGTCCGATCGCATCACCATCCCGCAAAACGTCATCGACTCTCTCCCCACCGGCGCCTATTCCGCCGCGCTGTGGATTTTCGTCGGTCTTGGCGTGCTCACCATTCTGGGTGCCACTTCGAGTTTCCTGCACGCCTTTCTTACCCAGACACTCGTCAACCGCATTCTGACCAACCTGCGGCGAGAGGCGTTTCGCCGCGTCCTGAAGCGCCCACTGCGCGACGTGATCACGACCGGGCCTTCGGACATGATCAGCCGCGTCGTCAACGACACCGGCATGATGTCGGGCGCCATGCTCAGTGTCGTCGGCAAGGGTTTCGCCGAAGGCACCAAGGCCCTCGCCGCCGTCGTCGTCGCGCTTATCGTGGATTGGCGCCTGTCCGTTGTCGCCGTTGTCGCGGGCGGCGTTATCGGCATCATCATCCGCCAACTCTCCCGACGCATCAAAAAGGGCTCCAAGGGCGCGCTCGAACGCCAAAGCGATCTCTACCGGGTCGCGACCGAATCCCTTCAAGGCCTTCGCGTCGTCAAGGTCCACACCGCCGAACGAGCCGAAGTGGGCCGATTCCACAAGGCCAACAAGAAGATGCTCCGCGAACTCAATCGCGTGCGTACAGCCCGGTCTCTCGCCAGCCCTCTCGTCGAGGCCGTCGCCGTGATCGCTTTGGGCACGCTCGCACTCATCGCCATCAAGGCGATGATCGACAAGGCCCTCGACCCCAGTTCCTTCCTCGTCGCGCTCGGCGCTCTGGGCGTTGCCGGCGGCGCTCTCAAACCTCTCACCGGAATCATCACGGATGTCCAGATCGGAACCGCCGCGGCCGACCGCCTCGCCGAGCTCCTCAAGTCCGTTCCTGAACCCGGCCACGGCTTCAGGCTGGCGAAACTCCCCCGGCACAAACGCTCCCTCGAATTCAAAGACGTCACCTTCTCCTATCCCAATCAGCCTCGCCCCGCGGTCGACGGCGTCACGCTCAACATCGCCCACGGCGAAACCGTTGCCTTCGTTGGCCCCAACGGCTGCGGCAAGACCAGCCTCCTCTCCCTCGTCCCCCGTCTTTTCGATCCGCAAGTCGGCGACATCCTCATCGATGGCCTGAACATCCGCGATTTCTCGGTGCGTTCGGTCCGCCGCCAGATCGGCGTCGTCACGCAGGAAACCGTCCTCTTCAGCGGCACCATCCGCCAGAACATTTCCTACGGATCGACCGACGCCAACGAAGAAGAAATCATCGAAGCCGCCCGCAAGGCCCGCGCTCTCGAGTTCATCCGCCGCCTTCCACAGGGCCTTGATACGCCGGTTGCCGAGCAGGGGCTAAGCCTTTCCGGAGGCCAGCGCCAACGCCTCGCCATCGCCCGGGCGATTCTCCGCGATCCGGCCATCCTCATCCTCGACGAAGCCACCAGCATGATCGACGCCGAGAGCGAAAGCAAGATCGGTGAAGCGATTTCCGATTTCTCGCAGGGCCGCACCAGCCTCATAGTCGCCCACCGTCTCAGCACCGTCGTGCAGGCGGACCGGATCGTCGTGATGGACTACGGCAAGGTCGCCGACATCGGCCGCCACCACGAACTGCTTGCCCGCTGCGAGATTTACCAGCGTCTCGTCCGCACCCAACTCGTGGGCAGCGAACTCTCCGCCACCTGACCCGGACTCGAAATGCGTCGCCCCGGCACCGATGAAAACAACGTCCAGATGTCCGACGTGATGTGCGACTTTTGCCGGCGCGAATGGACCGACACACGCCACATGGTCGAAGGACACCAGGGTTCGTGCATCTGCTCCGAATGCCTGACCGTCAGTTTCCGCATCCTCGCGATCGAGAAACGCGCTACTGCGCCCGCCGATTCCAAGTGCACCTTGTGCCTCGAAAATCGCCCCGCTCCGCTCTGGGCCAGCACGCACCACCCGGAGGCCATCGCCTGTCTCCGCTGCGTCAAGCAATCCGCCGCCGTTCTCCAAAAGGACCCCGACTACAACTGGCGGAAGCCCGAGTAGCCACCCAGGCCCATTTCGTCGCACGAACTCACGCCGGGGCGCGGAAAGAAGCCCCGGGTGCGTGCCCGAAAGGGTGCAAAAAGAACGACGGAATCGAATCTTTCGACTCGATCCCGCCGGTGGTGTAGAACAGGCAACTTTGCGGCCTCAGGTCCCTTTGGGCTCTGTCGCCCTGCAGAGACTCCTGAGACAGGGCCAGCGCGGAACGCCGGCCACACTAACAATGCCACCAAAGTCCGCGTTTGCCACTTTTTTCCCGGACGCCCGCGAGAATGGCCTTGACATTGCTGGCGATTTTCGCTAACCGACAGGTCCGGGTTCGAACATCGAGTATTCGGACGTAGTTTCCCTGTGCAAATCAGCGTTATTGCGTACTTGCTCCGTGCGCCTGCTTCACTCTGTCGCTGATTTTCTCGGTCCTGCGATTGGCCTCGACCACGCTAGAATCGCTTCTGTGCCGCGCGCTTCCGCACGCGGCAATTTCTCTTGTGTTTGGTCTTTACTCGGAGCCGGTCCATGATCTCTCCCGCTACGCCATCGGTCAACGTCCGCGAAATCCTTGGCAACGACGCCGCGGCACTCCTTGCTTACGAGTCCAAGACTGTCTCCAAGAGCCAACTGCACCTCCCCGGCCCCGACTTCATCGATCGCGTCTTCAGCCAGACCGATCGCAACGTCACCACGCTCCGCAACTTCCAGACGATCTTGAATCACGGTCGCCTCGGTGGCACCGGCTATGTCAGCATCCTCCCCGTCGATCAGGGTGTCGAGCACTCCGCCGGTGCCTCCTTCGCTCCGAATCCGCAGTTCTTCGACCCCGAAAACATCGTCAAGCTCGCCATCGAGGGAGGCTGCAACGCCGTCGCCTCGACCATCGGCGTGCTCGGCTCGGTCGCGCGCAAGTACGCCCACAAGATCCCCTTCCTCGTCAAGTTCAACCACAACGAGATGTTGACCTATCCCAACATCTTCAAAGAGTCGTACTTCGGCAGCGTCCGCCAGTGCTACGAGATGGGCGCGGTCGCCGTCGGCGCAACCATCTACTTCGGCAACGATTCCAGCCGCGAGGAAATCGCCTACGTCTCCGACATGTTTGAAGAGGCCCACTCCTACGGCCTCGTCACTGTGCTTTGGTGCTACACCCGCAACTCGCACTTCAAAGTCACGGGCGCCGACGGCAAGAGCGTCGATTACCACTCGTCAGCCGACCTCACCGGCCAGGCCAACCACCTCGGCGCGACCATCAAGGCCGACATCATCAAGCAGAAGCTCCCCACCAACAACGGCGGGTACGCAGCGCTCAACACCGGCGGCTCTTCCTACGGCAAGTGGGACAAGCGCGTCTACACCCAGCTCTGCGGCAGCGACGAAACCGGCAAGGGCGGCAACCCCATCGATCTCTGCCGCTACCAGATCCTCAACAACTACATGGGCCGCATTCCGCTCATCAACTCCGGGGGCGAATCCAAAGGCGCAGCCGACCTTCAGGACGCGGTGCACACGGCCGTTGTGAACAAGCGCGCCGGTGGCATGGGGCTGATCTCGGGACGCAAGGCGTTCCAGAAGAGCATGGCCGATGGTGTGAAGCTGCTGAACGCGGTGCAGGATGTGTATCTCGATAAGAGCATTACAATTGCGTAAAACCTGATCCCGCTTGTACCATCAGCCAGTCGCACACCGGCGGGTTTTGTTGTATACTGGCGTTGATGGTTTTCCGTTCCTCAATCCCAGTCGCTCCCTTGGTGGTGTGCCTCTTGGGCATTCAATTTGGATGCCAAGTTCAGAATCCTGCTGAATATCCAGATGCGATCGTGGCCGACGCGGCCACCGGCGAATTCCGAATCGAACTCATTCCCACGCCCTCGCACCCTTCGCCGACAGTACCCGTCTTCACCGACCTGAGAAATCGGCGGATCAGCGGACTAGCAGTCGGCGGAAGCGGGTCGCTTTCTGATCGTGTCTTTGCAATGAACGCGAGCAACGACTCGGCAGGTTCGCGCATGGCGCTCGTTCCTCAGGGAGTCGCGTACAGCCCCGAAACCGCCCATTGGGAAATCTGCATGGGCACAGAACGTCTTACCCGGCAGGCAATTCTCAACAGCGACCGCGTTCCCCTGCAACTCCGTGTTCCCGTCTTTCCGACCGGAGGGTGCCGGAAATCATCGAACTTTTCCATCTCAGGTCGACCCGACGTCGAATAGGGCACATTCAACATGATGCAAATCCGCTTCTGATCGCTTGCGCTCGCCGTCTCTTTTCTCTTTCCGGCAGCGGCGCTTGCCGACGCAGCCTCCATAGACAAAGTTCCGGAGCGGATTATCTGCAGCGCGGACGGAAATACGCGGATTGAATTCCGGCAAGTCGACAGCGTACGCCCCGAACAACTGGCATCGGTGGTTCCGGAATACCTGCCGGTGTTTTACCAGGACAACGCGGCGCGCACGCACGCGGCGCTCTCGATGTCATACGCACCGCCCGCTTGGAAACTCGGAAAGGCATTGAAATATCCGGGCTACGTCGTTCTTTCTCCGGACGGTGCGTGGGAGGTCCGGTTTGTTTTCACCACGCCGCGCGAATCGGATGAAATCTCGGGACGGCAAATCCCCGGCTCGGAGCGAGTGCGCGTCGGTATGGTCTCCCCCGATGACGCAGAGCGCACTCTTCCGATTCATGCTCGCTTGAAAGACAGAACGGGCGGGCCGATTTATTTCAACTATTTTCACAGCGGCGCGCCGAGCTATCTGCAATCAAACGAGTCGGCTGTTCGGGCTGCAATCCAGCGCGCCTGCGATGAATGGAACGATTTGCTCCAGAACAATGCCTTCGAATTGACCGTGGCCATTTACTGGGACGATCAGCTTTCACCAAGCACGAACGCGCAAACGGACCCGAGCTCGCGCGAGCCTCGCAATTGGACGGGTCTTCGATCCCGCCTGATCACCAATGCGTTGGACAACTTCGACGTCAACGCCGACGAACTCGATCTGTACGGCGCACTCCCGCTGTTTTCCATTCCTTATCGCTGGGGCACTTCGAGTTCGACCACGACCACCGGCATCACCCTGTCGCTTCCTCAACTGGAAGTGCTGTATGGGTACTCCACAGGAAACCCCATACAGATTGCGTTCAATCCGGCTGAATCAAAGCGGTTTACCACCCAGTCACGACAATTTCCGGTGTTAGAAGACCAACGGGATTTTCAGGCGATCGTGACCCACGAAATCGGCCATGCGCTCGGTTTTAAGTCGGATTCCGAGGAAGCGCAGTCGTTCTTCTACAACTATGTGTCGGCGTTTGATCTCTTTCGCTTCCCGATGACCCAGCTGGGTACACGAGCAATCGATTCGACCGAATGCGACTCAGGGGAACGGGAACTTCGCATTGGAAAACACGCTGAAATCGCGACAGCTCTCGATGATGCCTCCAAGTGCTATGTGGCTGCGGTCGGGCCTGGTTCCGGAGATGATGGCATCGACGGCGACCAACCCGGACACTGGGGCGACTACGCCATCGACAGCAACAGCTACATCGGGATCATGCGTGGAGCCAATTCTCCGGGCATTAATTGGTGGAAGAACGGACGCTATCTGCAATTGCCGGACGTGCGTGCAATAGACATCTTGGGATTCGCCGTGCGACCCAGCAACTGGATTGCGGGTCCCGGTGCCGCCACGCTCGGTTCTCCGGCGGCGAATGCAACGGTTGCGAAGGCGAATCTCTCGCTTACCTGGACATCGGGCTCCGGAGCTTCGTTCGACCATGTGTCCGTGTACGACGTCGGGGCGGACGGCAGTCGTCCGCAGGTCCCGATTGCCCAGATGGAGAATGTCACCGGCGGCACGTTCACCGTTGCCGGCTCGCTGCTTCGGCCCGGCACAGAGTATCGATGGTACGTTGCCGGTGAAAATCAGCGCGGCTCTTCCTTCGCGGATCGCCGCTTCAAAGTCAGCGGCACGGCCTGTCCTTCGGACCTTACCAACGACGGACTGGTAGAGGACGCGGATTTCTCGATCTTCGTGATCGCCTACGACCTCATTGACTGTTCGGATGTGGCGATGCCCCGCGGATGCCGCGCCGATCTGAACGCCGACGGCTTTGTAGACGATGCCGACTTTTCGATCCTTGTCGTTGCATATGACGTGCTGGTCTGCCCATAGGACCGGATGTCGGGCACGCGCCACAAGAACCCTTTCCGACCATCCTGCCGGAGAACCGGGCATTTTCAACCGCGCGCGCTGGTGCGTTTCCGCGGGCCGGATGCCGGATTTTCGAATGTCCTTCGCCGCCTTGTCCGCGGATCCAAGCTCTGTTCCTTTCTCCCCGTGCTGTGCATCGCCGCCGCGATAGCGCTCACGCTGTGAAACAGCAACTGCTTGATCTCGCCCCGTTCGGCCTCGCTCGCCGACCATCGCTTTCGCGCCTATGCTCTCGCCCACATGACGATCCTCGCGTCCAAAAACGGCAAATCGAAACGGCTGAAACGGCCGGCGATTGCCTTTCGCGCGTAGTTGATCTCC
>JAHBXG010000045.1 GCA_019636565.1 Phycisphaeraceae bacterium
CTATAGAGGGGGCGCGAAGCGCCAATGGCCCGAAATAACCGTAACTGGGGCCTGCGCGAAAACGCGTGTAAGCCGTTGCGCGGCGGGGAGATGAATTGAATTTTGCAAAATGGAAAGAGGGGGTGCGTTGTCGCACTGTTTTGGTTCAAAAAAGGCGTAACTGCGCGTTTGGCCCGAGGAGAGGTGTGGGGCTTTGGATTCGGAACTCGATTGCGGAAGGCGGGAACGGAGCGAAGGTGCGCTTCACTTTGTTACGGGCTCGTTGTGAATGCCGCGGGTGGAATGGGGAGAGGCAATGCGAATGGTCGTGTTTTTCGATGGCGAGGGCGGTGTCGTCCAACTGCGGAAATCGCGAGAGAACGCGGAGTGGCGGAGAGAGCGGAGTTTCGCGGAGCGGGGATTTGGGATTTCTAAATGCGGGGTTCGCGATTGCGATGTTGTGTGGGTTGCCGAGGGTCGTGTGCTTCTTCGGGGTGCGGATGCTTGAGAACGAGACTGGGCGAGCGGTGCGAAACGCGGTGACTGCGGGCAACGATCGCTCGCCCTCCGGGCTGAGAGACAGAACGAGGCTCGCGACGTCATTGGGCGTTGCCCGATGTGCAGGAAACGTCGGCGCGCGAAGCCAGTTTTTTTCGGGCGTGGCGTGGGTGGTGCAGACGGCACAGACGGAGGCGAGTTGAGGGCAACTCGATCACGCGGGGTGACTTTGTGCCGATGCGTTTCCGATGTTGAACTCTGACCGACGGAGCTTTGCGGCTCTGGACGGTCCTCGGTCGCGGGTTCGCGAACCGGGAGGGGACAAACTGGTTTCCTCGCTTTTGGGTCTGCCTTCGGGGCGGGCGTGGGACTCCGGCAACGGGGTGCAGAAGCAGGGTTGAGCGAGGCGGAGCATTTCGGGAATCGGGCGGGCCTGTTGGCCAAGGCCCACAAGCAAGGAGTCGGGAATGTTGAAGCAGACGATTCGCAAGGGTTTCACGCTGGTCGAAATTCTGATCGTGGTGGTCATCCTGGGCATTCTGGCGGCGATCGTTGTGCCGCAGTTCACGAATGCGACGCAGGATGCGCAGGCGGGCAACATCAAGGCCCAGTTGGACACGCTGAACAACCAGATCGAGTTGTTCCGCGCCCGCACGAACGCGTATCCGGACTTCACGGCGACCACGGTGTGGGATGACATGATCAAGGACGGCTACGTCAAGTCCGCGCCGCTCAATCCGTTCAATGGGCTCTCGACGGTGAACGTCGGCAGCAGCACCGCCACCGGCTGGTATTGGTACACCGATGCCAACGGCCAGAGCTCGCTCTGCGCCACCAACTTCAACAACGACAAGACCGACCCCAACTACGGCAAGATCACCCCGGGCGTCTCTGTGCCCTGAGTGCGCTCGCAAGGAATTCTTAAAGACCGGGCTCGGAAACGGGCCCGGTTCTCTTTCGGTGAAGTCTTATCGAGTGCCTCGAAAGGAGAGTGGTGCCGCATGTTCCAGACTTATTCGAGCGGTCGCTCTCGGCAGGGATTCACACTGGTTGAAATTCTGATCGTCGTGGTGATTCTCGGAATCCTGGCTGCGATGGTCGTCCCGCAGTACGCCAACGCCACCAGTGACGCGAAGAAGCAAGCGACGGTGGATCAACTCGTGAAGCTCCGCCAGGCTCTGGGCGTGTACTACGTACGGAACAACGCGCGTTTTCCAAACGTCTCGGCGGGCAACGGAAGCTGGGGAGAGTTGATGACGAGTGGGTATTTTCTGTACCCACCGGCGAATCTGGTCGCCGGGACAAATGGGAGCACGATCACTTTCGGCACCGGGCCCGATGCGTCGCCCACCTCGGCGTATGGATGGATCTTCAACCCGGCTACAGGAGACGTCTGGGCTTCGTGCTTCGACGCCAACGACAAACCACTTCCGTGAGCAATGCTTTGACAACGCAGCAAACCAATTTGCTCCTTCGCTCCGCTCGATCGGGCTACACGCTCATCGAGGTGCTGATCGTTGTGACCGTGCTGGGGATCGCGGCGTCGCTTTCGGTTCCGGCGTTCAAGCAGACGGGCGTGTTCCGCGTGCAGTCGGCGCTGCGGACGATTGTCTCGGACATTACCGAGTTGCAGTCGGACGCGTTGGCGATGCAACAGGGGCGGGCGATCGTGTTCGATGTCGAGAAAGGCTCGTACATCACGTGCCGCGTGCCGGGGACGACGGTCGATCCGACGGTAGACGCGATCACGACGCGGATGATCGGCGGAACGACGTACGGCGATGCCACTTTCAAGAACATCAACTTCAACAACACGGCGACGCTGATCTTTGATGAACTGGGGGCACCGGTTGCCGCGGCGGGGAGCAACACGCCGGCGGCGGACGGATCGCTGGAAGTTGTCGGATCGGGGCAGGTTTTCAGGATCACGGTGCAGGGATACACGGGGCGGGTGATGGTGACGAAGATCTCGGGGGATTGAAACGAAAACAAGGACAGCGCCCCGAAAGGCGATGCCACTGTGGAGTTGCGATGGTGTGCGGGGTGGGTTTGCGCGAATGGCGCCCACCCCCGAACCCCTTCCCTTCGGGAAGGGGCTTCTAGAACGGAGGCGACGTGGGAAACAGCGAAATCAACAGCGGGGCCGATGGGGTGAACAACAAACCCGACATCGGGATGGAAGGCAGCAAGGACTTCGGCGGCGGCATCACGCTCAAGAGCGCGGCGATGTCGATGGCGATGGTGCTGGCGCTGGGCATGCTGATCTGGGTGAAACTTCGCCTGGTGACGAATGTGCCGCGGACTGCGTATGCGGAGCCGGAACGGAAGATGGTGGAACCGGAGATCGCGAAGCAGCAGACGGCGGACGCGACGGAGAAGCACTAGGAAATGGCCAAATTTTCAAAGGGCCAAAGGGCCAAATGCGGAGGGGAAGCAACAGGCCAAATTTAGAGCGACGAGGACCCATGACAGTCATGGGTCCTTTTTCTTTTTGACTAGCGCTGGCTGGCGATGAGCACGATGATGCCGACGATGATTAGCAGGATGGCGATGAGCGAGCCGATCTTCCAGCGGCTGTAGGGGCGGTCGCCGATGAGTTCGCCGGTGCGGCCGTTGATGAGGACGCGGAAGAGTTTGCGGTTGAAGCGGTAGGCGCTGACCCACATCGGCAGCAGGATGTGCTTGAAGGTGATGCGGTCGTAACTGGAGCGCATGGAGAGGATGCGCTGGTGATCGCCACCGATGTCGGCGCAGATTGTTGATTCGATCGTCGGACGCATGCGCTGCTTGGCGCCTTCGAAGCCGCTTTGGAGATCGATGCTGTAGCTCTCGCAGCGGAATCCGGCGAGGTAGGCGTCGTCGTAGGGAGCGAGTTCTTTCAGGCCCCAGGGCTCGGCATCGGCCTGGTTGTTCAGAGGCAACGAGGTGCTGGCGGGGATGAGCACGTCGTCGAAGTTGTCCACGACGGTGCCTGACGCGGGGTACCAGCGCGTCTTGCGAACCTGGCGGGTTTGCGAGACCAATTTGCCGTTGACGGTCGTGGTGTAGGACTCGGTCACCCAGTAATCTTCGCCCCGCTGTCCGATGTAATCGGTGGTGGCGACGCAGTCGTATGTCCAGAAGGGCATGTACGCGCCGACGAAGGCGCCGTCGAGGAAGGCTTCGCGGGCGAGTTTGGTGGGGGCGAACCAGCGGGACTTCAGCCAGGTGCGGTAGCACTCGATTGCCGCGCGGCGGGTGATGCTGAAGGGCAGGACTGCGGTGGGTTTGAGGCGCTTTTTGGAAACGGCGCTTGCAACGATCGGGCTGCCGCAGAAGGGGCATTGGCGGCTGGTGACGTTGTCGGGGAACTCGACGTTGGCGCCGCAACTATCGCAGCGGACTTCGAGGCGTTCGATGGTGTCGGCGTTGTGCTCGAGATCGTCGAGCGCGGCGATGTAGTCGGCCTCTTCGACAACGGTTTGGGGAGCCGGGATTGCGTTGAGCGTGCCGCAGTGGGTGCATTTGAGGGCGCTTTCGCCGGGGGAATAGGCGAGATCGGCGCCGCATTGGGAGCAGGGGAAGGTGCGGTGAACGCCGGGGAGGGAAACGGAGTCGATGGATTCGGGATCAGACATTGGGAAGAAAGAGAACGCGGAGTGCGCGGAGGGAACGGAGGTTGGCGGAGGGGAGAAAGGAGATCAACTTGAAAGAAGAGATGAACTCGATGGAGCAGAAAGAGGGAGACGGAGCGACGGAGAGCCAGGTATGGCGCGCGAGAATATCGTGAAAGCACACTGCGCGCATGACAGCCCACCCCCAACCTCCTACCTCGGGGAGGGGCTTCGGAGAAAGGCGCTAGGGGAGCGGCGGCGGGTTGTGGCCGAGGGTTTCGGCGAGTTCGGGGAGTTCGGATGCAGCGGCCCAGGCGGGCATGCCTTGTTTCCAGACGAGAGTCTGCGGCGTGAGTTTGCCTGTGCCGGAGAGTTGGGCGAGGGTCGCCATGTCGAAGGGGCCGGCTTGCTTGCCGTCGATGGCGACGAAGAACTTTGGTGTGGCGGGAGCGCCCGGCAGGGGAGGCGCGTTGCCACCGGCGATTGCGCCGGCCATCTGGTTTGCCATCGCGAAACCGGCGCCGATGCCCATGCCTTGGGCCATGCCGCCGCCGGCGGGGTTGTTGGCGGCGTCGCCGATCGCGGTCGCGGTCTGGAACTGCGTGAACTTTCCCATGTCGCCGATCACGCCCATGCTGGTGCGCTTGTCGAGCGCGGCTTCGACTTCGGGCGGAAGCGAGACGTTTTCGATGAGGAAGGCGGTGAGATCGATGCCGTAGGTTGCGAAGGGGGGCTTGATCTTGCTGGCGATGAGAGAGGAGAGTTCCTCGTAGTTGCTGGCGAGATCGAGGGCGGGGACTTTGCTTTCGCCCAGTGCGTCCGAGAAGCAGGTGAGGATGAAGTTGCGGAGTTGATCGGTGATGCCGTCGGCGGTGAAGCGGCCGCTGGTGCCGGCGACTTCTTTCACGAGTGCCGCGGCATCTCCCACGCGGAAGGCGTAGGTGCCGTAGGCGCGGAGGCGCATGGGGCCGAACTCGGCGTCGCGGAGCATGATGGGGTTGGCGGTGCCCCACTTGCAATCGGTGAACTGACGGGTGTTGACGAAGTACACCTCGGCCTTGAAGGGGGATTCGAAGCCGTACTTCCAGCCCATGAGGGTGGAGAGGAGCGGGAGGTTCTTGGTTTCGAGGGTGTAGAAGCCGGGCTTGAAGACGTCGGCGATCTGCCCCTGATCGACAAAGACGGCGACCTGGCCCTCGCGGACGATGAGCTTGGCGCCGTACTTGATCTCGTTATTCAGGCGTTCGAAGCGGTAAACGAGGGTGTCGCGGGAATCGTCGAGCCACTCGACAATGTCGATCAGTTCGCCTTTGAGTTTCTTCCAGAAATCCATTGGTGCCGTCTCCGATCGCCGGGCCGGGCAACAACCGTGCCAGTCCCGAGCGAAAAAGTGTAAGTCGATTGGTTATTGGGCCGGGAGATTTCACGATTTCACAAATGGCGTGACGTCACAAACCCTCTCCGGGTGCGCCTGTGGGGTGTGTGCCCGCGTGCGCGCTGCGGGCTGGAACTTCGTGCCAAAGTCACCCCTCGTGCCAGTCGAAATAGACGTCGTCCGATGCGCGGGCTATGGGCCCTTGATCGGAATGGAGGGTCGGCTCGCGCGTCCGAGAGCGACGAGAGCCGACCGGGGAATCACCGCAGCAACTGCCCGAAAAAGAGGAATCCGCCATGCAGTCCAACCCCAAGAACCGCCCCGCTTTCGCGATGATTCTGAACATTCCGTCCAACGCGGCCCGCGCCGACTGGGCCCGGCTCGCGTGGCCGGCGGCCATTTTGATTTCGATCTGCGGCGCTGCGGTCGGACGGGCCCAGGTGGGCACGTACACGGGTGGCGCGCAGCAGGCGTCGACGCAGGTGGGTGGACAGCCGGCGACTCAGCCGGCGCAGCCCGGACTCGCGGCCAACGCCAACAACTCGGGTGCGAACAACGGCAGCGCGAACGCTCCGGCGGCGCCCGTCGATGCGTCGCTGACGGCGGCGGCCAAGGCTCCGGTGACGCTGGCCTCGCAGAACTGGTCGGCGCAGCCGGCGGCGAACGAGCCCGAGCGGAATGAATCGCCGGTGCGGGAGCAGGGTGTCGTCGATCCGTTCGCGGGCAAGCCGAACGGCGGCACGATGGACGGCGAGGTTCGCAGCGTCAAGAGCATCCGCTCCAACGCGGTGAAGGTGGATGACAATGGCGTGGTCGATCTGCGGGTCAACGGCGAAGAGATCACGGCCGTGCTCGAGATGCTCAGCCTCCAGAGCCAGAAGAACATCATCCCGTACAAGAACGTGAACGGCAAGGTCTTTGCGAACCTGTACGGCGTGACGTTCTACGAGGCGCTGGATGCGCTGCTGCACGCCAACGGCTACGGGTATGTGGAGCGCGGCAATTTCATTTATGTGTACACGCTCGAGGACCTGCAGAAGCTCGAGAAGGAATCGCGTCAGCGGGTGTGGAAGGTCATCAAGTTGAACTACCTGGCGGCGGTTGATGCCGCGTCGTTTGCCCAGGCGCTGTTGAGCAAGGATTCGGTGATCAAGACCAACGCGAAGATCGGCAACTTCCCGGGCAAGAGCGAAACGCCCAACGGGGCCGAGGATTATCCGGGCGAGTCGACGGTGATGGTCTATGACTTCCCCGAGCAGGTGGAGCAGATCGAGAAACTGATCAAGGAACTCGATACGCGTCCGGCGCAGGTGCTGGTCGAGGCGACGATTCTGCAGGCGAAGGTGAACGAGAACAACGCGTTCGGCGTGGATTTCGCGGTCATCGGCAACCTGAACTTCGGCGACTTCCTTGGCGTGGGCGGGCCGCTGCGGATTCCGGATGCGTTGATCGTGAACAACTCGACCAAGCTGGTCAACGGCTCGGCGGGCGATCAGCCGATCGTCGGCGGCAACACCGGCAAGAACAGCGCCTTTGGCCTGGCGTCGAGCCCGGGCAATGTGGCGGGTCCCGCGACTTTGAAATTGGGACTCTACAGCAACGACGTGGGCGTGTTCATCCGCATGCTGGATGAAGTGACCGACACGATCGTGCTGAGCAACCCCAAGATTCTTGCGCTCAACCGCCAGGCGGCACGGGTGCTGATCGGTGAACGCGTGGGTTACCTCAACACCACGAGCACGAACACGGCAACGACGCAGTCGGTCGAGTTCCTGGATACTGGTACTCAGTTGTACTTCCGTCCGTTTGTCGGCAACGACAACACGATCCGGCTTGAACTCAAGCCCAGCGTGTCGTCGGCCGTGGTGCGCGATGTGAAGAACAGCTCGGGCTCGACGGTGACGGTGCCCGACGAGATCACCAACGAATTGACGACCAACGTCATAGTGCGCGACGGGCAGACCGTGGTGCTGGGCGGCTTGTTCCGTGAATCGACGCAGATCTCACGCAAGCAGGTTCCGCTGCTGGGCGACATCCCGCTGGTGGGCTATGCCTTCCGCGGGCAGGAAGACACGATCGACCGGCAGGAAATCATCTTCCTGATCACGCCTTCGGTGGTCACGGATACCTTCCTCGCGGAGACCGGCGACAAGACGCAGGACATGATCGCCCGGGTTCGCGCCGGAACACGCGAGGGCTTGTTGCCCTTCAGCCGCGAGCGCATGACGGCGCAGATGCTGATGGATGCACGCAAACTGGCGGCGGAAGGCCAGAACGAGCAGGCATTGTGGAAGCTCCACATGGCGCTCTCGATCGATCCGATGCAGCCCGAAGCGATCGAACTGCAGGAAAAGCTGACCGGCAAGAAGGAAGTCTGGCCGGAGCGCAGCATGCTGCACGAGCTGCTCGATACCGAAACCACCAGGGCGAAGCCCACATCGTCGTCGGTGCTCCCGATCGTGCCGGCACCCGAAACGGCTCCGGCGGCGGCGCCGGTCGCCAAGCCGGTTGCTCAGGCACCGGTCGTCGAAGCGGCACCGATCGCGTCGGCAACTCCCGCTGTGCCCGCAACCGCGACGCCGGTTGCAGCGAACAGCAACGCGGCGAAACCGGCTGGCGCGACGAACCCGACTTATATGAGCATGCGTTGGGACCAGGTGATTCGGCGCAATGCGACACCGAAAGCGGCGAACCCGGTCGCATCGGCAACGGCGAACTCTGGCGAGTCGCCGACGGAAGCTGCGAAGAACAAGGTGTCGGCCTTCGGCAAGTTGTTCGGCAATGCCAAGGCTGCTGACGAGACAGTTTCGTCGGTGACCGAGACCGGCCCGGAACAGAAGTAATCCGCGCGGCGGGCAATGGATGGTTGTTTGGCCTAGCCCGCTTGGCGGACACAGGTGCGGCACGCGATGCGCTGCCAACAGCACCGACTTTCGAGGTTGCCGTTTCTTTTCGGACTTCACGAAAGTGGCGTCCGCGCCGGGTCGATGAGACCGAGAACCCGAGCCGGTGCGGATCGACACGACCCCAAACCGCTCACAAGACTGTTGACGGAGAGAATCATGCGGATCATCTTGCTCGTACTGGTTTCGATGCTGCTGGTTGGGTGTGGCGGACACGGGATGTCAACCAGGCGGGAGAGCAGCGCGGCAAAGGAGAAGCTTGCCGCGATGAAGTCCGCGATGGAATGGCAGAGCGCCAAGCAGCAGTTGCTGGCGGGGAACACAGACAAAGCGCTCACGTCGATCGATCGGTCGCTGGGCCTGAACCCGAACGTCGCGAAGAGTCACGTGCTGAAGGGACGCATCCTGATGGAGCAGGGCGATCTGGAGGGCGCGCTCACGTGGTTTGGCACCGCCGAGAGCCTGGACCCGGAGAATGTGGAAGCTCAGTACTACAGCGCGGTGGTGTACGAGCGTCTGAAGCAGCCGGAGGAATCGCTGGCGCGATACCGTCGCGCGGCGGACCTGGAGCCGAGCAACCCGCAGTATGTGATTGCCGCGGCGGAGATCCTGATCGACCAGGGCGAACTGGACGGGGCCGAAACGGAACTGACGAGCCATCGGGCGAGCTTTGCGAATAACCCGGGGGTCAATCAGTCGCTCGGGCACATCGAGACGATCCGCAAGAACAACGAGGCGGCGCTGAACTACTTTGAGCAGGCGCGGCTTGCGGCACCGGATGATCCGGCGATCCAGAACGACGTGATCAACGCGCAGATCGCCTGCAAGAAGTTTGCCGATGCCGAGCACAACATCACCAAGTTGCTGAAGCAGAAGGGTTACGAAGATCGTCGCGACTTGCGTCTTCAGCGTGCCCGGTGCCTGGTGGAACTCGATCGGCCGATGGATGCCCGCGAGGTGCTGGTAAAACTGACAACCTCCGAGGGTGGCTCGTCGGATGTCGAAGCGTGGATCGAACTGGGCAAGGTGAGTTACAAGTTGAAGGACACCAACCGGGCGCGGACGGCCGCGGCGCGTCTTGTGGCGATTGCCCCGGAGCGGCCCGAGGGGTATCAGCTTCGCGCGATGGTGTTCCGCCGGAGCGGCGCGATGGATCAGGCGCATGACAACGCGATCAAGGCTGTCGCGCTCGCCCCCACTGCTGAGAACTATGTTCTGCTCGGGTTGATCGAGCGTCAGCGCGGCAACGCGAACGACGCGAGCCTGTGCTTCGCCGAGGCGCTGCGGATCGAACCCAAGAACATGCTCGCGGCGGCCCAGATCGCGGAAATCAAGACCGGAACGCCTCATGCGGCGGTTGCGGGTGTGCCGGAAGGCGAGTAATGCCGGGTCTTAGTGGTCAGATGTAGTCTGCGGTGGGCGGAGCGCCGAAGCTTTCCTTGGTGCGCTTGACGAGACCGAACCAGATCAGGCAGAACGTTGGCCAGGCGTATTGCATGAAGGCGCCGATCAGCAGCCCGACCATTTGACCGCCTTTGCCGGGGCGATAGCCTTTCGCGAACTCGCTATCTGGATTGTCGCTGAACCATTGCTCGGCCTCGATCTGCTGGCGCCAACTGATGTACAGACCGATTGCGCCGATGGGAATTGTGAGCAAGGCCCAGACAAGGTGCAGCGTGCGCCCCGACATCTGGCGTCGCAGGGTTTGAATGCCCGCCGCGATGAGCAGTAACGACATCAAGAACCCCGACCCCAACTGGAAGGCGATTGGAAGCGTCATCACCATTCCCGGCGGCTTTGGCGCGTCTTTCAAGTTCGGGGGAAGCAAGGCTGTACCGAAGGACAGCCAGCCGGCAAAGCAGCCGATGCACGTCAGTCCGAAACAGGCCCAGACGATCGAAAGTATTCCCACCACCTTCGGCCAGGATGACGGAGCCAGGTCAATCTGCGGCTCTAGCGTGCTGGACTGTTCTTCCATTGATAGCCTCCTCGAGTGCCGGAAGAAGTGTACCGTTCTTCGAGGAGAGAGATCATGCGCAAGATCACGATCGCGATGCGCTGCTTTGGCGCGGTGCTGGGAATCGCTGGCGCACTCGCCGCACGCGCAGGGACGTATCAACTGGATGACGGGGCGGGAAGCAACAACCTGGGGCCGAGCTTTGCGTGCGAGTTCCTGTGGGGCAATGTCTTTGATGTGCAACCGGGCGCGGAGACGATTTCAACGATCTCGGTTGCGTTCGGAACGATCAACGCTCCCTCGGAACGCCCGGTGCGGGTCTATCTCTATCAGATGGTAACGGCGAACAACCCCCGCGATGCGGTGCTCGTAGCGACCGCGACCGGGATGAGCGGGCTGCCCCGAACCAACGCCTTTCTTGACTTTGCGATTCCCCCGACACAGGTGCATGGGCAGTTTTTTGCGGCGATTTCGATGCAGGTGTATGGCGACGCGAACGTGATTCCGGCGCGGTACGACCGGGACGGCGCCGCGAACTCGAGTCGATCCTGGTTTTTCGGCGCGGATTCGTATCTGGACATGCCGCTGGGCGATGCGCCGTTCTCTGGCAGCATGAACAACAACATCATCCAGGGGGTGTTCATGGTCCGGGCGCAGGGGGTGCCGGCTCCGGGCGGTGTGGCGGTGGTTCTACTGGCGGTTTTGGCGCCACGGCGCCGGCGGCGCTAGGGTGCCTTGGACACGATCTTGGCTTTGAGCTTCTCGAGACGGGCCCGGTCCGCATCGGAGAGCGAGTCGGCCATGCCGGTTTCGATGAACGATGCGACCTGAGCGGCCTGCGGCTGATCGTCGATCAATTCGAGCGCGCGAAGCCAGACATCGGCTTTGGCGCCGAGCAGGCGGGCCTGATCAAGCCGGTTTCCCCCGATGAGGGCGATCGCCCGCAGGTCGCGGAGCCGATCGGCGGGCACCAGTTGCTGGATTTCGGGCAGCGCGTCGAGGGCCGCGATGGCCTCTCCGAACTTGCCGAGTTCGATGCGGAGTTCGGCGAGTTCCACCAGCGCCTCTGCGGTGTAGGAGAGTCGAGGGGGATCGGTGCGCTCCGCCATCACGCGCCGAGCATCGGCGAGCGTCGCGAGAACGGACTCCCTTAGTGCCGGATCGGCGCGCAGCCGTCGGCTGGCTTCGAGGATTTCGTCTTCGTTGAGCGCTGCGGCGATGGTGGTCAGTGCGGCGCGGCGCTGATCGGGCACGCCGCGGGTCGCCTCTTCGATCGCCGCGAAGTTGGTGATGGTGGGCGCCATGGTGAGCACCCCCCGAACCGCGATTTCGATCAGGAGCGGGTCTTCGCGCGCCGCTGCGAGAATTCGCGGCAAGAACTCGGGCGCTGTGACAAGTGATTCTGCGGCGGCGAGCCGTTGGGCCTGATTCTTCGAACCCAGCAGGACGACCATTGCCTCGAGGTCGGTTCGGTCGCCGAGTTCGGCGCGGAGGCGGCAACCCGCGCCGCTCAAATTCGCCAGTGGAATAGTGCGAACGGCGGCGAGCACCCGCTGGGAAGCCGCGCCGGATCGCAACATGCCCGCGCGATAAAGAGCCCAGGCCGCATCCAACGACGCATCGCGGACAGTGCTGCCGGTGCTGGTCCAGATCGCCGGATCGACCCAATGGAGGACGGACTGTTCCGACTTTGCGTTGGGCCATCTTGCGGCGGCGTTGAGAAGTGCCGCAGCCGTCGCGGGCACGCGCTCGCGACCGAGTGCGGCGCGGATGGCATCTTCCGCCCCTTCGGGCGCAAGGTTGGCCACAAGTATGGCTGCCTGCTCACGGATGGAAGGATCTGGAGAGTTGAGCAAGGTGAGAATCTGCACGCCGACCTTGGCGTCCGGGCGATTTCCGGCGGACAGCTCTCTCGAAACCAATTCGAGCCCGAGCAGATTGACGCACGGCAGGGCGTCTCCCACCATGGAAGAAATGAGCGGCCAGCGCTTGTCTGAGGGCGTCGCAAGATGGAGAGCCCGGAGCGTTTCCAGAAGGCGAGACTGCACCGAGGCGCGCTGCGTTCGTTCCCGTTCGAGCCCCGAGGCGACGGCGCGGAGCGTTGCGATGTGCCAGGCTTCTTCATCTGGCGTTGCGGCCAGAAATGCCTGCCACTTGGCGGGATCGTCACCGAGGTCTTCACGTCCGGTCTGGCGTGCGAGCGCATCCATCGCGGCCCGGCGGAGCGGCGCATCGACACTCGGGATATCAAGAAGCGAAACCAGGTACTCCGCCGCGGCCCGCTCCCGGATAGACGCAACGGCACGGAACAGCGCCGGCTTTTGCGAGGCAGGGCTCGATTTGCAGGCGGAGATCAGTTCTGGGAGAAACTCGACATTGACCCAGGGTGCGGTCCCGAGTTCATCCACCACGGCGATGAATTCCGGTGAATCCGGACTCATCGAGAGCAATCGACCAATCTCCGCTTCCGCCTCGGGATCGCCCATCTTGCCCACCAGTTTCCGGGCGTTCTCACGGGCGGCGTCGACCTTGCCGGGCGGGTTGGCGGGGTCGGTTGTCGGGGCGGGCACGGGTTGCTCCCAGCGCGCGACAGCCGGCGCTGCATGCAATGCAACCGCACACACAATCCCCGAAATGAAGCAAGCAAGACGCACGGGAAGCAACTCCGGCGACACAACAACGCCTTTTCAATCCGACCGGTTCGATCATCCTACCGCGTTGAGAGTCCGATCGGTTCGCCAAAGTTTCAAGTTACGGAAAAAAGTGCTCGGTTCAGCGTTGTTCGTCGCGTTGCGTGAGTAATCGGGCGGCCTCGTCGACATCCTTGTCGCCTCGCCCGGAGCAGCACACGAGAACGTGCTGCTCGGCCTTCATGGTGGCTGCGAGTCGCACTGCTTCGGAGATGGCGTGCGAGGTTTCGAGGGCGGGGATGATGCCCTCCGTCCGGGCGAGCAGCGTGAACGCATCGAGCGCCTGTGCATCATCGGCGGCCGTGTAGGTGACTCGGCCGGAGTCCTTCCAGTACGAGTGCTCGGGACCGACACCTGGGTAGTCCAGACCCGCCGAACAGGAATGCACGTCGGCGGTCTGACCGTCGGAATTCTGCAGCACGTACGAGAGCGTGCCGTGAAGAACTCCCGGCGCACCGAACGACAGTGTGGCGGCGTGATCACCTGCAGAACGCGACCGGCCCCCGGCCTCGACGCCGATCAATTGCACCTTTGCATCGTCGATGAACGGATAGAAAATGCCCGCGGCGTTGGAGCCCCCGCCGACACAGGCAACGATCGCGTCGGGCAGGCGACCGATGTATCGGAGGCTTTGCGCTTTGGCTTCGGTACCGATAATGGACTGGAAATCGCGGACGATCATCGGGAACGGATGGGGACCGACGACGGACCCGATGATGTAGTGCGTCCCATCAACCGAACCCATCCAATCACGCATTGCTTCGTTCGTCGCGTCTTTGAGAGTCTTGGAGCCGGAATCCACCTCGATAACCCGGGCGCCCAGGATGCGCATCCGGATGACGTTGAGTCGCTGGCGGCGGACATCTTCCGAACCCATATAGACATCGCATTCGAGGCCAAGGTGTGCCGCGGCGGTGGCCGAGGCGACGCCGTGCTGACCGGCACCGGTTTCGGCGATGATGCGTTTCTTCCCCATCCGCTTTGTGAGAAGGCCTTGGCCGAGGGTGTTGTTGATCTTGTGGGCGCCGGTATGGGCGAGATCTTCCCGTTTCAGCCAGATAGTGGCCGCCTGGCCACCATTGCCGTGCCTGCTGGAGAGTTCGGCGGCGTGCGCCGTGAGCCGTTCGGCCTTATAGAGCGGGGTGGGGCGGCCGACGAGGGTGGCAAACAGGCCGCGGAGTTCATCCCAGAATTCGCGATCGTGCCGCACCTTGTCGTAAACCTGTTCGAGTTGCGCCAGCGCGGCCATCAGCGTTTCTGGAACGTATTGGCCTCCAAACGCGCCGAAGCGGCCTTCGGGTGAGGGAACGTCGCTCAGTTTGGGCGGCGGGGCCTTCGGATCGGCTTGAAACGTCGTCATACCTGACATTAGGTCGGGCGAGGGTTCTGACCGGCGAAGCGTGTTGGCGCCAATTCGGTGTCACGCTTCAGGTATGCGGCGCCCCAGATCCAGAGCGCTCCGGAGAGAAGGATCATGCCGCCGACGATCAGAAAGCCGAGCGTCATGTCGCCCTTTGGATCGGCGGCGGTCTTGGTCAGGTCGGTCACCCAACCGATGATGGGCGGGCTGACGGCATCGCCCAAGGCATGAATAAAAAATATCGAAAGCGCGAATCCAGTGGCCCGGATCGACGGATGTGTGACGTTGGCCAGGATGGCGTTGCTGGGTCCGGTGGACAAGAACAGAAAGAAAATCGCGACGAAGATGAAGCCGTACGCCAGAGGCATGGGCGCATAGAGCGAGGCGAGGAAGAACGGGAAGCCGATGAGCATTCCGCCTCCCGAGACCAGAAAGTACGAGCCGCTGAACCGGGCCCGGAGCCGATCGCCGAGCCACCCGCCGATGAGCGTGGCGCTCAGGCCGGCAACGACGGTGATGCCGCCGAAGATCAGGTTGACGTGCGCGAGGTCGGTCTGACCTCGGTGTTCGTGGAGATAGGTGGGCATCCAGAACGAGATGCCCCCGATCGCGAACGTGAACGCAGTCATGCCCGCAACTGCGAGCACGTACGACGGGGTCCGCCCGAGCACCGCGTAGTCTCGGAGGCCGGCGCGGTGATGCGTCGCGCCGTCGGAGATGCCTCGGGGCGGATCTTTCATGAAAAAGCACATCGCGCCAAGAGCAAGGCCCGGGGGGAGCGTGAGCAGAAACGCCCAGTGCCAGGTGGTGTGCTGGGTGACCAAGCCTCCCATGACATAGCCAAGTGCGCTGCCAACTGGAATGGCGGCGTAGAACCATGCCAGAACCGCGCCGCGGCGCTGAACGGGGAATAGATCCGAAATCAGGGTCGGAGCGGTCGGGCCGTAGGCCGCCTCGCCGATCCCCACCATGACGCGCATCAGGAGCATGGCGAGCCACATGGTGGCCATGCCGCTGGCTCCGGAAGCGATGGACCAGATCGTCACGCCGATTCCGACGATGGCCCATCGTTTCCACCGATCGGCGAGCCAGCCGAAGACGGGCGCCGCCACCATGTACGAAATCAGGAACGCGGTGGCGAGCAGGCCCATCCGCAGGTCGGCGGTTTTTTCGTCGGCCCGGCCCGGTGGAAAGAACTCGGCCCGGATCAAGGGCTGAACGGCGGCCAGCACATAGCGATCGATGTAGTTGAAGAGGTTGATGAGCAACAACAACGCCACCGAAACGATGGCCACTTTGGGGGTGGTGCCGGATGCCGGGGCAGAAACTGGGGCCGGATCGTTCATCGGTGGAGTATGACAGGCTTCGAGGCGTTGTGTGAAAACGGCAAAAATGCAATGTGCGCGACGGGGGCGGGCATCGTGCGCATCGATTGCAGATATGACAAGTCTGACCGACGATTTGGATCGCACCGTTCCCGGCACTCCCGCGTCACCCGCCCGGCGTTCGTACGGTCCGGTCGGGTTTGTCGTTGCTGCGCTTGTCGGGTTGGGGGGATTGTCGCTGGCGGGATGGAGCGTGTACGAGAACACCCGAACGGCGCCGCGCCCGAAGTCTGCCAGCGACGTAGTGCGGGCGGCGGGGAAGGGTGGCGGACCGGCCGGGGACCGCCCGTCACCGGGTGCGGGGCCGGAAGGGTCGCCGGCAGTCGCGCGATCGCGCGCCGCGCGACCCGCGATGGGCGATGATGAAATCCCGACGTTTATCGACGATGCAGAGTTCGTTGCCGTCACGAATCCGGCGCAGGCGGGCGAGGTGGTGGCATTGCTGGGCGCGGCGGCGGGCGAGCAATCAACGAAGATCGAGGGCTTGACGGCGACGCCTCTACAGACGTCGGATCAGATCAATGGCGCTCTGACTCGATTCCTCGGGCCGCTGACGCAGGGAGAGATTCAGGACGGGGGCGCGTTCATTTCGGCGAACGGTGGGAATCCGCCGGCGTCGGGAACGATCCCCGCGGTGGTCCAGCAGATTGCGGCCGTATTGAAATTCTGCGAACTGGATACCACTCATACAAAGGTTCGAAAGGCTCCCAAGCTGGAAGGCCCGCTCGCCGACATGCTGTCAAAGTTGCCTCCCGGCGCGACCCCGATGATGATCAATCGGAACCGATTGGGAGACGGAAACGAGATTTCATCACTGACGATGCCTTTGGCGGGGCTGCTGGACGGCTCTGTGCAGGGGGTCGCGGCCGACGCACCCCGCGTGGAAGTGACCATGCCTGCGAGGCTCAAGGGCGAAGAGTTCACTGACAAGAAGTTCCTGCTCGGCATCATTCTCGTGCAGAACGCGAAGTCGAACACCTGGGTGCCGCAGTCGCTGCAATTCCACTCCAACGACGGCGAGACCATCAAGGCGTTGTCGAAGGCGATTCGGCCGCGCTCGGCCGGTTCGGATGATGGCGCCCCGCGTCCGAAGACCGCGAGCGGGCGCGGGTGATCCGCGAGTCATTCCTGTTTGAACGAATCCCACACTGAGACAATCATGCAGACCCCAACGAGAACTCGAGCCTTTTCTCTCATCGAACTGTTGATCGCGATCGGGATAGTCGGCCTGCTCATCTCGCTTGCGCTGCCGGCGCTGGCCAAGGCAAGGCTGGTGGCGCGCCAGACCAAAGGGCTGGCGAACGTTCGCTCCGTGGGAATGACGTTTTCCCAATATGCGGGTCAGTATCGCACGTATCCGTTCATCGAACCCGGCGCGCCGATCAAAGGGCCGCACGGGGACATCCCTGTTCCCGCGGGAATGATTGGCACGCAGTGGCTCAACCCACAATCAATGATCATCACGAGCGATCCATTCGAGATGGAATGGATGTGGGCGGGACCGGTCTCGCGATTTGTAAATCCGGAAGAGAACTATCCGATCTGGGTCTCACCGGGCCTGCCGCAGCACCTTCCCGAAGGCGACGACATCGAAGCACGCGAGCAGATCTCGCTGCGCCTCTCCAATGCCTTCATCGCGCGCCCGGAACTCTTTGGCGAGAACCCGAAGGATGATCCGAAGATGGTCGCGCCGGTGAAGCCAGAAGACGTGCTGAGCCCGTCGAACAAGGTGATGCTGTTCGATGCGCACGTCGCCTATTACACCAAGCGACCGAAGATCGTCGATTCGCAATACGACGCGCCCGCGCCGATGGTCTTTGCGGATGGGCACGGCGACGCGAAAAACCCGGTGTCGGCAAAGGAAAGCGTGCCGAACATCATGCGCGAAGGGAGCAACATCAAGTTGCACTCGACCAAGAACGGCATCAAGGGCCAGGACTACTGATCCGTCGAAGGTGCGGCGGAACCGGCGGACAACAATTGCTTCGCAAAGAATGCGGTTTGCGCGTTCTTTGCATCGTTGCTGACGCGCCCGAAGCCCACGTGCTCTTCGGGTGCGCCGGTCTCTGGCCACGTGACCAATTCGATGAGAGCGGGATCCGCCCCAACTCTTTGATAGTGCGCGCGCAGGCGATCGGCAAAGCCCTTAGCGACCGCGAACGGCATCATGCGATCGGCCTCGGAGTGGAGCATGAGGAGCGGGATTGGGCGGAAAGTTGAAAGGTGTGCCGCGGCACTCACACGAGCGACTTCGTCTCGATCGTGTCGCGCAACCCAGCGGGGTGAGGGGGCGGCGGATTCGCTGCGATCCTCGGGGAAGTACAGCCCTTCGAGCCAGCCGGTTGTGCCTTCGACGGCGGCGCACACGAACGGATGCGGATCGCAGAGGCGACGGAGGGCGACGATGCCGCCCATCGACATGCCGCCGATGGCGATGCGATCGAGATCGAACACACCGTGAAAGCGAGGATCGGCGAGCGACTCGACAACAGAATCAATCTCGCCCACGGCTTGAGAGATGACTTTCAGGCTCGCTTCGGGCTCGTGGGCGCCGGCTGCACCGCGTTCGCCATGGCCGGGGAGGTCAATGGAGCACGCGGCGATCCCGGCGCGGACCCATCGGAGAAAGCGGCCGGGGTCGAGTTCCTTGTCGGCGGTGCGCCCGTGCATCCAGAGAACAACCGGGGCGGGAGTCTTCCAATCCGGGTGTGCGAGAAGGGCGGGAACGTCCGGGCCGAGGCGATCGAGGCGAGCGGCCGCCGCGAGATCTCGGGGGAATTGCTTGAAGCGAGCTGGAAGAGGCGTGGACACGATGGACCAAGCCTAGATCGGACCTAGATGACGCGCCGATCGCCGGGGTTGATGACCAGTCCTTGAACCCTTTCGCGCAGGTCTGCGGGTTCCGCGCCGTGGAGCGGATCGATCTCGAGCACGCAGTCTGGCGTGCCGTCCATCTTTCGCGGCGCCTTGATACCTATGGCGTCGAGCCAGCGGACGGCGCGAAGGGTCTGGATCTGGGCGCAGGATTCGGCGCTATCAACACCCGAAGCGTTCTTGATCGGCGCGAATTCTTCAATCCGGTCGGTCTCGAGCACGATCGAAGCGCGGCAGAGCGGGACCGCATCGAAAATGAACTTCTCGAGTTTGACGCCGTTGTTGGAAGTTGGAACCAACTGCTCCCCGGACTGGAGGTCCACGCACGGCACTTTTTTCTCGGCGCGGTGATACGGGAGTTCGAAGTTCGGATCGCTCGCGAGTTTCTCCAGGAACGAGACTGCGAGCACGTGCACGGCGATCGAGCCCGCGTTGTATCGGAGCGAGCCGTCGGCATTGCGTTCCTTTGCCAGCGCCGCGGGAAAATCGGAGTACTCGATCACTTCGACGACGCGCTTGCCGTTTTTCTCAACAGTTGCGAAGACGCCAACTTTTTCCTCGGGGTTGGTCTTGGCGATGACTTTGCTGGACATCTCTGCCGACGAATCGGGCGCGTGGGCGTGCAGCCCCAGGAAGACCGGATCGAGCGTGCGGACGAGCGGATTGTCGACCTGAAAATAGGAAAGGTGCGCGATGCCGCGGCGCTTCATGTCGGCGATCGCGCCGCTGTTGCGGAGCGCGGCGATCGAACCGCCGTGACCGTCAGGATTGGTCGCGACTTCATCGGGGCGAGCCAGCAACACCTTCCCGCTCCGGATGTCGAACGAGGGCATCATCCCCTGCTGAAAGAACATGATGTTGGCGGGATCGAGCCCGAATGAGCGGTGCTCGCTGAAATAGGCCTGCGTGCTCGCGTGGTTTTGCGGGCTGGTCATGATGTACCAGGGCACGGGTTTGCCGTATTGCTGCTGGGCGCGTCGGATTCCCAGCCCGAAGAACTCGAACAGCGACCGGCGGCTCACTTCTCCGGCACGAAAGCATCCCTTGGGGCCGTCGTATCCGAGCCGGCTGCCCTGTCCGCCGGCAACCATGAACGCCGCAACCTTTCCGGTGCGGAGCAATTGCTCGCCTAATTGGTGGTACTTGGCCCGATCCCACGGCTTGCGCGACGAGCCCGCTTCATGCGGATACGCATCGACGGGTTGCAAGCCGGATGGCGGATCTTGTTTCGCCGGGTTGCGCACGTATCGCTCAACCAAGCCCGGGAGCGACTCCACCTCCAGCGAATCAATCTGCGCGAGCAGGGCTGCCCTCTGCTTGTCTTCGAGCGTGGGGTAGAAATGGAGCAGGTGCTCTTGTCCTACCCGCTTGAGTCGATCGAATGATTCCTGAAATCCCGCCATTCCGCTCTCCTTCCCGCTCGCACCGGGGCGACCATGCTACCGCGCGGGTTCCGGGTGTGCCGCGGCGGTACAGTGTTTCGATGCCTCCCACTCTTAACTCCACCCCCACTCCTACCCCCGGACATTCGGTATTCAAATCTCCGGTGCGGCTGCCGCTGATCGGACCATCGATTCTGTCGGGTGACTTCGGGCGGATGGAAGCCGATTGCCGGCCGCTGATGGAGAGCGGAGCGGACTATCTGCACTTGGACGTCATGGACGGGCGCTTTGTTCCGAACTTGACGATGGGTCCGGACATGTGCCGCTGGATGCGGAAGTACTTTCCCGACGCCGCACTCGACGTTCACCTGATGGTCGAAGAGCCCGAGCGGTTTGTGGATGCGTTCATCGGGGCGGGAGCGACGAACCTGACGTTTCACGTTGAGGTGCACAAGGGTGCGGAGGCGGAAAAGCTCGCGGACCACATTCACAAGGCGGGCGCACTTGCGGGGCTGGCCGTGAACCCGCCAACCGACGTGGCTCCTATGTTGGATGTGGCTGGAGCGTTTGACATGTTGCTCATCATGTCGGTGAACCCGGGGTTCTCCGGGCAGGCGTTCATTCCTTCGGTTCTCGACAAGGCGCGGCGGGTGAAGCCGCTGCTCCGGCCGGATCAGCGGCTGGAGGCGGACGGGGGAGTCTCCCCTACGACTTCGCCTGACTGCCTAGCCGCCGGGATTGACACTTTGGTCTCGGCAAGCGCTATTTTTGGAAAACCCGCGGCAGAGCGAAAAGGGGTGATGGCGGCTCTGCGGGGAGGTTGAGTGGCGAACAACCGACAGGTTTTGCACCTCACCCAAACACAACCCGATCCAGTCTTTGCACCACCTGAACCGATTTAGGCTAAACTTGACCTCATTGAGCCGGGTCGCGTGGGTCGTCGGCAGGAGTCGGCGAGCGATTCGGAGCGCGGAAGCGTCTATTTGGACGGCTTCGGGCGACGCGGAGGGCGTTGCTTGCCGCTGAAAGCACGGATGTGCGAGCGGCCACGCAAGGTCGATTGCGCGCGAGGATGCAGAGGCCAACCCGATTCCGTCCGTCGGACCGGGATCGCTTTCAGCGGGGTTACCCCCCCCTCTGCAAATCCGATTCGAGCAAACCGAAGGAACGTTTACCAAATGACCAAGACAGCCAGTTCGGCCAGACCCGCCTCACCCCCTCCCCGGAGTTGGAGCGAAGTTCGCCCCGCCCGGCGTGCGTCGATCCCCGAGGGTTTGTGGCTTCGGTGCCCTTCGTGCGCCAAGATGGTCTACCGGCGTCACCTTGAAGCGAATCTGAATGTCTGCCCCGAATGCACCCACCACTTTCGGATAGGCGCGGCGGAGCGAGTGCTTCAACTGGCCGATCCAGAGACGTTTACGGAGATGTTCGCGAATCTCCAGCCAACCGATCCGCTGAAGTTCAAGGATCTGAAAGCCTACCGCGAGCGGCTTGTTGCCGAACAGGTCAAGACGGGGCAGATCGATGCGATCCGGGCCGGCAAGTGCTTCATCAAGGGCCGCGAAGCGATGTTGGTGTGCCTGGACCTGACTTTCATGATGGGTTCGATGGGATCGGTCGTCGGCGAGACGATCACCCGGGCGATTGAGGCCGCGACGCCGAACAAGGCCAAGGGGTACGCCGGGCTTCCTGTGATCATCGTGAGCTGCTCGGGCGGCGCCCGCATGCAGGAAGCGGGCCTGAGCCTGATGCAAATGGCCAAGACAAGCGCGGCTCTAGGTCGCCTCGACGACGCTGGCGGCCTGTTCATCAGCGTTCTCACCGACCCCACCACCGGCGGCGTGACGGCGAGTTTCGCGATGCTTGGCGACGTCATCCTCGCCGAACCCCGAGCGCTCATTGGCTTTGCCGGTCCGCGAGTCATCCAGCAGACCATCCGCCAGGAACTGCCCGAAGGCTTCCAGCGTTCCGAGTTCCTGCTGAAGGCGGGGCTGGTCGATCGGGTGGTGTCCCGCGCGAACATGCGAACGGAACTTGCACGCCTCATCGACTACTACGGCCGGTAATTCTGCGCTGGCCATGCTGCACGCCGAAACTGAGCGGTCAAGGATCGACCCGTGAAGCGGCTCTTATTGCCTCTGTTTGCGGGCCTCGCGCACGCGCTGTTGCTTGGACTGGCGTTCCCGCCGTTCGGGGTGTGGCCGCTCACGCTTGTTGCGATCGGGCCGCTGGTGTGGATTGCGGTTCGGCCGGGCACGTTCGGTAGGCGCGATGCGATCGCGGTCGCGATCGGTGCTTCCGCGTTCTATTGGTACCAGTGTCAATGGGCGATCGCGATCTCGAGCGCGGGCTACGTGCCGCTCGTTCTGTATCTCACGATTTATCCGGGCCTCTTCGCGCTGGCATTGAATTTCGTGCATCGCAGGCTGCCGCGCGTTCCGTTGAGTTTGCTTGTGCCGATCGCGTGGACGGGACTGGAGTGGCTGCGGGGTGAGGTTGTGTGGGACGGATATGCGTGGTTTTTGGTCTCGCATCCGCTCATCGACAACCTGTACCTTTCCGTTGCGGGCTCGATCGTCGGAGCATACGGAGTGGGCGCGTTCGTGGCGTCTTTCGTCGGCATCGCATTCGATCTTGCGAAGCCTCGATTTGTCGAAGGAGCCGAGCGGGCACGCGTTACGTTGCGAGGCTTGATCAGCCGCATTGTCCTGGGTGCGGGCATCGCGGGCGCGTTCGTCGCGCTCAGCGTGATCGCGTTTTCCTATGCGAACTACGCAACCGCCGAACCGGAGATCCGCGTTGGCATCGTGCAAACGAACTTGCCGCAAAGCAACAAGGTCGCATGGACGTTCGAACAGCGCAAGACTGATTTCGCCCATTTTCTTTCGCTGACACGCGAAGCCGCGGCTGAAAAGCCCTCGGTCATCCTCTGGCCCGAGACAATGTTCCCGGGAACGTTTCTCCAGCCGTTTGAAGACGTGGATGCACAAGGGCATGTTCTCGGAAGGAGAATCACGTCGTTCGCGGCGCAACTCCTTCAATTCCAGAAAGAGTTGAACGTTCCGATGCTCGTTGGTGCCATCGGCACCGACGGTTTGAGGCTCGAGCCTGATCCGGACGGCCACGACTCTCACTTTGTTTCCAATCGCCGCTTCAACAGCGTCTTCCTCATCAAGAACGGCGAAGTCGATCCGCTCCGCTACGACAAGATCCGTTTGACGCCTTTCGGCGAGACCATGCCCTATATCTCCGCGTGGCCGTGGCTTCAGGAAAAACTGCTTTCGATCGCCGCGTCGGGCATGAGTTTCGATCTGGCGACCGGCAGTGTCGATCGCATCGGTGCGTTCGAGTTTCCCCCAACCACTCCTTCTCCGCCTGCCAAACGTCCTGAAATCGTCCGCATTGTCACGCCAATCTGTTTTGAGATCACCGAGTCGAGCCTCTGTCGGAGGCTTGTGAACCGCGCCGCCCAGGGGCGCGCCAAAGTTCTCATCGCCAACATCACGAACGACGGCTGGTTTGGCGACTTCGACCCGGCCCGGGTCGAGCACCAGATCGCCGCCCGTTGGCGCTCGCTCGAACTTGGGGTTGCCGTCGTTCGTGCCGCCAACACCGGCATCTCTTCGGTCACCGAGTATGGCCGAGGCGACGGAAACCGCCTCATCAACATTGGGGGCCGCTCCTCGCGGGTGGACGGAGTGATGGTCGAGAACGTGGCGCTTTTCCGGGGAACCACCTTTTTTCGCGAGTACGGCGACCTTTGCTGGCTCTTCCCGATCGCCCTCGCGGGGATGCTGATTGTCGCATTCCGCCGCCAATCGCCGAACAATCCAGAGGCTGTGTCCGGTACCAGCCATTCGACCGGAGGTCTCTTGTGAGAAACCGCGTTCTTGCTGTTTTTGGACTTGTCGCCATCGCCGCGGCACAAGGCTGTGGCTCGAGTCGGGCCGGGAAGCCGGTGATTGAACACCAGGCGAAATTCACACCGAATGCCCCGGGCACGCCAATGCCCACCACGACGCCCGGAACGCCCGCACCGGACGCAATCAAACTCACCCAGATCCGCGAGAAAGCGCTTCAGGTGCTGGAGGAATCTGCCAACAGCCCGGACGGAGAAGTTCGTGGTTATGCGTGCGAGGGCGCCTCGCTGGTTCCCAGCCGGCTCGGCGGCATCCTCCTCAAAGGGCTCGACGACCCGACGCCAGGCGTAAAAGCCATGGCGGCGACAGCATCAGGTCAGGCGCGATACTTGCCGGCGGCCCCCAAAGTCCATTCGCTCACTTCGGACCCATCACCGTTTGTACGCATCTCCGCGATCTACGCCCTGAGCAGACTCGGTAGGCCGGTCGACCTCTCACCACTGGCCAGCTATCTGACGGGCTCGGAAACGTTGAAAGTTCGGAGCCAGTCGGCGTGGGTGATCGGCGAAATCGGAAACCGATCGGCGATCCCGATGCTGCGGGCGGCGGCCGTTGAGAACATCGCCCGGTCACGTCCTCTGGAAATCATGATCTTCCAATTGCAGTGCGGGGAAGCGCGTGTCAAATTGGGGGACAACGAGCCGATTGAAGGAATTCGCGCGGCCCTGTTCCCCGCGCGACCCGAAGACTTTGAAACGGCCGTTCTGGCGGTGCAGATCATCGGCGAGGTCAAGGACAACCGCTCGATGGACCAGTTGATGTACCTTTCCGAGTATCGCGACGCTCGAGGCAACCCCATGCCGCCCGAGTTTCGGCTGGCGTGCGCGACCGCGATCGCCAAACTCGGCCTTGATCGGGGCAGTTTTCTGGCGGATGAATACGCGAAAGACCCGAATCCGCTCATCCGGCAGCAAGCGGCATCGGTGTACGGCTACACCGCCCGTCCGGAGCACTTCCTGGCGCTGGAAGCGTTGATGAACGACCCGGCACCAATGGTTCGCGTGGTCGCGGCCTCCTCGGTCATCCGGGCGCACGCCCGCCTCACAGGTGAAAAACTCCGGTAGGTCTTGCGGGTTTGACAGGATCTGTTCCGCCCGGTACAAGTTGCGGGGCGCCGGATCGGCTGGCCGGTGAAATCTGCTGGAACATGCCGGCCGTCGCCATCGGATAGACTGGATTCGATCGGGGAAGGAATCTCCGAGTTTGCGAATCCTCCGAATTTGTGGGTTGGGGCGGTTTGGCGGGGGGTGTTTGGTTGATCGGGCCTGAGTAGGCCCGAATGATTGGACCCTTGCCGATCCCGGTGCAGGAGCATCCGGATCGGCGGACTTCAGGAGCCTTGTGTGGCGACCCTAACAAAAGTACTTGTCATCATCGCCGCGGTCCTCAGCCTCTTTCTTTCAGCGCTGGTGATCGCGTATTCGTTCAACACCGACCGCATCCTCCAGGATCGCGACGCGGAAGTGGCCCGCAGCCTCGCCGCTCAGGGCCAGTTGGCGGACAACGCCACGCAGGCGAGCGCCGCGAAGGCGAGCTGGGAAAAAGAGCGTGCGGCGCTCGAAACCCAGTTGACGGATCGCGACGCCCGCTCACGCGAGTTGGAGCGCGTCAATGCCGAGTTGACCCGTGCAAAGGCCAAGGCCGAGCAGGATCTTCAGGCCATCACGCTCAAGATCGCCGAACTCGGCGAAACGGTGAACACGCAGGCCACGCTGATCACCGGGTATCGCGCTGAAGTGACCGCGCTCCGGGGGAACGAACTGCGCTTCCGCGAACAGGCCGTGCAATCCGACGACCGGATCAGCGATCTGGAGAGCCAGAACGAGGTGCTCTCCCAGAGTGTGCGTGCCTTGCGCGAGCAGCTCGAAGAGGCTCGCCTCACACGAGAGGGCGGAATGGCGTCTATGGGAATGTTCGGCGCGGTCAGCGCCAAGGAGCCTTTTGTTGACACCGGGATTCCGGTGACGGGTTCGATCGAGAACGTCACCACCGACCCTTCAACCGGCGCCACGCTGGTCAAGATCAATCTTGGCAGCAACGACCGCATCCGCGAGAATCAGAAGCTGTTCATCAGCCGCGGCAAGGACTTTGTGGCCAATCTGGTGATCGTGAAGACCGACATGCGGTTCGCGATCGGGCGCGTGGACACGCTGAGTCGGGACGTTCAGGTGCAGAGCGGCGACTCGGTCACGACGCGGTTGCAGTAATCCATATGTCTTCACTGCCGATCGGCATCAGGAGCTCGTTCATGTCTCAATTTGGAATGCAGATGCCGGGCGGCCGGGCCAAGCGCGGATCGTCTCTCGACGTCTTTACCGTGCTCGCATTTCTGTCGGTGGTGATCCTCGCGGTCGCCTGCGGAGTCATGTGGGTCGCGGCCTCCAAGGTCGGCAAGGACAACAATCCCTTTGAAATGCAGGAAAAGGGCCGCATTGTCCTCCCGCAGAAGGCTCGCTCGTAGGCCCCTCACTAGGCCCCTGACGAGGCTCACCTCTCCACACTCATTGTTTTCGGTCTGCTGAATCGATGCGCCCGGCTACTTGAAGTTTGCGGCCTGACGCGTATCGTTCCTCCCGCTCACGAGGCCTCACCGCCAAGTGAACGGAAACATTTCGGGGCG
>JAHBXG010000046.1 GCA_019636565.1 Phycisphaeraceae bacterium
AACGACGAGCGGGAACAGAGCGACGCGGCTGGCGGCATGAATCTCAGCACTTGGCTGACCGGGGCATGGAGCCCCGGGCAGCGAAATCGGAACTTTGGGCGCTGGGTTCCGGGGGTGGCGCTCGCGGACTTGCTTCACGTCCCGGCTCCGTTCGTTCACCGCTTTGCGGTGAGAAGCGTCATTTGCGTTCCCCGTCGCCGGAGGGAGTTGCAGAGGGAACCAGCAGGGTTTCCTCTGCACATGGCTTCGCGTCGTCGCGGTTAGGCTGCGAGCGTCACGCTTGCCGGGGAGGATTCGCAAGCGGCAAGCCTCAACGCGCACGACGAAAAGAGGTAGCATGTTCGCATGGGTGATCCTTCCAAGACAATCTTGTGTCCGCGATGCAACATACCGAAGAGGTACCTCGGCACGAAGCGATTCCACGAAGGGCATCGCTGGGGGATTCTCGGCGATCTCGGCGAACTGTTTGTCAACAAGGAAGCGTTTGACGTCTACGCCTGTCCGCGGTGTGGCGGGGTTGAGTTCTTCGTGGACGGAATCGGCGAGGAGATGCGGCCGAGTTAGCGGAATGAGCGGCAGTCACTGGACCAGTGGCCTGACCATGCGAGAAAGTTGGTTTGTGCCGCTCCCCCACCACGCGGCAGGGGTGAAGAAAGAGAGATGGCGGGCTGGACGTTTCCGGGCGGTGGCGCTCGCGGGCTCGCTTCACGCCCCGGCTCCGTTCGTGCACCGCTTCGCGGTGAGGAGCGGATGTCTGCGAACTTGTGCGTGCGGCGGTGAGGGGGTGATGAGCCGTTCGGTGTTGGCCGGGGTGTCCGCGAACTCGGATGCGGTTGGAGGGGCGATCCAGCGGGAGGTGTGTGCGATCGGAGGCGGGCACAACGGGGTGGGGTGACGCGACCGGGGTGGAGACCGAGGTTTTCCGGCGCGCAAGTCTCTGTCAATAAGGGTTTTCTGATTTTTTCCGATGCCGCCGGGTTTTGGGCTTGCACAGACGATCGTATTTTGTTAGGATACTAGATTACCCCCGCTTCGGCATCGGGCGAGGTGCGGGGCAACGGGCTCGGCGTCTTTGTCGGGCGGTTTTCTACTCACACTTCGGGCGCGTGCCGCGCTCAGGAAGGGTTGGCCATGTCTGTCGAAGGAAGCGCGGACGGTCTGGTCGGGGCGAGTGGGGCGGGTGGGGCGAGCGGGGCGAGCGGGGAAATGTCAAATGGGGTCGGCGCGCGTGCGGCTGGCACGATTGTGGCGGGCGGCAGGAAACCGGCGATGCACTCCCTTCCCCCGACCCCTTCCCTCAAGGAAGGGGCTGGTGAAGTTGCGTCGGACAGCCGCGAACACGCTGCGCGCGAGGTGGCGCGGATCATTCGGTGGATGCACGTGATGGCGAAGAACGGATATGCGCCGACGATGCTCGATTTCTGCAAGGCGACGGGGTTGATGCCGCTGGATATCTTGAAGCCGTTCGGGACGTATCTGAACCTGGTGCGGCAGTGCGGATACTTGCCGGCGGCGGAGCAGAGGCGGGAAATCAAAGCGAAGGCGGCGACGATTCGGAAAGCGGTTGAGAGTTTTTTCGGGGAGCCGCTGGATGGGTATGCGATGTCGAACGCGCCGACGAATGAACAGGGCGTGGTGATGCTGTTCGGGATGATGGCGCGGGAACTGGGCTTTGAGATCGAACTGGTGCGGACGGGCTTTCCGGATTGCGAAGCGAAACGGGAAGGGCCGGACGGGAAGTGGCGGCGGGTGCGGATCGAGTTTGAGTTTGTGACGAGCAGGTTCGATCACGATCCGGCGGGGTGTGATCTGATCGTGTGCTGGCAGGATGATTCAAGGAGTGCCGCGGTTGGGACGCTGGAAATTTTGGAGTTGAAGAAGGTGATGGAAGAGAGGAAGAAGGCTGCGGTGGAGGAGAAGTGAGGGAACGCGGAGTGCGGAGCGGTGAGCGCGGATGCAGCCGCGCGTGTTGCGGCGAAGACGGTCCGGTCTCGTGCCGAGTCAGGGGTGGTGGGCCCGTTGGTGGGACCACATGGCATCCGCCACACCCCATTCCCCATCCCCCCCCCACCCCATCCCCCCAAACAAGCAAGCCTTTTCACGCGCTTGTTTTTGAGGCACATGCTGTACACTCAGCGGCTTGCGGAGGAGAGAGAATGAATTATCCCGTGACCGGTTATGTCGCGACACTGCTGCTTGCGCTTGGTGCGTCGCGGGGCATTGCCGCGCCGCTTTTCACAAGCGACGGCTTTGAATCGCCCCATGTGAACAGCAACACCTATTTTGCGGGCGCGGTGACGAACTGGATCGGCGTGGGCGGTGCGTACAACGGATTTGGCGTGGTGGGCGGCTTGTTTGTTGATGGGAACGTTGCCGCGGAACCGGCGCCCACGGAAGGAACCCAGCAGGCGTTTCTCAATGCGCAGAACGGGCAGCCTTCGGGCCTTTCGCGAACATTGGTCGGAGCGGGCGGATTATCGTCGTATGCGACATTGACAATCACTGTGGATGTCGGCCGCGCGAGACTGACCGCGGCACACATAGATTTCAGCGCGAACACAACACTTGTCGCAGGTTTTGCCAGTGACTCGAACCTCGTTGCTTTTCTCACGACGACGATGTCGAGTGTGCCCGACGCCACGTTCGTTCTCAACAAGACTGTGACCTTGCAAACGTCGAGCCTGACCGGCGCGCAGTTGGCGGAGCCTCTGACGGTTGAGTTCCGCGCGAGCAGCACCGGGGCGGATGTCACTCAGGTTCTGCTGGACAACCTGAGAATCACCTGGACGGAGCAAACCGCGTGTCCGGGCGATCTGAATAACGATGGCCAGGTAGATGATGCCGACTTCGTGATGTTTGCCGCGGCGTACAACATCCTCGATTGTGCCGATCCGACGATGTCTGCGGGGTGTCCTGCGGATCTCAACGCAGACGGCTTCGTGGACGACTCTGATTTTGTCGGCTTTGTTGCCGCGTACAACGCGCTGCTGTGTCCGTAATCGCGTTCGAGGCGGCTGGCGCGACAGGTAGAGTCACCTGATCGAACCGCCCCCGCTATCCCTACCTCCCCGCCGCCTCCAGAATCAACTCCGCGATCTCCTTTGGATGCGAGATCATCGACACGTGGCTCGACTTCAATTCGATGGTCTTCGCCCCCATCCGCTTCGCCATGAAGCGTTCCAAATCCGGATTAATCGTTCGGTCCTCCGTTGACACGGCATAGAAACTCGGCTTCTGTCGCCACGCGGCATGCGTTGTTCTTCCTGCCAGCAATGCCTTGTGAAACGGCGCCTGCACGGCGTAGAGCACCATCGCCTTTTCCCGCGGCACATCGCCGGCGAAATCCCGCAGGAATGCTTCCTTGCTGAGGCGGCCGTCGTCACCATCGAATACCACGCCCGCTGTTGCGGGCGGGGTCGGATACTTCGCGGCGAGCGCGGCGTAATCCTCACCGGCATCCGGTGCGCGGGCGGCGACATAGACAATTGCCGTGACGTTTGGATGAACACCCGCCTCGGTCACGAGCATGCCGGAGAAGGAATGGCCAACCAGCACGGTCGGCCCGGTCTGCCGCGCGAGGACGCGCTCGACGGACTCCACCGCTTCGGGCAGCGTGGTGAGTGGATTCTGCACGGCGGTCACGTTCATTCCCGCGGCCTGCAATTTCGCGATCACATCCGACCAGCACGAACCATCAGCGAACAGCCCGTGAGCGAGCACGACATTGTCAGCTTTCACCGGCGCTTCGCCCGGCCCGCTATCCGAACGCGCGCCGGCGATCAAAGCCCGGCCTGCGACGAGTGTCGCACCGACGCCGGCAAGGCTGGCAACGAATGTTCGTCGATTCATGCTGGTCACTTGCTTCGATCTCCCTTGGGGGTGTCGGCCGCTTGGCGAACAGATTACAGGCTCGAGGAGTCAATCGGTGGGTTTCTTGCCTCCCGAAGCGGTGGCGTCGCCGCACCGTTCATTTCGGGTGGGGATCGGCGTCGGATGGCTCAGAAAGATTTGGTGAAATGTCACGGGTTTTTTGCTTGTGCGGCAATCTTGGCTTCGTTAGCCTATGGGACGAGACAAGACCGCGCCTTTGCGCTGGATGGGTCCGGGAGGTCGCGGGGGTACATCTTTAGGGAAGAGGAGACAGGTTATGAAGACTGTTGCGTTTTTGTCATCGTTCGCGTTGACGGCGGCGGCGCAAGCAGCTGTGCTGTACAACAACGGACCGGTTTATGACGTGGCGGGTTCGCCGAACCTGAGCCAGTTGATTCCGCCGAATACGACGCTTGGCGTCGGCGCTCAAATCGCGAACAACAACGCCGTGGCGGACAACTTTACCGCCGGGACAAGCTGGAACATCACCAAGCTGACGTTCTACATGTATCAGACCGGCGCGAATAGCGCCTTCACCTTCACGGGTATGAACTTTCAGATCGCGTCGAGCCACGGTGATGCGATCAGTTGGACTTCCGCCTCGGTCACCAACGGCGGCCTCACCGCCTATCGCGTGACTCCGACCACCCTTACGAATAGAGATCGCGCGATCTTCGCCATCGATGTGGCCGTTAACCTGAACATCGGTCCGGGAAACTACGTACTGCGTTGGCAGGCCTCGGGCTCGCTCGCGAGCGGTCCGTGGCAGCCCACCACCGCGCCGAACAACCCGGGTGGCGACGCTCAGCAGTCTCTCGCCGGCGGAGCTTTCGCGCAGGTGTTCGACACCGGCAGCGGCGTCGGCATGGAACTCCCGTTCACCATCAGCGGCACGGCAATTCCTGCCCCGGGAACGCTGGCGCTGATTGGCATGGGCGCGCTGGCTGCTGGACGCCGCCGTCGCTGAACTGAGATTTGTTGTCGTACCTGTTTCCCTCGGGGTCGCTCGGACGAGCCCGAGGGTTTTTTTTCGTGACTTCAAGGTCGGGCGAGACCCGGATGACACTACGGACAGACGAGCGCGTCGTACGCGGCCACGAACACGACAAAGTCCGCGTCGTCCACGACGCCGTCGGCATTCAAATCGGATGGACAGCCGGCGGGCATCGATGGATCGGCACAGTCGAGGATGTTGTACGCCGCGACAAACAGCACGAAGTCCGCATCATCAACCTGGCCGTCGTTGTTGATGTCTCCGGCGCAGGGTGCGGCGGCGGCGGCCCAATTCGTACCCGATCCGGAGGAGATGCCGAACGTGCCGACCGGAGTTCCGTTCGCCTTGACATCGTGAATTCCGGCCCAAGTCAAGATGACGGAGGGATCGACTGCGGCGGCGCCGGAACCGGAAAAACTGTTGGCGGCCTGCGCGGCTGCACGGAATTCGACATCGAGCGTCGTGGCGATTCCGAATTGAAAGGCGACGGTGGAGGAATATGTGCCGAAGGGATCGCCGCTGTAACCGGCGGGCGCGAGTTCGGGGCTGTTGGAGCGGCCCGAATGCGACATGTCGAAGGCGCCGCCTCCGAGATCGGTCTGCAGGCCCCAAGAAGATGCTGAAAACCCGGCGGAGGCATTCAGCGTGCCGGAGACCGCTACGCCGTAGGTGAGTGTGCCCGGCGTTCCCGTCGGAATCCCGGGGGATGTAATGGTGATGGAGTCCTGGAAAATGCCGGTCGCGGTTGCGTTGAGAGATCCGATGGCGTGCGCGCTCAATCGAATGAAGCCGTATTGGGTGTGCGCTGTCGCATCGCCCGACGAATTGGACCCGCCGGTGGTGGAACCCGACGCATCGACCGCTCCTGCGTTCGTGTGGATGATGTCAACCGGTCCTCCTCCGCCACTGAAGTTTGGGCTGACCGTGGCGCGGGCCTGATTGGTGAGCGCCATGGTGTGCGGTCCGATGCAAAGCGACAGACAAAGCGGAACCGCATTTCGGATCAACGGGCGACAAATCATGTTCGTTCTCCTCATCCGGGGTCGTCGCGGCCGCGATGACATGAGCGTACCAGCGCTGTCCAGCATTGCCAGCGAGCCGGGTACCCGATTCGAGGGATCATGAGGTCGCGAACACGCGCTGAACTGGTCGCGTGCGTCGCGGAATCCACGGGCTTTATTCCGAGGCGGCGGAAAAGCGAGTGCTCCCGCGGATCATGGACAGAGCAGATTGTTGTAGGCGGCAACGAAAACCGTGAAATCGGAATCATCCACGAAGGAGTCGTAGTTTACATCCACCGGGCATCCGGGCGTCATGGCGGGATCGGCGCAATCAAGGATGTTGTATGCGGCGACAAATGCGATGAAATCGGCGTCGTCCACCTGGTTGTCGTGATTGAAATCGCACGGGCATGGAGGTGTGTACAGATTGTTGCTGATTCCCGCTTGCGCGCTGTTCGCGCTGTAGCCGGGCGGGAGGTTGAAGACTGGGGAATTGACGGGCAGCGTCATCGTGCCGCCGTAGTCGGTATTCGCAACGCCATTCGAAACGTTGTCGTAGTTGCAGGTGACACTGGATGAGGTCGAGAAACCGATGCCGACTTTGAACGGAACGTTGGCCTGCACGATGAAGCCGTCGCTGGTGATGATGTTGCTGCCGGTGAAGCCGACCATGCACCCGGATTGAGTGATCTGCGTGCTGCCGCCGGAAACATACACGCTGTGATATCCGCCTCCGACGTTGCCGTCGTTGAAGTAGAACGATGGCTGCACGAGGCTCTGCGCGTTTGCATTGACGCTTGCGCCGGCGATGTGCATGCCGCTGATGTGGGCGTTGATGCTGACAAAGACCGGGCCCGGAGGACCCGGGACCACGACGTCGTCAAACGACACAAGGCTGAAGGTGCCGCTGTAGCAACCGTCGGCGTAGTTGCCTCCTCCGACAAAGTCCTTGTTGAACTCGGCATGAGAGGAACCGGTGAGATAGCCGAAACCGGCGGATGACGTGGCGAGAAAGTGGCGGCTGATGTCGGAATCCGGCGGAAACTCATCGAAGCGCACCTGCCCCTGACCGCCGGCATCGGAACGATCAAAGGACTCGTTCACTCGCGTGGAGCCCGCAATTGTTTCGTTGATCGAGCCGGTAAATCGAAAGGAAATGCCGGCGTGGCACGTTCCCGAGAGCACAACGGCGACGGACAATGCGAGCGCCGAGCGGCGAGGCATGAAAACACCCATAACGCCGCTCCTCTGTTGGAAACCGCACATTGATCTCTGGTAATCCGTTCCAAGGTAACCGAGTTTTTCGGGGCGTCAAGAACTATTTGGAACGGTTGTACTCGCGACGTGTCCAACTGCGATACTGCCAATAGCGCCGGACCCGCCTGGGGCCAGCAGGGATGATCTGGAGAGGGACTGCTGAACGGCACCGGCTGATTTCCGACCGGATCGGGCCGAGAAGTCTGGGGATCTCAGCATCGATGGGCAGGCCAAAGGCGGTGTTTCTGAAACAACTCCGCCATTTTCATCGGGTTCATTACCGATTTCGTGCTTGCGTTTGCCCCCTGGTTCTGGTTACCATTTTGATGCCCTCGGAGTTTCCGCCTCGAGGGCGCGGCTTGTATCGAAGAGGATCGAGAGACGTTTCACTTCGAGAAACATTTGGGCGTGGGGTAATTTCGCGCGCGTGTACGCGCGCACCTCGGGCTTGACGGGCTCGTTCGCGCGAAAGCGTGACGGACCGGCCGCGATTTCAGGTGACGCTGCCACGGGGTGCGATTTGGGCCCGCGGCCAGCAAAGAGGAGGAGAGTCTCGTGAAGATGTATGCTTCTATCGTCGCTTTGGCGTTGGCAACAACGCCGGCATTGGGTCAGACATTCTTTGGTGACACGACGGGCAAGCCGACGTATAACCGCGCGCTGCAAGGGTTTGGCGGCCTTTCGGCCGTCGGCACCGCCACGCATTACGAAGTCATCGCGTTCACGGTCACCGTGACCGGCTCGTATACCTGGCAGAACACCGCCACCGGCGGGTGGGACAACTTCACCTTCATCTATCAGAACGCCTTCAACCCCGCGAACGCGTTGCTCAACGGTGTGGCCAGCAACGACGACAACCCGGGCGTCGGACTCTCGGGCTTTACCACCGCACTGACGGCGGGCACCTCGTACTTCTACGTTGTCACCGGCTTCGGCAACAACGACCAGGGCGCGTGGCGTGCGGACGTGACTTCCACCAGCGGCGGCCAAGTTGTGATCCCCGCGCCCGGTGCGGCTGCGCTTCTGGGCTTGGGAATGCTGACCGCGGCACGTCGCCGTCGGTGAACATGCCGGCACCACCTCTCGATGGTGGGCGGCCGCGCGGCGCGGATGGCTGCGGCGTGCGACACAGGCTTTGTGAATGACCTATCACCACCGACCTCCGGTTCGTCCGGAGGTCGGTGAGTTTTTGTACCGTTCAGAGTGCGGAGCGCCGACCCGGACCTCAACGGTTTGCAGTTTTGTTGGTCGCGCTGAGGCGACGGACGAAATCCGGAACAACGTGCGGAAAGGAGGCGTGGCCATTCGATTTGCTCGGCGCACGTATCACTATTACCTGGTATTTCGGAGAAACAATGGCGACTCTCACAGGCACGAAGCCCAGGTTCCACCCGGCCCAATGGATTGGGCGCGGCCGATGACATCTGGAACAACAGGCGGCACCACCTACCGCTTTTCTTGAACCACTGATTTTGCCCATACCCGACCGTTCGCAAGGTCAAATGTAATTGCGTGGTCGGCGCAAAATGCTGCGTTGAGTAGACCGTCGTAGATCATCTCCTTGCGCTGCGCCTCGCATGGCACAATGCCCAGACCGTCGATATTCAGATTCACCTGCTGCGGGGTCGTCTGGTTTAGATCCTGAATGCCGAGTTCTGCCGCGGCATGGGGCGCGATTAGCACCGGCGCGACACTACCCGAATCCAATTCAAACCACATCGGCCCGTTTGTGGCGTGGATCGCGACGAAGATATCGAGCCCGGCACCGCCAGCGGGTCGGGACATTCTGGCCGTCAGTTCCTTCGCGTCCTTGGTACGGGCTGCCGCGCTTTCGGGTGTTTCGATCCATAGGCGATCTGCGCCGAGATCGAGCGTGATGATGCGGCCTTCGAATGTTTCGAGCGAGAGAATCCCGTCAATCGGCGGAAGACCCATGAGCAGTTCATCGAGATTCAGCACGCCGAACTCGCCGGTGCGAGTGAAACTGCCGACGGTAAGGTCCATCGGTCCCACCCGCGGCACGTCCATCCGCCCTCCGTCGTGCCGAAATGCGGTTGCTCGTCCGAATTGCTTGCGGCCCAACTCCGTCGCAACTTTCGCCGACAGAATCGACGCTCCGCCGCCCGTATCAAAGAGAAAGGTTCGATCTTTGCCGCCGCAGCGAGCCTTCATTGTCCGGAGCGATCCAGCGTAGGGCGAGAGCACAATTTCCTGTGCGGATTCGCCGCCCGCTTCGTTGATGCCCTGCGGCTGCGTGCGAGTCTGCGATTCGTTCACGACGCTGGTGGCCGCAACACTCACCATCAAGACGGTTGTTAGGCCGCAACAAAGACAAAGGTCTCGTACGTGGTTCGACATCCTGTACTCCTTCTGTGTGTTCCACCCCTCGCACATGCAGAGATGCGCCAAAGTGAGGCTGGCAGTTCAAAATCGCAGAATTCCCTGGGCGAAGACCCGAGGCCCATTGGGCGGGTCGGTGTTACAGGTCCGCTTGCACTTGGCGAGCAACGAACAGTGAATTGGATCGCAATTCGATGCAAGTAGCCAGCGCACATTTGGAGCGACTGCAGACGGCCAGCACGTCGAGCCGGACGGCTTGTGTCATCGTTCACCCGGCTCTAACTCCTCGAACACGTTTTCGCCGATGCCGGGACGAGACTCCCACTGGAAGCGCTCGACGATCTGGATTCGGCCATCGCGCTCGCGAACCTCGCAGACCGATTTGCCGCCATCGAGCACGCCGTCCGACTGGAGTTGGCAGTATCGGAAAATCAGGCTCGCGCCATCGAGGGTGCCGATGAGCGAGCCACGGCGGATCTTGCCGCCGGCGTAGTCGGCCCAGACTTCGCTTGCGTGCTGGTGAAAATGGAAGATAGTGTCGGCATTCACGACACCGGCCTCAGCGGTGTTGATCACGTGCATGCGACAACCGTCGAGATTGATCGGCATCGCCAAACCATATCAAACGCCGCGAGCCGGAACTTCCCCTGCAAATCCCATTCAAACCCGGCGGCGACGGGCGGCACCGAGAAGACCGAGGCCGAGAATGGAAGCGGCGCTGGGAGCGGGGATTCGGGTGAAGGTGATGTTGTCGAAGACCGCTCCGTCGGCGTCGCTCATGAGTTCGATGCGGCGGATGCCGCCGATGTTGAGGGCGAGCGTGGACTGGTAGAACCACGAGGTGTTGTACGGACCGGTGAAGTCGGTGACGAGGCCGATCTGGTTTCCCTTCGCGTCGAAGGCGCGAACGCTGCCGAGAAGCGTCCCCCGCTCGGTGTCGTTCATGAGGACGGAGAAGTTGCTCACGTCCGAATCAAAGGTAAGCGTGATCGGGCTGCCCCAGATTCCCGCGGCCTTGGTTCCGAAACTGCCGAGTGCGTACGAGAAGACTTCAACGGAGTTATGGAGAACACCCTTGGTGTCGACGACGGGAGTGGTCGAGAAATGCACGCCGAGGGCCGCGTACTGCTCGGTCACGCTGGTCGGTGCCGCAAGATCTTCGAAGTTGATGACCACAACTTCGGCACAGGCCATGGTGCCGCAACCCGCGAGAACCGGCACTGCGATGAGCTGCTTGAGATTCATTCGTGTCTTCCCTTCTCTTGACATGTTCCGATAGTCCACCCTTTGCGACGGACGCTCGATGATCAAGAGTGCCCCAAGCCACGTGAATTGCGAGCCGGGGGCGCGGAGCCCTGAACTGGTTTTGGTTATCTGCTAGGCGTCAGCGGCATGCGCCGACTTATCGATACGGCAAGAGCCGAGCCGGCACGCCGAACTGCACCTGCCATCGTGCTACCCGTGAAGCAATGCCCGATATCCCGGTGTTTGGAGAGTCGCTCGCCCTATTTCTTTCGAGCGATCAAGGAGCTTCCCATAATCACACCTGCCGCGCCGATGATTGGGATGGTAAAGGAGTACCAGTTCGGTTGACGCGCTTTGGAGGCGGCTTCCATCGGTGTGATGTCGCCGGTGCGCGGGCCGGGGTCCGGCGTGTTGAGGTTCGCCACCGCCATGATCAGTCCCAGCACGAAGATGATTCCCGCCAGGACCTGGGGAGGCCCGGATCGACCGCAAATGGCCCCGGCGACGATACCTCCGATGAGTGCCGCGGCCAGCGAGACGCCGAGCGCCAGGATATTGAACAGCATCGAGGCGTTGTACGTGCCGGGGTCGAAGACCCGCTCGGTCCCAAGCCCGAATTGCAGACCGGTAAAGCACAAGATGATCACGATTGTCATAACCACGTAGCCGACGATCACTGCGAGAATGGCCTTGCCCATAGGGACTCCTTTGGGGATTTCGCCCCGCTCTGGCCCGTCACCATTACCTGTCTTCCTCGCCGCATCCTGCCGGATTGCCGGCGATTCAAACGGGCCTCGTGCGTTGAAAGGCTCGGCGGTTGGGGTGACCACACTTGAATACGGGGGCTCAATCGGATGGGGCGGCGCTGGGTTGGGGACGCGGGAGCGCGCCTTGGCCGGCGTTGCAAAGGATGTAAATGGAGAAGAGCATGAACCAGGCACCGAGGCCGGGGCCGAGATCGAAGAGCCCGGCTTCCGCGGGCGGAATGGGGTACGTCGAGAGCTTCATCGAGAGGAAGGCGACGGCAACGAGTGCCCCGACAGACGCAAGGATTCCGGCGGCGGTGCCTCGCTTCCACAGGACGGTGCAGAAGAGGAGAGTCGCCAGGGCGATGAATAGGTCCCAGCAGAAGCAAAGGCCGAGTTGAACAGTGAAGACGCCGCCGAGAATTTGACGCAGCGCGGCCTTGGCGGCTTCATCGGCGGCGTTGATGCGCTCGCGCATGACGATCAGCGTGGTCGATTGCACGCACACCATCGCGAGGTGGAACGCAGCGGCGATGATGGCGAAGAGCGCTCCGGCATCGACGAGCATGCTCGGGCGCGTTCGCTTGAGGAATCTCGCGATGCCGGGCGTGCTGGCGATAACCAGCGGACCGAAGGACATACACAGGAGGAGGTGCGGGAAGGAGGGCATGGGGATGAGCGTCTTGGCGAGGAAAACGGCCGTGGCGGTGATGCCGAGAATACCGGTCCAGCGGTACATCAATGTCAGTTCATTCCCGGGCATGTTCGTTCCTTCGCGTTTGGAAACTGTGATTTCGAGAAACTCGCATTGCGCTGCGAGCGCTCTTGTATCGTGTTGGGAGAGTTCACCGGACGATTGCGGCGGGAGTTCGTTCCACGCTGACTCATCAGACGCCTTGAAGAACAGGCGATTGCATCGGCTTGCGCGGATCCGAGCGGAGCCGCGAGCAGCGTTCGCAAGAATCTGCAATTGCGGTCAGCAACTGATTGCACGCGGGGTCTGTTGAATGAGCGTGGGCGTTGTACTGCGCAGCGAACCCGATGGAACTCGATTGTCGCGAGAGTTGGTCGCGGTAAAGGACGGCCGAACGATCAGCCGGCAGATTGACACGTCCGGAGGGTGCTCGCGGCGGCGTGGACGAGTGAATGGCCGGCCCGGGGTATGAATCGGGGGGGGGCACGATGGTCGAGCAGGCGGTTTCGACCAAGCGTTACATGGGAACGCGGCTATGAAACTGCGTCTGCACGAGGCCGATAACACACAAAGTGACTGTTTTCACCGGTATTCGAGCGGTTTGCGCGTGCTTGTGCGGCGGCTTTCCATTAGCCTCAACCAAGTCGTGGAGCGTTACTGTAACAGTTACCTCCCCTTTTTATGGAGTTAGAGAAGATGAACAAGACTTTGACAGTTTTGATCGCTGGCGCTGCGTGCGCCGCTGGCGCGCAAGCGGTGGTTGTGAATGTGGATCAGGGCCCGGCCGGCTGGATCGGATACATGAATGTGTTCGAGCTTCCGGCCAACGGCGGCGGCTTTGTGTTCGGAAGCGGCTGGGGCACGAACGACCTGAACTCTTCGTTCGACAACGGCGCTTCGACGCTGACCCTTTCGCCCAACACGATCGGTGATCCGAATCCGTTCTGGTACACGCCGAGCGGCGGCCCCGGTGCGATGGGCAACAAGATCATGGAAGCCAACCTTTATCACGAGGTGACGGACACGCTTTCGGGTCAGACCGTCACGTTCCAGGGCAAGGTGCTGTCCAACACGCTCGCTGGCTCTCACGTCGGCTTGATTTTCATCCGCGACTTCGCGGCGGACTACTCGTCGTCGGTCGACATGTTCATCCCGATCGTTGCCGGCGACTTCAGCTTCAGCCTGGACACGATTGCGGGGCCGGGACGCCATGTTCAGTGGGGCTTCCGCGTGACGGGCCCGGACGTGTGGTTCACCGATGTGGGCCCTTACGGCACCGCGGTCATTGCAACCATTCCTGCCCCGGCGTCGCTCGGACTGATCGGACTTGGCGGACTCGCGATGGCGCGTCGTCGCCGGGCCTGATCCGTTTTCGATTTGTTTCGGTTCAATCTCGGGCCGTCGATCTTTCGATCGGCGGCCTTTTCAATTGGGTCGAAAGCGAATCTCAACCGCCGGCCTTGCGTTGTTCTACCAAGACGCCCTGCTTCTCGGCCAGGCTGTCGATCTCCTTGCCCAATCGATTGAACTCGGCGAGATCCGAGTCGGGAAACTCAACTTGTGCGATCAGCTCGCCGTTCGCGTCGACGGTCCAGCGACCCGCATTCGCGCGGAGCAACTCGAAACGGGATTTCGATGCGAGCAGCATCCCGTGCTCCAGCCTGTGAATGGCGAGCAGATTATTCAGGTTGGCCTTTTCAAGAAAGCCGCTCAGGAATTGCGCCGCGTCCTTTTCGTTTGCCCCGCGCTCCGCCAAGTCCTTTGGAATGCGGTTCTCGATGGCGCTGAAGTACTCGATCACGTTATCGTGCGCGACGATTGCCTGGTCGAGCAGGGCGAGCCGGGCCTCCACCCCGGGCGCATCGGAAAGCCCCGATAGATCGGCCCCACCCGCGTCGGCGTATTTACCCGCGGCGTCGATGTACTTCTTCAGGATTTCATTCTGGGCTTTGGCGAGTGCCGCGGCGTATTCCATGACGGCTTTGTCGGATCCCTGCGAAGTCGCTGCGACCGCCTCGAGTTTCTTCGCGGATTCCGCGGTGAGCCTGATTGCCTTCTCGTCGTCGCCGTCGAGCGAGGCCTTGCGGGCTTCCTCGCTGATGGCACGGATTTCGGCGAGGGAAGCGGGATTGGTGTCGGCGGCCCTTTGCTGGGGAGCAGCGGCGCGAAGGCCGATGCTGTAGGCTCCGAGGCACAGCAGAAGCATGATCGTGAAGGCCCAATTCCCTGCCCGGTTGGAACGGCCGGCCAAGCGAAAGACAGCCCAGCCGACCAGAAGGGGCCAGAGCAAGAGGCCGATGAGCGTGCCCATTGCCTCTCCGATCCGGCGCGGATCGGCACCGGATAGAGAGAGCGCGCGGAAGGCACCGACAACAACCGCGACGGTTGCGACGAGGGCGATCGCTGCTGGAATGGGATGGAGCCGGAATCGGGTGACAGTCGCGGCGGGACTGGTCGCGTGCCCGGTGTCTTCATGCTCGATGTCGCCGGATTCTGGCACGGGAAACCTCCTGGCAATCGAGAATAAATGTATCAGGCAGCCTGGCGCGCGGCGGCTACGCTGAATCGTGCATTCAAGAGCGGACATCGCGAAGCGGGCGAAGGCGGCAGCAGAGTATCGGCCGCGGAAGGTGCGGCTGCTGCTGGTCGCGGAGGCCCCGCCTTGTGATACGTCGCGATACTTCTATTTTTCCGACGTGCCGAACCACGACTGGTTGTACGTGTATGTGTGCCGCGGGTTCTTTGGAGGTGTAGAGATCGCGGACTTGCGCGCACGGAAGGGGGAGTATCTGGGTGCGCTGCGTGACAACGGTGTGTGGATGATTGACGTCGCACAGGATGGAATGAAGAACCCGACCCTGACGCAGTTGAAGCCTCTGGTGGCGGCGTTGGTCGCGCGGTGCAAGGCGATCAAGCCGGAGGCAATTGTGCTGATCAAGTCATCGGTATACGACGCGGCGTTCGCAGCGCTGCGCGAGGCGCGGTTACCGGTCGTCGATGTCCGAATGCCGTTTCCGGCGAGCGGGCAGCAGCCGGCGTTCTTGCGGCTGTTTGCAGATGCGCTGGAAGAAACAGGGATTCGGGTGCCATTGGCGCGGCCGCGAGATGGCATTCGGGCGTGAATCGGATGGCGGATGAAGTCGCACTTCCGCGGGTGCCGAATCACTCCTCACCGTAGTTGTTGCGCGACGGGATTCACTCCACCGAAGGCCGAAGCCTTTCACTCCTGTGGACCGGGAGGAACAGGTTCTCCGCGATACTTGGGATCGGTCAGTGTCTTGAGAAACGCAACGAGGGCCTTGCGATCGTCGCAATTGAGGGCGAGGCCGCCTTCGGGGTGCTTGGAAATATTGGGATCGAGTGAGTCCGAAGGCTTCACACCATCTGCGTAATGATCGATTACTTCCTCAAGCGTGGAAAACCGTCCGTCGTGCATGTAGGGGCCGGTCAGTTCAACATTGCGGAGCGATGGAACCTTGAACTTTCCGGCATCGGCCACGCGGCCGGTCGCGGCCTGCCGTCCAAGATCGGTGAACTCGGAATCGAGTCCGTTGTTTTTGAACTGGTTGTTGGTGAAGAGCTCGTTGCCGTGGCAATGGAAGCAATCGGCGCCGAGACGGCCGCGGGCGGGATCGAACTCGAGCACGAAGAGAGTGAGCCCGTGCTTTTCTTCATCGGTGAGTTGGACTTCTTCTCGCATGGCGCGATCGAATTTGGAATCGCCGGATGTGAGCGTCAGCAGATACTGCTCCAAAGCCAGCCCGAGACGCTCTGGCGTAATTCCTGGCGAACCGAAAGCCTGCGCGAAGAGACCCGGATACGCCTCGTCGGCCCCGAGTTTGGCGACGGACGCCTCGAGACTCTGATGCATCTCGCGTTCGTCCTGGATCGGCGCCAGGGCTTGATCGCGCACACGCGACCGCTTGCCGTCCCACGTCATTGAATTCATCCACGCCAGATTGAACAGCGGCATGGTGTTGCGCTTGCCCAGCAGACCCTCGGCCCCTTTGCTGAACGCGTGGCCCGCGTCCGAAAACGCCGCCTCGGGATGATGGCAATCCGCACACGATTGTGCGTTGTTCGCAGAAAGACTCTTGTCGAAGAAGAGCTTCTTGCCGAGTGCGACGCCTTCGAGCGTCAGCGGGTTGTCGCGGGGCAGGGCGGGCTCGCCGAAACCCTGCGGGACGGCGAAGAAGTAGCGGCGAGTGCCGGCTGGAATTGGCGCACTTTGCTCTTCCAGCTGATTGTTCCTGCTCTGTCCCTGTGAAAGGCCCGCAAACGAAAACGAACCCGCGATGTTCATCGCGAGCAGACCCGCCAGCGGGTCATCTTCGCCGGAGTGGGTCGAATCCGCTCCGCCGGCGTGATGAATGATGATCCGATTCGGACGATCGAAGAGGCGTGCGACGTCAAACCGAACGGTGAGTTCGGAATCGACATCGACTTGGCCCACGACCATGGAGCCGGGAACCTTGACATGCATGACGTGCCGATCGGTCGCGATGTGGTATGAATAGCCGCCGAGTTGATCGGCGGGAAGCACGTAACGACCCTCGATGGCGAGGAACACATACCCGCCCTGCCAACTCCAGTGAAGGCCATTTAGAACCGGATTGAGCGGATGATCGGGGCCGTACGAGGCGGGATCGCTGTGATTGACTTTCGGCTCGAGTCCGATGTCAAACTCAATTGCCGAGTAAGTCCCCGCGGGCGTGGGGCCGAGGTCAAAGCCGGTGCGAGCCTCGACCGCATCGATAAAGCCGATCGCATCGGCGGGCTGCGCCGCCCCGTCGCTGCGAATCAATCGCACGTTGGAGACCAGGTAGGAAAGGCGTGTGACCGAAATTGTGTTGCCGCCGGAAGTTCGCAGGCTGACATCTTCGAAACGAAGGGGCACCTCGCCGAAGACGTGCTCGAATTCCAGCCGGACGCGCGAACTCTGAAGCTGAGCAGCGGCCTGGAGTCCTGTCAGCCAGAACATCAGGAGGAGCAGAAGAATCGCTCTTCGTGAGGCCATCAGTCTCCACCGCCAAACCCGGTTTGGCTTACTCGCACACGAGCGCATCGTACGCGGAAGCAAAGAAAACGAAGTCGCTGTCGTCCACGGCACCGTCATGGTTCAGGTCGGCGTAGCACCCGGCGGGCATGACCGGGTCGGTGCACATCAGGATGTTGTATGCGGGGGCGAAAATTGCAAAATCGGCGTCGTCGATCTGTCCATTGCCGTCCAGATCGGCCTCGCAGTAAGGCGATGCGCCCGCCGGGACCGAGACCGAATGCGTGGTGTTGTCGGTCGCAAGCACGCCGTAATACTGCGGACCCAGGACGTAGGGATAGGCGGAGGCGCCCGACGCATCGAGCGTGGTGAAGTAGGCGTAGGTTCCCGCCGGATAGTCGGGAGTGATGGAGAAACGGCCGTTGTATTGATCGAGGTGGCCGAGACCTGCCACGTACTCGAAGTCCTCGATGTAGTACCCAAGCGGATAGGGGCCGCTGACGGCCGGCCCGTAATTGCCGGAAGCCAGAGCAGTCCCATCGGGAAGTGTTGTGCGGGTTGTGATCGCCCGCTTTCGGTAGCTCGAGTTCATGCGCACGACTCCCCCGCTGCCGTCGGCGTTGGCGAACCCGTACGGGCCGTAGATCGGAAAGCCATCGAACGCGTAGCCGAGAATCGGGGAGTGCTTTGTGCCAGAATCGCCCAGCACAACGCGGAGGCCGATCGGGGTCTGGTGATGGTGATAGGCGCCGCTGGGCGCGGGGTGTCCGCCGGCGGAGTCGAAACTAGGACCCTCCACCACGACCGCGTTTTGATTCCAGATGCCCTTGTTCTGATACGAGCGTGCGTCCTTCGCGTTGAAAATCTCCACGCCATCGATCCACAGCCCGATCGCGCCGAGACCGGTGTTGGTGTGGGTGCCGCTCTGAGCCGTCGGGGTGCGCGGGAAGCGTGCGAGGATGTTCTGGTTCGACGGGGTGTTGGGGTTGCTTGGCCACGGGCCGATCGGGTACGCCGGGATGCCCGTCGCGTTTATGTAGCTGTTGGTTGGGGTTGTCCGCACTTTTTGAACGTCGGCGAGGATGGTGCTCAAGATGTTGTTGATGAAGGCGTCGCTGCTAGAGCCGTGGTTGGCCGTCGCGTTCTGCTTCCAACTCTGGACGCTTGGCTGCGCTGCGCAGAGCCCCGCCAGACCACAAACCCCCATCAACGCACAGACCAACGCGGCTTTCCGATTCTTCTGGTTCATAAATCCTCCGCTTCCGGTCCGCATCCAGCGAACTACTGGTAGTTGGCTGCTTGTGCTGCCGGGGGGACAGCAATGGCCGATTTCTGCAATGATCGGGGCTTCCCGAGCGTTTGTGTCCCCTGGAGCGACTGTCGCGCCAATGAACAAGGAAGAGGCACTTGGGCCATCCGAGCAACGAGGAGCACCTGGTCGAATTCGAGCAACTCGCCCGGCTCCATGCGGAGATGCTCTCGGCATACCTGAGGAGCCTGCTCGGTTCGAGCTCGATGCTTGACGATCTGTTTCAGGAGGTGCTGGTGGTGGCCTGGCGTCGCATGAAAGACTTTGACCGCTCGCGCCCGTTCGACGCCTGGCTCCGGGGAATCGCCCGCAACATCGTGATGGAACATGCCCGCAAATCTTCTCTGCGTCCCGCCGCATCGGATCCGCGGACGCTCGACTTGCTCGATGCTCGTTTCAATTCGTTCGGCGCATCGCTTCCCGCCGGTTCGAGCTTTTCCGACGGCGTCGATCGCCTGCTCCGTTGCCTTGCTGCGCTTCCGGCCGCTATGAGAGAGGTCATGGAATTGGCGTACGCGCGCGGCATGCGGCTGAAGGAGGTTGCAACTGCGCTCGGAGTGGAGGAAGAGACGGTCAAGAAGCGTGTGCAGCGCAGCCGCGGCGTGCTGGCCGAATGCCTGCGCAAGCAGGAGAGTGCGTCATGAACGATGGAAAGGGAACGGGCCCGCTGCCGAAAGATGCCGACTTTGTGGCACTGGACGCCGCGACAGATGCTCACGCACGGGCTGACGAACTCTTTGTACACGGAGCGCTCGGAGCGCTTCATGAGCGCGCCAGCGGGGCGATGGACCGCCGACTCGATCGCCTCAGCAGCGCGATCCGCCAAAGCCCGAAGGAACCCGGACGACGAGCGGCTTCGAGGAGGCTACGCCGTTTTTCCGGAGTCGCAATCGTTTTAGCTGCGACACTGATGACGGCATGGATATTCGTTTCCGTTTCGACGAATCAGGCACGCGCAACGCTCATGGCGTCCATTCAGGCCGCGCGCGGGCTGGGCGATCGCCGCTACGAGGTACGTATCACCTCGGCCTCCGATCAGTCGGCGCCCGAACAACCCGAAGCCGTCTTCGACAGCAACGGTCCCGACTTTCTTCTCCGCGTCCGAGCCCCCGGAGGCCACACGGCCATCGCCGGGAAGGACTCGATCGGCGAATGGGCGATCCGTCGGGAGGGCGGAATCGAACGTGCGGAGCCCCGGCGCGCCTGGCCTCGCTGGGCGACCGCCGATGGCGAGCCCATCTTCGCCGATTCGATCGACAAGTTGCTCGAGGTGCTTACGTCGGGCTTCGAATTGCAGATTCTCGATTCGGAGACTGTGGACGGGCGGGAGTTTCGACGCATCGTGGGCGCGAAGCGGGAGGGAGCCTCGCGCGGCCTTGCGGATCGTGTGGAACTTTGGATCGACGCCGAGACAATGGTGCTCGAAAAGATGGAAATGGAATGGACGCACAGACCCGGGGAACGCCGCCCGGCCGGAAGTGCGGATCCTCGCTACCCCGGCGGGCCGCTCCCTTTGCGAGCGCCGGAACGGGATGGCCCTCCGAATCGTCCAGCACTCGATGGGCCCCCGCCACCGGGGGGGCACCGGCCACCTCCTCCAGACGCCGACCCGACCTTCCGTCCGCCTCCTCCACCAGGCTTTGAGGGCGGGCCGGCCGCGGCTCGCCGCGGCGGCATCCGCAAATTGACGGTTTCCCGGCAGAACGCTCCGGAATGGGCGGCAAACTGGTTCTCGCCTGAAGCGCACGAGGATGGGATGTGGGGAGTGCCGTAGGACGCGATATAAATTCGCGCAAATGAAAACCGCCCGGTAGAACGCCGGGCGGTCTTTTCATGAACACAGGAAAACGAATCAGGAAGCGCGGCGACGACGAGCCATGCCGCAGAGTCCAAGGGCCAGCAACATTCCGCTAGCCGGCGCGGGAATCTGCAGATACGCGTACGGAGCCCAGGCGGCACCGCTGGCACGCTGCGAGGAATCGGTCAGGGCGAATGTAAAGCTCTTGTCGTACTGAAGAGTCGCAAGGTTGAAACCAAAGATATTGACCGTGGATGAGCTGGGGGCCTGCTCGGTGAGCCAGGCGTAACCGCCACCGATGGCAAGACCATCGATCTGGTTGTGTCCGTCGGGGAAGTCGGCGATCTTGATCATTTCGCCGCTGCCGAACGCATCAACCGTGTAGATGGCGCGCTGGTAGGTGCCGCCAGAACCGGTCGTGTCGGTGCCGTTGGTGACCCAGAATTTGCCGTCGGCGATGTTGAAATCGATGCCGCCGAACTGGATGGTGCCGCTGTTGGTGCCGATGCCGGTGGGGTCGGTCCACACCGAGGTCATGACGCAGCGCCCGCTGCCATCGGGCGTGGTGTTGACTTCGTAGATGCCCTTCTTGTAGATGGTGCTTCCGAAGGAAGTGGACGCATAGAGCTTGTTGTTGGCGAAGGCAAGCCCGTCAACACCGGTGGCGGTGAAAGTGACGTTGTCGTTGGTGCGGTACATACCACCGATGAGGGTGGGCGTCGTTCCGACGCTTCCGTATTCCCATGTATTGAGTCGCGCGGCGTCATTCGAGTAAAGGCGCCCGTTCACCGTGTCAGCAGCGAGACCGTTGACCTTCTTCTGAGCAGCCGAATTCCAAAGCACGGTGGTTGTGCCGCTGGCGACATCCAGATAGATGGCGGACGGATTGCTCGTGTTGGAGGTGGTCGTTCCAAAGACCAACTGTGCGGAAGCGCCGGACGCGACAACGGCCGCCATCGCGGCGGGGACCAAAATCAGAGTACGCATTCGTCTTATCTCCTTGTTCTCTCTCGTGCATTTGCCGGGCTCGCTCCTACACAAGTCCGGCCTGGGAAGCGGGCAGCATATCAGGTCGCCCCGCCGCTTCCAAGGTCATTTTTCTCGACTGCCCGGGTCTGCCAGCCGTCGTAGATGCCTCCGAGACGCTCGGCCTCAACGGTGATGTCGCAGGTTTGCTCGTAAATGGCATCGATATCGATTTCTGATTCGATTGCGAACTCGATCGGCCAGCCTCGGGGCTCGGGTTTGGCGGGTTGGGCGGTCGGTTCGAATCCGTTCTCCCCAAGCCACAGCACAAACTCGCGGCGTGCGGCCTCAGAAGGCAGAATTGCCAGGTGCTCGATGGGGCGGGGAACCGAATGATCATCGCCGAATTCTTCCAGTTGTTCAATGACCGCCAGATCGTCGTTCCAGCGCTTCTCTTCGGGTGTCGGAAGCGCATCGGAGAATCGCTTCCAGGTGGGGTCGACCTCGCCCCGCACGACGATGCCGACCTGCGCTCCGAGGGCGATGCCGGCTCGCATCGGCCCGCCAGCCCTGGCACCGGCCGCAACCGAACGGAGCAGCGGTTCCTGCTTCGCGCCATAGAGGTACCAGCTGCGGATGCCGTCGGTCGTGACTGTGGCCGCAAGGACGCCGTCACACTGCTCCGCCGCGGCACCAACGTGTTCATCGAGCAACCGCAACTGTTCAACTGCGCCGGGACCCGGAAGACCGTGTTCGTCGCGTTCGGAAAACTGGGCCGAGGCCACCACGCACGCGCTCATGCCGCGGCGCAGTCTTTCGTCGATGAAATCCTCGTCCACGGCGACAATGGCGGGCTTGCCGTCGATCACGCGCTGATAGACCCGGGCGTTGGGCTCTCGCTGGTTCATGCGGCATCAGCGTAAGCCCAAACGCCGCGATTCGCCCCGGAAGAGGCACCCGACCGGCTTGCGGGCCGGCGTGACAGGCGAAGTCACCAGCCCATGCGCCGGTTTGTACACTTGCAAAATGCAGAGCAATGCAGCCACCGTTCAGGCGTATATCGCTTCCCTGCCCGCGGACCGGCGCGCGGCGATCGAGGCCGTACGGAAGGTCATTCTGAAGAATCTCGACAAGGACTATGTCGAGCACATGAGTTACGGGATGATCGGGTACAGCGTGCCGCACAGCGTCTATCCGCCGGGGTATCACTGCAACCCGGAACATGCTCTGCCGTTCGCGGGGCTGGCTTCGCAGAAGAACTACATGTCGGTCTATCTGATGTGCACGTACGGCAATGTCTCGCACTTGAAGTGGTTCCAGGAAGCCTGGGCGAAGACGGGCAAGAAGCTCGACATGGGCAAATGCTGCATCCGCTTTCGGAAGGTGGAAGACTTGGCGCTGGACGTGATCGGAGAAGCGATCCGCAAGGTTCCGGCAAAGAAGTACATAGCCGAGGTGGAAGCGGGGCTTGCGAAGCACCGGGAGTCGAAAGGCGAGGCGACACGGGCGACTTCGAAGAAGTCCAATGCCGGAAAGGCCGCGGCGAAAAAGCACCCGGTGGCGCGGGCAACGAAGGCAAAGCAGAAGTAGTCGCGCGCGACTCGGAGACTAGAAACCGGAACGGGAAGAGCGGACCTGTGTTCCATGATCTCAGATTTCAGATTTCAGATCTGATATCTCAGACTGCGGGTTGCCAAAACTCGGCGTTCTCGGGCTTGCAAACACGCCGCACGCTCCGGGCACCGCGAGCGCGATCAATCGTCATTGCGAAATAAAAGGTGTTGTCCGGCCGCGGACGAATTCCGGGGACGTCCGCGGACCGGACAACAGAGGGATATTGACCGCGTTGCATGAGCCCAGCGTGAAAGCGGGGTAAGAAATCTCCCCTTTTGCTCCGACGTACACTTCGAGGCATGTCTCTGAACGAGCGACAGCGAATTCTCGCGGAAACCACCGCCGCACGCGACAAGGCCGAATCGCTTCTGCATGCCCTGATGGAAGCCCGCCAGGTCTCGGATAAGCGACTGGCCGAACTCAAGTTAGGCGATCAACTCAAGAAGGTGACGGGCAAGAGTTCGATGGACAACGCCGTTGCCGCGGCACAGCGGACGGTGGACATGCTGAACCGGGCGCTCGACGACTTCAAGCGGGATCTTTCTCAGGAAGATTTGGCGATGGCGTACGACCCGAGGCAGTAAGAGCGAGAGCGAACGCGGAGCACGCGGAGTGGGCGGAGTTTCGCAGAGCCGAGCAGGGAATGGGAACGGCAACCTTTGCAAAAACTGGATCGCGCAGTGCTTCGGAATGAGGACCTATTCGCTTTTGGCTTCTGGGTAGAGCCGCGACCAGATGAAGTAGACCGGCACGCCCGCGGCAAGCACGCCGAGCCACATCAGCGTAGTTTTCGGGTCCGCCTGGATTGAAAGCACCGTCATCGCCACGCTGGCAAGTACGAAAATCGCGGGCACAATCGGATACCCAGGTACGCGGTATGGGCGCACGTGGGCGTGATGCTTTCTTCGCAGCACGAAGAGCGCGATGGCGCCCATGCCGTAGAAGATCCACATCGTGAACACGAACGATCCCGCGAGAGCATCGAAGTCCTTCAGAAACATCACGGCGGCGCACGACAACCCGAACTGAACCCAAAGGGCAACTGCGGGGGTCTCGTACTTCGGATGCACGCGGGCCAGAAAGCGGAAGAGCAGCCCGTCCCGGGCCTGAGCAAACGTCACCCGCGCTCCGGTCATCACCGAGGCAAACGATGAACCGAGCGTCGACAGGATGATGACCGCGGCGATCGCCTTCGCGCCGAAATTGCCCGAAAGCCGTTCCATCGTCGTCATCGCGACGGTCTTCGTCGCACGCATCTCATCGAGCGGAACGAACCAGAGATACACGAGATTCACGGCCACGTACAGCCCGATGACCGAGAGCGTGCCGATCAAATAAACCCGCGGCAGCGTCTTTTCCGGCTTCTTCACCTCTCCCGCGATCGCCCCGACATCCGACCAGCCGTCGTACGTCCACATGATGGAGGTGAGTGCCGCGAGAACGCCCGCCATCAGCCCGACGTCGACACGTGAAGCCTTGAGGCCGGTTGTCGCGGCATCCGGCGACCCGAAGATCGCTACCAGCGCGCCGAGAGCGATGATCCCCAGCAGTGCAAGATACTTGAGACTCGTCACGCCCATCATCAAGCGCGTCGATCCCCTCACTCCCAGCACGTTGATCAGCGTGAGAACGAAGAGGGCGGCACACGTGAGGAACTGCGGGTTCCAGTTGATCTGAAAGAGCGTGTTGAAGTACTCGGCGAAGATGAACGCAATACCACCCGCCGCGGCGGGCTTGGTGATGAGCATGTACGTCCAGCCGAAGACAAAGGCCGGGCAGCGGCCGAATCCCTCACGTAGAAAAACATAGATACCCCCGGAGCGGGGCATCATCGCCGCCAGTTCCGCGAACGTCAGCGCGCCGCAAAGGGCAATAAGTCCTGCGAGAAACCAGAGGCCGAGGATGAGCCACGGATCGCCAAGATTCTGGGCGATCGTCGTCGGCGTGCGGAAGATGCCGCTGCCGATCACCACCCCCACCATCACCGCGATCGCGCCCCAGAAGCCGACCTTGCGGGGAAGATCGGGGACGAGTTCGCCGATGCCGGAGATAGAGGGGTCGGACTTCACGGGGCAGAGAGTATCGCGTCGCCCTCACCCCCACCCTCTATTTCAGCCCCAACAGCAGTACGCTTCGGCATGAATCCTGCAGAATCGGTCGTTGCCTGTGCCGGTTGCCAGCGCGCATGGACCGCTCTGCCCGCGAGCGAACGCGGCAGAGTTCTCCGCGCGATCGCTTCTTCGCTCGATCAATCCCGCTCCCTCATCATCGCCGCCGCGGCATCCGAAACATCGCTCACCGACGCCGAACTCGCCCCCGAGTTCACCCGCATGACGCGAACGCTTGAGATGTTCGCTGCGATTGTGGAAGATGGGAAATGGGTTCGCGCGGCGGTTTCGCTCGCCGAATCCGACCCATCCAAAGCCATCGGCCCCAATCACGATGTCCGCTCCAAACTCATCCCGCTGCGCGGCGCCGTGATCGTCTTCGGCGCGAGCAACTTTCCGCTCGCGTACGGCGTCTGCGGCGGCGATGCTGCAAGTGCGCTCGCCGCGGGCTGCCCTGTCGTCGTCAAGGAACACCCGGCCCACCGCAACACCGGCCGCCTGATCGCGAGCATCGCGCGCGACGCGATCAAGTCCGCGGGATTCGACGCCGACCTGCTCGGGTATGTCGAAGACGATGGCAAAGACACTGCGGCACTGGCCAAATCCCTCGTCGAACACCCGAACGCCGCGGCGGTTGGCTTCACGGGCTCGACAA
>JAHBXG010000047.1 GCA_019636565.1 Phycisphaeraceae bacterium
GAAGTGCATCGAAAATGGCTGCTGGAGGTGACCCAATTGCCGACAGCGGCGGGGCGGGAGCAGCGCGTTCTTGAATACATCCGGAGTTGGGTCAAGGCTCGCGCCGGGCTGACACTGACGGCGGATGCGAGCGGAAACCTGGTCGTCGCCATGAAGGACGCGAAGGGGACCGATCTGCCCCCGGTCTACATCACGGCGCACCTCGATCATCCGGCGTTTGTCGTCGAGCGGATCGTCTCGCCCTCGTGCGTCGAACTCTCGTTCCGGGGCGGCGTGATGGATGATTACTTCAAGGATGGCAAGGTCACTCTTTGGAGTTCGACCGATACGAGGCACAACGCGACCTTGACGGGCGAGGCAAGCGCAGCCCCCATCAACGGGAGCGAATCTCCTTTCAAGCATTACACGGCTGAATTGACCAACCCGAACGACACCACCGAGGGAATGAAAGTCGGCGATGTCGCCGTTTGGGATCTGCCGGCGGCGGAAATCTCGAACGGGATTCTGCACACAAGCGCGTGCGACGATCTCGCGGCCGTCGCGGCCGCCCTGGCCGCGATGGACGTCATCGAGGAGTACAAAGAAACGGCCCGCGATGTGCGGCTGATTTTCACGCGGGCTGAAGAGATCGGGTTCATCGGCGCGATCGCCGCTTGCCGCGACGGAACGATGCCGAAGAATTCCATCGTGATCGCTCTCGAGAACAGCCGGAGTTTTCCGCATGATTCGCCGATCGGGGGCGGGCCGATCGTTCGGGTGGGCGACCGGATCTCAATCTTTTCTCCCAATCTGACAGAGGCGATCGCCAAGTGCGCCGAAGCGCTCGCGGGCGGACCGGCCACGCCCCATGCGAAAGAGAAAGTGGATAAGAGCCGCAAGTGGAAATGGCAAAGGAAGTTGATGGCCGGGGGGGCATGCGAGGCCTCGGTGTTCTGTGCCGCGGGATACGACGCGACGTGCGTGTGCCTGCCTTTGGGGAACTATCACAACATGGGCGATCTCGCGGCGGTGCAGGAAGGGACCAACACGCGAAAGGCGACCATTGAGCGGGAGCAGATTGCGATCAGCGACTTCGAGGGGCTTGTGGATCTGCTGGTTGCGTGCGTGCAAGACCCAAGAATCTCGTCTGCAAATGGGGGCCAGAACCCCCTCGGGCCGGGCCTGAAGCCGTCCGGGGCCGTCGGACCGCTTGTGGAGAAGTTGTGGCGAGAGCGGGCGTTCGTCCTCAATCAGTGAGGCGGGTTCACCCTGATTCTGTTTCACTCCTGCGCAAACGCGCCCTCCCCCAACCCCCTCCCTCACGGAGGGGGCCCTGAGTTCACGTACGGAATTCAACACCGGCTTGCCTCACTCGCACAGCAGCGCGTTGTATGCCGCGGCGAAAAGAACAAAATCGGAGTCGTCCACAAAGCCGTCTCCGTTCAGATCGGCGGGGCAATTCTCGGGCATGATCGGGTCGGTGCAGAGCAGCAGGTTGTATGCCGCGGCAAAGTCCACGAAATCGGCGTCTTCCACGAGCCCATCGTCGTTGAAATCCCCGGTGCAGATATTGGCAACCACAACGGCTTGCTTGCCATCCGTGAAGTCGGCAGTGAACGCCACGCGAAAACCGGCGAGCATCGAGCGGCAGGGGCGAACGGTGGAGACCGTCTTCCCATTGATCTTGGTGCCGGGCCCGACAGCGCGGGATAACGCCCCGTCGCGCCAGATGAAGATCGCCTGCAATCCCTGGAAAAAATTGACGGTGTAACTGAACGCGACGCGATCGCCGGATGCAGACAGCACCGTGGCGTTTCCAGCAAAATTATCAAAAAGAAAAGTTCCGCCATCGGGGCGTGGATCGCCGGTCTGAGCGATTTTGGTGATGAAGTTGTCCTGCCAAAGAAAAACGCCGCGGGTGTTGGTGTTCTGAGCGACAGAAGTTCCCCAGACGTGAAACAGGATCTTTCCGTCTTCGCTCAACACAGGATTGGGTGCGATCTCGATGAAGGTCTCACCGACGAACGGCACGAGGTCATCGAATCGCACGGGGTAGTCGATCGTTCCGTTGCTCAGCCGATAACGGAGAATGCCGGTCCAGTCGGGGTTCGGCGCCGGAGCGACGACGCGCGTAATCGCGAATTCGTTCCGGATATCGCCAGTTGCGGAGATGGAACTGATGGTGGTTCCAAGAAAGGGAACGACCGTGGTGTTGTTGCAGATGAATCGGACATCGCCGGAAAGCACGCAATAGGCTCCGCCAGTCGGCGTCACCGATGTCGCGCCTGCAAAGAGAACGTTGCGATCGTCTGATGCAAAGTCGAGATCAAAGAAAATGTTGAGCGTTCCCCCGTCGGGCGCTGTCATGAATTCCGCGGCGAGGTTATTGGGCTGGTCGATGTCGGACCAGATGCTCTGGATGGTTCCGATGTTGGGGAACGGTGCCTGGCCGTGATAGGGAATTCCCTGGCGGCGCGGACGCAGGCAGGTGTATTGGCTGTAGATATCAAGCCAGGAATAAGTGCCACCGCCGAAGCCGGGAGCGAGTTCGCCGGTCTTGGCGACGAGCGAGGGGGCACCGGCACCGACCGCCTTGTACACCTCCAGAAAGTCCTGGTCGCGAAAGCCGATGGTTTCGCCGTCGTAGATCGGTGGCAGAAATCGATTAAAGAGCCCTCCCTGGGGCTTTGGGTCTGCGGACTTCGAAATCACCCGGAAGGCCGAGGCTCCGGCGAAGGCGGAAGAGGCGCACGACACCAACGCAAGAACAGCGCGCATTCGCATGCGATAAACCTCGCGAAAAAGGTTTCGGGGGCTCCTTTTCAGGATACCGGCGACAGGCCGAGTTTCGCGATGAAAATGCCCTTATTGCCCGGATTTGTGATGCCCACACAGCCGGCCTAGGGAGAAAGCCCCCGATGGAAATAGCGATTGGAGGCGTGAACGTCCCGAACTACACTTCGCTGTACGGGCGGCGATCAGGAAGGCAGTGCCCTCCCCCGCCCCAAACTTCGGATGTGCTTCGGTCGGCCTAACAAAACGAGTCGAGAAACCATGGACATGAATCAGGGGACGGAGTCCCACAACCCCACTACTCCCCACGCCGAGACCTCTCCTGAATCTGACGCGGTTTCGAACCAGTCGCTCCATTCAGACCCGATTGCAAATGAGCGCGAGACGGCGTCGGAAACCACTGCTCGAACAACGGAGATGGCGCTGCACACCCCGCACGGTGTGGTGACGCATCACGAATTCAAGCCGGTTGCGCAGGACAACGTCTTTGACAACGCGGCGGACTTCGCGACGCTCGGGCTGCGCAGCAGCGTGCTCAAAGGCCTCGCGGAGATGGGCTTCAGCAAGCCCACGATGATCCAGGCGAAGATGATCCCAATCGCGCTCACCGGACGCGACGTGCTCGGGCAGGCGAAAACGGGCACGGGCAAGACGGCTGCGTTCGGTCTGCCCCTGATCCACATGTGCGGCAAGGACACGCAGTTTCAGGCGCTGATCCTCGCGCCCACCCGCGAACTGGCGATCCAGATCACCGACGAGATCAACGAACTCGCGAAGCACACGCCGATCCGCGCGGTGACGCTCTACGGCGGCCAATCGATCCAGGCGCAGACGCGCCAGCTCGAGACGGGTTCCCACATTATCGTCGGCACGCCCGGACGCATTCTCGACATGCTCCAGCGGGGCTACCTGCACCTCAAGAACATCCGCTTCGCGGTGCTCGACGAGGTGGACCGGATGTTCGACATCGGGTTCCGCGACGATATCAAACGCATCTTGAGCATGTGCCCCAAACCCGGCACGCCCCCGGAGGGTCGCCAGACAATTTTCGTCAGCGCCACGCTGAGCGAAGAAGTTGAGCGGCTGGCCCGCCAACACATGCACAATCCCGAAAAGATTGTGACGAGCGCCGGCTCGCTGACGGCGAGCCTCGTGAAGCAGTTCCACATCCCGGTCGCGCAGTGGGATAAGAAGCGCATGCTGTTGCACGTGCTGACGCACGAAGAGCCTGCGCTCACGCTGGTGTTCTGCCGCCTGAAGCGAACCGTGGACGAACTGGCCAAGGGCCTGACCACCCGCGGCATCGAGGCGCACGCTATGCACGGTGACATGAGCCAGGGCAAGCGCAACACCACGATGAAGCAGCTCAAAGACGGCAAACTCGCCGTGGTGATCTGCTCCGACCTCGCGAGCCGCGGCATTGACGTGGAGGGCGTTTCGCACGTCATCAACTTCGATCTCCCGGACGACCCGGAGTTGTACATCCATCGCATCGGTCGCACGGCGCGTGCGGGCAAGGGCGGGTTGGCTTATTCGCTCGTGACGCCTCAGCAGGGCGACTTGCTGACGAGCATCGAGATGCTGATCAACGCGGAGATTCCGAAACTGGAATACCCGGACTTTGTGGGAAATGAGCCCCCGACTGGCTGGCGCGAAGAAGGGCCGAGCGGCCGGCCGCAGGGTGGTTTGCAGTTGGAGAGGCCGGAGGGTTCACCCGAACCCGCCCCACCCCCGCCCCCGAGGGTCAGCCGCACGGAGCAGGCGTCGAAACTGGAGCTGCCCGCGAGCGGGCCGGGCCAGGTAGACGCCACGAAGTTCCCGGGCGGGATCGTGCCGACAAAGCTTCCCCCGAAGCGTTTGTTTGGGAAGATGCCCGGACGCGGTCGCTAAGGACGTCGCTCTTTCCCCGGATAGATGCCCGAGCGCTTCCCGAAATCGCAAGAAACGACGCGAACGTGAACATCTGAACTGAACAAGGGGCGATTGTGCCCTGCGCGAGGAAAAGGGTGCGTAATGAACAAGCAGAATTGGAACTGCCGGCTGCTTCTTGTCGTCGCGGCGGCCTCGGGGTTCGTGCCGGAGCATGCCGGGGCTCACGTTGATCTGGCGAACGCCACCGTCACGGCAACGACCGGGGCCACCAGCAATCTGATGACCAGCGGCGGCTCTAACACGCTGAACCAACCGGGCGGAACAGGCGCGTTTCCGAACTGGCAGGGCTATTCGGATGCCAGCCAATCGATCGGCTTGAGCAGCATTCTGTCGACTTCGGACTTATCGCTCTTCATGAACTCGACATTGATTTACACCAACGGCTTTGCGAACGCGTGGGTAAAGCCGGGAACCGACATGGTTGCCGCAGATGCGTCGGCCTCGGCGCGGATCGAGATTGATTTCCACGTGCACGGAGACCACTACTTCGAGATCCACTCTGTCGATGTGAACCAGTTGGATGGAGAGGGTTCGGCCGTGATGCTGAAGAATGGCGTTGAGGTGTTTCGATACCAGGGCGTTCACGTGCATGAAATTCGCGGCGAATTGGCAGACGGCGATTATCAGATCGTGCTGACGGCGGCGACGCAGAGCGGGATCAGCGGGCCCAATTCGGTAGGGATATTTGAATTTGAATTCGAGGTGTTTGAAGGATCGCTCTGCCTCGCCGACCTGAACGGTGACCGCCTCGTGGACGATGCCGACTTTGTGGAGTTCGCCGCGGCGTACAACACCCTGGTCTGCCCCGCGCTGCGGGGTGCGCGCCATGAGGAAGGGTGTCCGGCCGACTTCAACTCCGACCAAATCGTTGACGACACCGACTTTGTTATCTTCGCCGCGGCTTACAACGAGCTGATCTGCCCATAAATACTCGTTCACGTGACGGATTGGACTGAATTGCGTTGGCTCAGGCTGTGCGCGCGGTACACTGACGAACGACAATGCCGTCAGGGGGTCTTATGGCGTGCTCCAAGCGAACGTCTCGCGGTCCGTATTCGATCCTGTTTGCAGCGGCTTTGATTGCCGGGAGTTCGCGATCGCTCGCGCAGTTTCAGAGCGCGGCGGTCAGCGTGCTGGCGCAGTCGAGCAGTCATCTGGAGACAGACTACGGCACGGACGATCGCATGCAAACCGCCGGAACAGGCGCGTACCCGCAGTTTCTGGGATCGGCCAACGCCGATCAGGTTTCGGGTCCAAGCGGAGTGCAGGTTCGATCAGAGGTCGGACTTGAACTGACGGAAAGCGGATTGAGCGCGAGCGGTTCGTTCTTCCTGAGCATTTCCGTGCAGGAGGGCTTCCAGAGCGCCGCCGTTTCCGCCCTCTCGCGCGTCTGGGTCGATTTCTCGATCGGTACAGCGCGAACGTGGAAGATTGATCCAGGAACGACAACCGGCCCGAGCGGAAACACACTCGTCACACTCGAACACGAATCGACGCAGGTTTTTCTCTATTCCGGTGAGTTCGGAGGCGCGTCGGGCCAACTGGAACCCGGTGATTACAGACTTGCGATCACAGCCTCGGCGGAAATCGAGACCACGGGTACATCCAACGAGACCGGCGGCACGTACTCCGTCGGTTTCACGCTCGGCACGGTCAATCCGTGCCCGGCGGATCTGAACGGTGATTCTTTCGTCGACGACTTTGATTTCCTGATCTTTCTTCCGGCCTACGACACGCTCGCGTGCGACGATCCGGAAATGCCTCAGGGTTGCCCGGCCGACTTGAACGGCGACGGCGTGGTGGAAGATGCCGACTTTTCGATCTTCATCGTTGCGTACGACGCGCTGATCTGCCCCACCAATCGCTAGTTCGCCCTCTTGCGACTGACCTGCCATCCGGCCGCGGGCGACGTACCCTCCCACTCGTACCAGCGGGAGGAAGCGGATTTGAAGTCAAACGGACAATCGGTGGCGATCGTGGGAGCCGGCCCCGGCGGGCTTGCGGCTGCTGTACTCCTTGCGGCCAGCGGCGCCAAGGTGACCGTTTTTGAATCCCAGCACCGTGTGGGTGGTCGGACGGCGCGAATTACGAGCACGGGAACCGATGGCGGCGAGTATCACTTTGATACCGGCCCCACGTTCTTCATGATGCCGTACGTGCTGGAGGAAGTCTTTGCCGCGGCAGGCAGGCGGCTGGGCGACTACGTCGAATTGAAGCGGCTCGACCCGATGTACCGCTTGCTGATGGTTGGAAGAGGCAAGGACGGGAATGGTGACGGCTCGCCGCTGGTGATCGATACGACCCAGGACATTGCCGAGATGGCCAGGCGTTTGGGAAAAATCAACGCGAAAGACGGCGAGAATTTCCCGCGCTTCATCGCCGACAACCGGTACAAACTTCGCCACAGCGAGAGCATCCTGAGGAACCCGATGCGCTCACCTCTGGATCTGTTCGGCAAGAACACCTGGCTCGACACGCTCAAGGTCGGCCCGGTGCTGCGGCCCGATTTGAGCGTGCATCAATTGCTCGGCAAGTACTTCACCGATCCTGCAACCAAACTTGCGGTGAGTTTCCAAAGCAAGTACCTGGGCATGAGTCCGTACGACTGCCCGAGCCTGTTCACGATTCTGCCGTTCATCGAGTACGAGTACGGCGTGTGGCACCCCGTGGGCGGATGCAACGCGCTGATGGAAGCGATGGCGCAAGTCGCAACAGAACACGGCGCGGAGATCCGTACGAGTGCGCCGGTGGAACGCATCGAGTTCCACGGGCAGCGGGCGACCGGTGTGGTTTCGCACGGTCGGCCACAGCAGTTTGATCATGTCGTAATCAACGCGGATGCGACGTGGGCGATGAAGAAACTGATTCCGGAGAATGTGCGAGCCGCTGCGGGAAGGTCGTATTCGGAGGCCGGGCTCGACTCGCGTAAGTACTCGTGCTCAACGTTCATGCTGTACCTGGGCGTCGAGGGCAAGGTGAATCTGCCCCACCACACAATCTGCATCGCCGAGGATTATCAGGCGAACCTTGAGCAGATCACCAAGACGGGCGAACTGCCTCAGGAGCCGAGTATCTACGTGTGCAATCCGAGCGCGATGGACGCGACGCTGGCGCCGCCGGGGAACAGTGCGTTGTATGTGCTCATCCCGATCGCGAACCTGCAGCAGGCAGGCGCGGCGGGCGTGAACTGGGAAAAGGAAAAGGCGGCCTACCGCGAGATCGCACTCAAACGGATGGAGCAGGTTCTCGGCGAAGAGGCGCTCGGAAAGAACTTTCGCCAGCGCATCCGCGCAGAAGTGATCTACACACCCGAGACGTGGAAGGGGATGAACATCAATTTCGGCGCGACATTCAACCTCGCGCACAACCTCGGGCAGATGCTGCACAAGCGGCCCCAGAACAAGCTTCCGTTCACAGAGAACGTTTACCTGGTCGGCGGCGGCACGCATCCGGGGAGCGGACTGCCGACGATCTTCCTGTCGTCGCAGATTTCTTCGAGGATGCTGTGCGAAGAGGCGGGGCTGGAGTATGCGGGGGATGTGGCGCGAGAGATGACAGTGCGGCAGGTTGCTGTGGGCGTGTAGATTTCATCGCCTATCGCGCCGATCCAGGCTGAAAATCAGCCGCGTGACAATGTAAATTGATCATGTCTTTATCGGGTCCGGGTTCATCCCATATCCGATAGTCCTTGCCCATCTGACTTCCAACTAAGTCGAAAGCCTTGCGAAGCGAAGGCGACGCTTCAATCCGCGCCAACAGGCTTTCTCTTGAGCACGTGACGGCAACAGAAGAGCGAACTTGATCGCAAACAAATTCGATCGAAAGCGTCGTTATGGATTCGGCCGCGATCCCCTCATCGGGCAGCCGCGCAAAAAACTCTTTCGTTCCCTCACTCAGCGTTTCGACAAACGATGAAAACCCGCCTGCTAGCGGGACCGTTTTCTGAAAACCCCAACCTCTGTAGGTATGCAGCAAAACTGCGATGGTGTCGTGCAGCTTCGATGGTAAAACTACAAACGTGTCGGTCTTGCCGCCGGAGCGTGATCTTTCGATACGACACTCGTGAACGCGAGCAAGATCGACGACGGGAATCGACACGAACTGAGCTGGAGGTCTACTTCCGCTGGTTGAACTCGGCGTCGAACGTTCATCGTTCGAGACGCATGCAGCCGGCAGAACCGAGACAATCAACACACAAACGGTTGCGCGCATGATCAAATCGGCGAATGACGGATATCTCTCGGTCACTGTTTAATCATCCGCCGAAATGCTCTTCGGCCCTTCTTTGCCCGCGACGCGTTCCATGTAGCCCTTGCCCTTGCGCTCGTATTTGGTGAAGCCAAGGCGCTCCAGGTTCTTGTTGCTCATCGCGCCCTTCTCTTTGATCGGGCTCCACTTGCCTGCGACGGCGGGGGCGACAATGGCGCGGCGGACTGGGCGGCCCTTCGAGTCCTTCGTGAGTGCGTCGTCTTTCATAGGCTGGACGATCTCGAATGTCTCGCCGGTGGGCTTGCCCTTTTTGTCGAGGATTTCGTAGACGTAGGTGGGCATTATTTTTCCGGGATCGAAACAAAGGTTCGCGGCTTCATTCTTCCCAAGGCACTCAGAACCGCCGGAATCATTGCCGTCAAGCTCTCGAGGTCCGTCCGATCGGGGCGGAGCAGCAACACCGAAACCGGAAGTGATCCCCTGTTCTGCGACTCCGACATGCCGACATCCAAGGTGATCAATGCATCGAACGACATCTCGGCCGCTGCCGCGAGGAGCTTTCCATTCCTCAGCCCCTTCCAACCCATGTACTCCACTGTGATGGCTTCATGTTCAGGAAGAAGCCGACGAAACTTCAGAGGCATGTTTTCGTCGAGCAAAATCTTCATCCGGCCGCTCGCCGAGGAATCTCGAACTGACGCTCCGCGGTCGCGAGCACCGAATCCACCTGTTCTCTGCTGACGGTGGGGTACTGCTCCAGAAACTCCGCAACGGTACTGCCGGCCCTGAGATAATCAAAGAGAATCGTGGCGGGCACGCGCGTGCCCGCGAAGCACGGCGTTCCGTGCATGATTTCCGGGTCTGCTCGAACGGCTTCCATACAGAAATCCTAGTCTCTCGCAGTGGGAAGACACCCCTTACCCAAAAACACGTCCCGTTTCAACATCCATCATCTTCCATCCGGCGGCCTTGCACAACCGGCTCAGCACCGGCCACGCGATGTCATCGTCGATCACCGTCACCAGCGCCTGCGTGACTTCATCCTGATTGGTCGGCAGTTCGATGATCAGGCCCGGGCCGTGCAGTACCTCGGTGCCGAGTGAGGCACTGCGGGGCGAACCATCGGGCGCGGTGTTGTAGTGGGCGAGAACTTCTTTCACCTCGCTGATCGTGCCGATCGGCCCGCCCGATTGCGTGCCATCCTGCCGCGCGGGCGTCGCGCGGGTTCCCGCGGCCAGCGCCGCCACACCCGTCAGGCTGCCTTTCATAAGCACGATCTGTCGCTTCTTTGCCACGAGCGATTGTAGAGCGATGGCCCATGAAGTGGACCGGGCAAACGGCTGAGTTTCGGCGTTGCGTCCGGGTGCTCACTCACTCCGAATCGGCGGGTTTCTCTCCCGCCTCGTCCTCCGCCTCGATCAAGGCGACGGCGGCATCGAGCAGTTGGGCCAGCGGAACCGGCTTCACGAGGTACTTGTCCACGCCCAGGCTCTCGGCGTAGGCCTGATGGCGCCGGCCTTCGTTGGCGGTGACCATGATCACGATCGGAGCGTCCTCGTGGCCCTTGATCTTTTCGAGGACCAAAAACCCCGACCGCCGCGGGAGCATCATGTCCAGAATGACAATGTCGGGCGGGTCTTCGTGGCAGATGCGGACTGCCTCGTTGCCGTCCATGGCGAGTTGCGTGAGCGCACCTTCCGACTGGAATGCGGCCTCAAACGAATCGAGCACGTCGCGGTCGTCGTCCACGATGAGCACGCGGATCTCTTCGAGCCGGGTCTTGCTTTCGGTCATCGGTTGGGCCCTTTCCTCGTAAGAGGTAGCGTGCCGGAATGCGATTTGGTTGCCATCCCGGCATCATTTTTTTGGCTTTCGGGCACTCCGGGTCACCATTTCGGGGTTGCCGAAGCATTTGAAGCGGGTTTGGCTCGATTTCTGGCGGGTGCCGTTTCCGCCCGCGCTATTTGTTCGCCCAGGTCCCGGCAGTCGGCTTCACACGTTTTTATAGGCGACATTTCTCCTGATCCGCCGCCCCACTTCGCTCGCGTAGCGGCGTCCGAGTTGATCGCGATGCTCCCGCACCCACTCGCCCAGTTTCGTCTTTCCCGTGCGAGTTCCGTCGGAAAACAGCAGGCCCCGCATCAAGCCTTCGATCTCTTCCCTAGTGATGATCACATCGCCAACGAACGGATTGACAAGTTTCGAGACGGCGTAACCGACGGACGGAGGTACACAGACAATGGCGCGGCGCACCCCGATGATCTCCGCGATGGCCTTGACAAGGGCTCGGTACTCAAAATCCTCCGGGCCGACAGCATCGACGATGAAATCGTTCTCGCGATCGGCGCACTTGATTGCGAGGTCGGCAAAGTCATCAACGTGCATGGGCTGGAGTTTGTAGTTGCCGTCGCCGAAGACTCCGAAAATGGGCAGGTGCCGCAGCGCCCACGCGATGTTGTTCACAAGAATGTCGCCCCGGCCAAACAGCACCCCCGGACGGAGAATGGCGTGGCTGATATCCAATTGCCGCAGGGCTCGCTCGAGTTCCAACTTTCCTTCGTAATACGCCAGCCCTCGCCCCTGCTCGGGCTTGAGGATGCTGACGTGGACGATCCGCGTCACGCCGGCTTCTTTCGCGGCCGCGAACAACCGCTTGGTGTTCTCAACCGCCTGCTCGAACGTGAACAACTTGTGATTGAACCGGACCCAATAGGTGTTGAACAACGTCCCCACGCCTTCAAGTGAGCGGACCAGGGCGCGCTGGTTGGCAAACTCAAGCGGCAGGATCTCCAGCCGGCTTCCAAAGGGATTGGGGCGATCCGGCGAGTTTGTCAGCGTGCGGACCCTGCCGCCCCGCTCCAGCAGGAGCCGGGCGATTTGCTGGCCCGAATAGCCCAACGCACCGGTGACGCAGTCAACGTGGCCCATGTACTATTATACTTTCAGAATAAATTGAAAGTGCTATTTTTTCAGAATATACTTGAGGCATGGAGACCAACCTCCGAGGCAAGCGGATCGTGATCGCGGGCGGGCTCGGGTTTCTCGGGAGTCTGCTCGGGGAATGGCTGCGAAAGCGCGGCGCGGCAGTCATCTCATTGACCCGCTCTCCCCGGGCGGGAGAGTCCAACGACATCGGCTGGGATGCCGAGTCTGTCGGAGATTGGAAACACTGCCTGAACGGCGCAGCGGCGGTGGTCAACTTGGTCGGACGGTCGGTTGATTGCGTCAAGAATCAGCGCAACCGAGAGGAGATCATCCGGTCGCGTGTGCATGCCACACGCGCAATCGGCATGGCACTGCGAGAAGTGGAGAATCCGCCTCGATCTTGGGTGCAGATGAGCACGGCGCACGCGTTCGGAGATCCACCGGAAGCGCTTTGCGATGAGAATTCACCCATCGGGTTTGGCTTTGCGCCGGAAGTTGCTGTGGCTTGGGAAGGCGAGTATCGAAGGTGGCTGCCGGAAGGAACTCGGGGCGTGGTGCTCCGCACTTCGTTCGTATTGAGTCGGCGCGGTGGGGCGCTCGGCACGCTCGAACGCCTCGCGAGATTTGGGCTGGGGGGCAAGATCGGCACCGGCAGGCAGGGCGTCAGTTGGGTACACGAGAAGGACATGATGCGCCTCCTGGAACGAGCGATCGCGGATGCTTCGATGTCGGGCATGTATGTCGCGACTGCGCCAAGCCCGGTTTCCATGAGCGACTTTCTCCGTGAACTCCGGCGCGCCGTGCAAATGCCTTTCGGGCTGCCGTCGCCGGCGTGGATGGTGCGGATCGGCTCCGTATTGCTCAGATCTGACCCGGAACTCGCTCTTTTCGGACGGTACTGCGTCTCGCGGCGGCTGAGCGAGGATGGATTTCGATTCTGCTATCCGGGCTTGCGGGCCGCGTTTGACGACCTGTATGGACGCCACCCGGCGGTCTCATCAGTCGCAGTCACAGCCATCAATCGGCCTACTTGAGCGATGCCGCGGCATCGAAGCCCTTCAGCCGGTTGCGGCGCGGCGCGATCGCGCTGCTCATGCCTCTGGACTTCCCGACGTTGATCGGGCCTTCCTTCATCCGCTCGATCGCGCTTTTGGCGTTTTGAACACTGAATTCACAGCCGAGAAATCGGCGACCGAGGGCGTGAGCGACAACTCCGGTCGTGCCGCTGCCCAGGAACGGATCCATCACCAGATCGCCCGGATTGCTGCACGCCTCGATCACGCGCTCAAGGTACACCTCGGGCAACTGATTGTGGTGCCGGGGACGGCGCTCTTTGTTGTTGCCCTGGATACGCCCCCAGTTGGGGCCATACCACACGTCCATCGGCACACGCATGCCGGCGGGCATTCCGTCTTTCTTGGCCAGTGTGCGTTTATCGCCGTAGGTACTGGCGCGGTCCGACATCTCGAGCACCCGCTGCGGATTCCAGATCCGCTTCTTGGCGTCGTCTTCGCGCGAGAAATAAAGCGCGTGCACCTTGCTGTTGATGAAGCGGGCCTTGTTGTTCTGACCGAACCGGTAGTGCCAAACGCACCAGTTCACCATGTGCAGGCCGAGTCGCTTGAGGTACACCACGATCTCGGCGGCGGTGTCATCGGGGATGTTCACCCAGAGCGAGCCGCGGGGCGAGAGTGAATCGGCGCATGCTTTGAGCCACGCGTACGTGAAATCGAGGTAGTCATTGCGGGGCATGCCGTCGTGCCAGTGGTCATACGGGACGCTCCAGTTGAAGGGGGGATCGGCGAAGATCAGGTCCACCTGCTTCGCCTCGCACTCTGGAATCGTCGCGATGATCTCGCGGCAGTCGCCGATGTAGATCCGTGCTTCGGGGTCTTTGAGCGTCAACAGCGGCTTCAGGCTCGACTTCTTGCGGTAGGTCTTATCCTGCGACGCGGCGTGGGCCTTGGCGACGCGCTTTCGCTCAACGAATGCCGGGGCCACGGGCTTTGAAGGGGCGGAAGTCATCGCGGGGAGAGTACGCGGAACCGGGAGTTCGCGCTCGGCGCGCGCCGTCGCTTGGACAATCTGAGGTCAACCTGTCGCGACAGTCACGCCCCTTTCGGCCCGCCCCCCGCTCCTGTCGGGGCAGGGCCTTCCGAAAGCGGATTGTCCTTCGGCGTGGGATCGCCGTGAAAGCGGACGTACTGGTCGATGCGCCGTGCGGTCGAGCGGATGAGTGCTCGCAGGGCCTTTCGGTCGCCGGGGTGCGAGCCGAGGGGGCGGGCGAGCGTTCCTTCGAGCCAGGCGGCGCACGCGTCGCGCAGCACGCGGAAGGCGATCGCCCCTCGAGGCGCAACGCCTACGCCGATGGATTCAATCAGAAGCGTCGCGAGCATCCGCACCATCTCTCCCGGGTTCGAGCGCCGGCGGATAGCAACTGTATCGACCAGCGTGACAATCGGGACGCCGTCTTCAAATGAGGCGATCACGTTCGACGGTTTGTGGTCGCGATTGCACAAGCCAGCGCGGAGCATCGCGCCCGCCTGCACGCCCACCGCACGCGCGAGCGCGTGCTGATCGCGGAGCGAGAGTTCACGATCGGCAAGATGTTGCAGGACCGTTTTGCCCGGGATGCATTCGAGGATGAGCCACTCGCGAGGGTTCGCGCGCGACTGCGATGGGCCCGCGTGTGTTTCCGCCGGCGACAGTCCGTACTGAACGAGCAGCGCAAGCGGGCGGGCCGCGGGAATCCCGGCGCGAGCGAGCATTCGTGCGCCCCTCCACTGCCGGAAAGACCTCGAAGCGCCGACAGCGCACTTGACGCGATCATTGAATGAAAAGAGTTCCCGCCACTTCACCACGACGGTCCGCCCCTGGAGACTGGCCCGGCCCACAAACGAGTGCTTCCCCACCTTGAAAAGGTGGATCGCATTGTCATCGGCGGTGCCCAGCCCGGCAGCAAATTCCTTGACCGACGGCGCGCGATCCCGCCATTCCTTCACGATGCGTGCGACTCGGATTCCTGGGCGAATGAGCATGTTGAGTGTCTGCCGGCTTCGTCGATCCTCCACCCGCGGCAGCTGATTCTTCCATCGCCGCCACCTGTCCGCCGAACAGACTAGCGAGCCTCGTAGGATTGCGGGCCAGTCCCTGAATCAACCGACAAGCGATGCCTCCGATTTCAATCTCCATTATCTGCAAGAACAGCATCGAGACGCTTCCCCGCGTGCTCGATGCCGTTCGCCCGCTGGTGGCCGGCGAGGGCGACGACGCGGGAGAGATCGTGGCTGTCGACAGCGGCTCACAGGATGGAACGGTGGAATTGCTCGAGCGGGCGGGCGCGCGAGTCGTCCGCACCGAGTGGCTGGGACACGTGAAAACCAAGCAATTGGCGCTGCTGCAGTGCACGCGCCCGTGGATTCTGTGCCTTGACAGCGACGAGCCGCCCGATGGGGAATTGTGCCGCGCGATCATCGATGCCGTTCGGGAGGACGACTTACGCATCTCGGGCTATCGAGTGAATCGCAAACTTTTCTTCGCCGGGCGATATCTGGATCACTGTTGGCAGCCCGAGCCACGCCTGCGCCTGGTGCGCAAAGGCTTTGCGAGCTGGACCGGGATCGGTCCTCACGACCGGCTGGAGCTCCTCCCCGGCTCGGGGCTCGAACGCGACCTGCGTGGAACGCTCCGACACGATTCGTTCAAAAGTTTCGCCGATCACGTGGAAAGACAGGCTTCGTACGCCCGGCTTTCGGCGCATGCGCTCTTTGAGCGGGGCGAGCGCAGCGGCGTGTTCAACATCATGACCACCGCGCCCGCGGCGTTTCTCAAGCAGGTGATTGTCAAAAACGCCTGGCGAGACGGCTGGCGCGGAATTCTCGCCGCGGCATCCACCGCCGCCGGCACGCTGATGAAGCACATCGTGCTCACCGAATTGACCATGCGCGAACGCGAAGCCCTCGGCACCCAAGCCGCGCACGAGGACAAACTCGATCCGAATCCGATCGGCACCGACGCCTGATCAGGCCGCGATCGCCTGCTGGAATTGCAATCCCAGGCGAAAAGCCTTTCCGACGCGTACACAGCCAACCACTCGACCGGCACGCCGAGGCTGCGACGGATCATCCGGATAGAGCCGAAAAGAGGTACCCGGCTTTATCTCGCTGTCGAAGTACACTCCCAGACCACCCGGCGAGGCGTCGGCCAGTCGAACACTGGAAAGCAGGGGGGATCTGCCTGGGCGGTGGAACACGGCGACCGCCGAACCTGCCGCCACAAGCCGCTCGGACCGCCGGCGTTCAAAGCGGAGAGGGGTGGGGGCAATCTCACATTCCGTACCGTGCATGCACTGCGTATCGGATGAGATCGGGCCCGACTTTGGCCGCTCGCCCTGTCAGGTCCGTTTATTACGGCCGTTCGGACCGCTTTGACAAGCGTCGTGACAACAGAAACGCCATTTCAAGGGCCTGCTGGTAGTTCAAGCGGGGATCGCAAAGGCTTGCGTAATTGGTGGTCAGATCGGCCTCGGTCACGCCGGAGCCACCTCCGATGCACTCGGTCACGTCCTCACCCGTGAGTTCAAAGTGAACGCCCCCGAGTATGGTGCCGAGTTGCGCGTGGACGGTGCAAGTCTGATCGATCTCGGCGCAGATCGCGTCGAACGATCGAGTCTTGATCCCGCTCGCTGTGGTGATCTGGTTGCCGTGCATCGGATCGCACATCCACAAGACACGCTTGCCCGCCTCGTGAACGGCCTTCACAATCGGCGGCAGAGCGGACGCCACGTTCGGCGCACCCATTCGGCAGATCAGCGCGAGGCGACCGGCGAGATTCGTCGGATTCAGCCGATCGCACAGCGCGACGACGTCGGTCGGCGAAGCCTTTGGCCCGATCTTGACGCCGATCGGATTTCGTATGCCGCGGAACAACTCAACATGCGCACCGTCGAGCGCGCGCGTCCGCTCACCGATCCACGGCATGTGCGTCGCGAGGTTGTAGTGGCCCTCTCGCCGCGGCACGGTGCGGGTCTGTGCGCTCTCGTATTCAAGACTGAGGCCTTCATGGCTCGTGAAGAACTCGACGCGGGTGAGATCGTCTACCGCTTTCTCGCCCAGTGCTTCCATGAATCGAAGACCGTCGGCGAGATTCTCGGTCATGCGCCGGTATTCGGCGCGGACCTGCTCCGACAAGCTGGCGTGATGGAAGAACGAAAGATCCCAGTATTCCGGGTGGTGAAGATCGGCAAAGCCGCCGTCCACCAGCGCCCGAATGAAGTTGAGCGTGAGCGCGGCATGCTTGTACCCGCGCACCATGAGATGCGGGTTGGGACGCCGCGCTTCGGCCGTGAACTCGGCGGAATTGAACAGATCGCCGAAGTAACTCGGCAGCGTGACCTTGGCGCCCGCAACTTCGCGCGTCTCGGTCGAACTACTCCGGGGCTTGGCATACTGGCCAGCGAAGCGGCCGATGCGCACCACCGGCTTCTTGAGCCCGTGCACCATCACCAGCGACATCTGGAGAAGGATTTTCAGTTTGCTGGTGATCGTGCTGCTGCGACAATCGGCGAGCGTCTCGGCGCAGTCGCCACCCTGGAGGACGAAACGCTTGCCCTCCTGCGCTTCTGCCAGGAAGCCGCGGAGCCGCTCGATCTCCCAGCTCGTGACCAGCGGCGGTAGATCGCGGAGCTGCTTCTCCGCCGATGCCAGCGCCGCCACATCGTCGTACTGCACGGCGTGCGCCTGCGGGGTTCTGCGCCAGGACTCGGGAGACCACTCGGGTTGTGTCGTTTGGTTTGTCACGTGTGAAAAGACCGTCTGAAAGGTCGGCTCGAAGCGGGGCTAGCCGTGGCAATGGGCAATGGACGGGGATTTTTCGCACAATTTTGTGCGAAGACGAAAGTAGCGCGCCAGGAAGGCCGATCGCCCATTTGTTCGCGGTTATTAGGACACCGGCAGAGCCGGACGACCGCGAGGTTCGGAGGCGGCCCGTTGGGACGGCCTCCAGACGCCGCCCGAGAGCGGCGCACAACGGAGACCGAAGCATGGCGACCCGCAAAAACAATCGCAAGTCCAACCGTACGACCAAACGCGTTGCCCGCCGCACCGTGAAGCGCACGGCCAAGCGCACGACGGCCCGCAAGGCCCGCCGCACGTCGAGCTGGTTCAACTACTCGTTCAACAAGTTCGCGAAGAAGACCGGTTCCCGCAAGACTTCGGCCCGCAAGCCAGTTGCGCGCAAGGCCAAGAAGAACTCGGCCCGTCGCACGACCGCCAAGAAGTTCTCGTACAAGTTCTCCACCGCCCGTCGCAGCTACCGCCGCGCGGCCTGAGTGAACTCCCGACTATTCGTGCAGCGGCTCCCGCGCAAGCGGGGGTCGTTGTTTTTGGATCACACGGCGCAGGCGCGACGCACACGCTCGCGCCGTTCCGACGCTTCGGCTTCCGAACGGGCGCAGCCGCCTTCGACTTCCGACTTCGAACCCGCTTCCAGCCCCTGCGCGTTGATTCGCACATTCCAGAGCGCGGCACGCACGGTCGCTTCCGCGAGATCTGCCGCGATCCCAAGATCGGTCCGCAGGTGCCGATTGGTGATCAGAGCGAGTTGCTCGAAATGCCGGAGCAGGTCGATGGCGGTTGCGGCAACGCTTTGCGGAACCTGCACCGCCAAGCGCTCCGCTTCGGGAAGCTCCGCGGCCCGTCTCGCGTCGCCGGGTGGCAGTTTCTGCAGCGCGTTCAACTGGGAATACGCCGCGGCATCTTCGTCTGCGAGTTGAAGAAACAGCGCCCGTGCGCGTTCGAGTTTGCCAGCGGCAAGCCGCAGTTCCTCCTGCTGCTCCGCCAGGTCCCTCTTGCCGATCGAGTAATTCACGACCATCTGCGCAAGCGCCGCCGCGAGTGCGCCAGACGCGGAGGCGACCGCCCCACCACCCGGTGCCGGCGATTTGGCGGCAACCGCCGCGAGGAAATCCGCGAAACGCATATCGGCGAAAGATGCTGGCGTGTCGGCTTGAGCAGGCATGCCCGAGCGTACGCCTCGGCAGCCGCCCGATCACCCTCTTCCGGAGCCGGATGCAGAACGCCTTGCAATTGCCCGATGCACCGCCCCCGCTGAACGAACCGCTGGGCGTAAGCGTGCTGCTGTTCGAGCAGCCGTGGATTCTGATGGCCGCGGTTCTCGCGGCGGGCCTGTTTGCTTTTTGGACATTCAACCGCCGCAGTCGAGCCTCGATGGGGCTTGCCATCCTTGTCGGTTGTATCGCCCTCGCGGGGCTGCTTGCACTGGTCGCCAAACTCGTGGTGACAGACCGGGAACGGGTTGCGATCGGCATGCGAGAATTGCTGGACGCGACCGCCAGAGTGGACACGGCTCGCATAGGCACACTTCTTGATCCGCAGGCGCACCTGTACTACTTCAAGTCCCCCGGCGGGCTCGACCGCGAGGGAATACTGGCCGCCGTCCGATCCGATCTCGGCCAGGCCTACCGCGTGAAAGATTGGGGCATCCAGGAACTCCAGATCGCCTCGCTCGGCGAAGGCACCATGGCGACGCAGATGCGCGTCCGCGTCACCCCCGAAGCCTGGAATTTCCCGCACGTGTCGTGGTGGTCGGTGGAATGGAAAAAACCCGATTCCGAGTGGCGGGTGATCAGCATCCGCCCGCTGGCGATCCAGTTTTTTCAGGGCAATCCGAGCGGGCGGTAGGGCGAACCCCCTGCTCGGCCAATCACGCCGGAACTATCAGCCACAAAATTCTTCTAGCGGCGCAAGAAAGAGCGTTGCGGGCCGCACTCTCCCCAGACAACATCGGCTGGGTCTCGCAAGATTCGAGTCAGGCCGGGTGGCCGGTGCGCGCAAACCATGCTCGAACACAGGTCTCTTATGTTTTGCACATTTGTCCACATTTTGTAAAATGACGCATCAATCCACTTATTTTCGTGTAGCCTCTTCCCACAGGCACTGTTCGCGGCCCGGGGTTCAATCCCGGTCACCCTCGCGAACAGTTGCGGGGTGGGTGATCGGCGCACGAAGTGCGAGAACGAATGGGAGTTGGGCATGAAAACTGGCTTGACGGTGGTCGGGTTCGTTACTGCCGTTCTGAGTTCTGTCATCGAGACATCTCGCCGGTGCGGCGCGATCATTGTACTGGCCACCTTGGCGATTGGAGCATCACCGGCGCGCGCACAGGTCTGGGATGAGCAGACCAACGGCGGCGGCGACGCCGGAAAACTCCCAACCGACCCGCAGATCACCGTCGGCACCGGTTCTCTGACGAACATCGGCGGCGCAATCGACAACCCCGATGTTGATATCGACATGTACTGCATCCGGATCACCGACAAGGCGACGTTCACCGCCACGTTCAACGAGTCGGTCGATTCTCTCAAGCGCTACGCGTTGTGGCTTTTTGACGCGGGTGGCAAGTCCATCGCCCACGCGGAAGATGCGACTTTCCCGTATAGCGTGCAGATCGACGGCACGCACGTTCCCGGTCCCGGCGTCTACTTCGTTGCGATCGCGGTGTACAACTTCAGCCCACGCGACGGCGGCAATACGCCCCTCTTCCCCCCGATCACCAACGGACAGACGGCTGGCAATCCGGTCGCAGGACCGATCGCGTCCTGGTTCGGCAGCGGCTGCTGCGGCGGCGGTTCGTATGCGATCAAGTTGACGGGCGCGACGTATCACATGCCGCCGACCAACGGGGGAGGCGGCACCGGCCCCTGCTGGACGTACATGAACAGGCTGGATTTTTCGCAGGGGTTTCTCTTCAACCTGTCGGTTGTCATCGACCCCGAGACAGGCAAGCCGTGTCTGAAACTCGATGATCCGGCGAAGGCGTGGCCGTTCGTGGCGGCGCCTATTTCGGTCAACGGGGCCACCATTCGCGAAGGTGCTGTCATGCGGATCGCGGCCATGAACCTGCCGACGTATGGGCTCAACGAGGGCGACGTGCTGGGAGAATACATCTCAAGACCGAAGCCGTCCTACGGAAATCCGTCGCGTACGACGGTTGATCCGTACGGAAACATTTGGATCACGAATCGGTTCGACGACATCGACCCCGGTAATCCGTCGGTCATTACCTCCGGGCAAGCCAATTCGGTGCTGCAGGGATCGGTCACGCGTGTTGGCCTGGCTCTCGGTGGTACGCGATGGGACCCGGTCGCCGGCGGACCAAGCGCTACGAGCCCTTACCTGAAGGGACCTTTCCAGTACTGCACCTGCGAAGACCGCAACAACGACGGTTACATCAAGACCTCCGTCGGATATCCGCATACTACCGGCGCGTTGAACGCTGACTACCTCAATACCAAGTTAGCATGGCCGTCGAGCGGCCTCACCAGCGGCGTAAGTACCGCCGAAGACGAATGCATCACGGCATGGACCCGCGTCAATGCGAGCGGTACCAGGCACGTTTCGATCGACAAGAACAACGATGTGTGGGTGGGCGGAACGGGCGACAATCAGTTCGAAAAGCTCGACGGCGCCACCGCGCAGTTGGTGCCACTCACGCTCTTTACAGGCGTGGGCACTTCGGGCGGCTATGGCGGGCTCGTCGATCCATTCAATGTGCTCTGGTCGAGCGGGTATTCGGAACCGGGCGGGATGCTGCGCTTTGACACCGTGGCAAAGACACAGACCAACCTCAACTTCAATTCCGTCTACGGCATTGCCCCGGATCCGGATACCTGCCATGTCTGGGGACACGATCGAGTCTCGCAGCAGATCCGCGAATTCCTGCCAAACGGGCAAACGTCGTTTCAGAACGCGCTGGCGAAGACTTGGGCAACGGGAGGCGTCAACGGTTCGGGGCTTGTAGTGCACAACGGTTGGGCCTGGGGTGGCAATGCCGCGGGGAACAACCCTGGTTCCGTACGACGGATCCGAACAACGACCGGCATCAATTCCGGCGTGCCGTTGACTCTTGGATCGCTTCCGATCACGGGTATTTCTCCGCACGGCCTGACGGTCGATGCGAACGGGAAGATTTGGACGTACAACATCCTTTCCGACAACACGATGCGCATCGACCCGAATTTGCCCCTTCCGAACACCGGAAAGGTTGATCTCGCAGTTGATCTGGGAAGCAACGCCTATCCCTATACGTACAGCGATTCGTCCGGGCGCGAGCACCTTGTGGGTTCGGCGCCGCAGGGGTCTTGGACCTTTATCCACGACGGTGGTATGGCCGGGTGCAAGTGGGGCATGCTCACCTGGAGTTCCATGGGCACGCCCGGGACGTACGTTCTCGCACGCGTCCGCGCCTACGACGGCGCCCTGCCTTCGGGCAACTGGACGAACGTGACGAGCGGCGTGGCCTTCCCGACAGTCATCGGCCGCTACTTGCAGGTGCAGATCACTCTCGTCCGTCCCGCCCCCTGCAACGGCAGCGGCGACATCAAGTTGTGCAGCCTCACGATCTGCAAGGAGCCCGGCTGCTATGTCACGCTCGGCGAGATTCTCTGCCCGACAACCGCCTCACCGAACGGACTCACAATCAACGCGACAGTGACCAACAACACCAGCGTGACCGTCAAGAAAGTGCGCATCGCGCCGTCCATCGGCTCGCCGGTCTCGTTTGTTCCCCACACGGTCGATGTAACAATCCTTCCAGGTAAGAGCGCTTCGATTCAAACCAAGGCTCTGGGCTGGACGCGCGGAGAAGAATTCTGCTTCTCCATCACTCTGGTGGACGAGACCGGCAACATCTGCTGCTCGACCGAAGAGTGCATCACGCCCTCGTGCGATTGCCTCCAGGTGCCGAACGCCACCGCGAGCGTCAAGTGCGATCTTCTCAACGGCGGCTTCGTCTACAAATTCTCGTTCGACAACCTCACGCCATCGAAGATCTATCACGTCTACATCGATCCGCCGCCAGGCATCACCTTTGACCCCACGTACATCCAGTTCCCGACCGGCATCAATCCCGGCGCCAGCAGCGGCCCGATCACGATCAAGATCAAGGGCGCCTCGCTCGGCCAGACCATTCCCTTCCTTCTCTCGATCCACTATCTCTATCTCGGTGAATGCTGCGCCCGCGAACTCTCCGTCACCATGCCCAAATCGTGCTTCGAAGGTCCGGTCGGTCCCGGCGGCTGTTGCCCGATCGACCGCAAGAGCCTCCTGACCGCATTCGCTCCCGCGTGGCCGGTCCAGCCGAAACTCACGCTCAGCATTTCCAATCCGACCGATCAACCCAGAGCGTTCGACTGGGAGGCAA
>JAHBXG010000048.1 GCA_019636565.1 Phycisphaeraceae bacterium
AACTGAGCTACGCCCTCGACTCGTTCGGAGTGGTGGTGCCGCCCCGCTTGTCCCGCGCTCGTCCGCGACCACTCTAACGTGGACGTGTCCTGTTCGGGGCCAAGAGGTAATGGTACGCGCAAGCCCGCCGAATTGGAATCGCCTCGCCCGGAAAACCCGCAAATGCCGGCGCCTAGCCCGGAACGCAATCGGTGCACGCCGGCAGAAGCGAAAGCAGCATCGCCGCGTGCCGGGCGCTCGCCCCTTTGTTCGCCAGAACCGCATCACGGGCGTGGCGTGACAGGTGGGCACGGGCGACTGCATCGTCGAGCAGGTCTTTCAGCGAGTGGGCGAGCCGGTCCGCTTCGACAATGCGGATCGCGCCGGCGTGTTCGAGTGTCCGCACCACATTGTAAAAATCTCCGTAGCGGGGTCCGATGAGGATGGGCTTTCCGAGTGCCGCGGGCTCGAGCGGATCGGACCCGAAGAGTTGAAAGAACGAACGCCCGATGACGACTACATCCGCCAGCGAATAGGCGAGCCTTAGTTCCCCGATGGTGTCGAGCAGAAACCGATCACGGCCACTGGGCGCGTTGGTGCTTTTCGTGGTCGATCGACGCACGCAGCCGGGGAGCGCAGCGGCCGCTTCATCAAACCGCTCCGGCTTGCGCGGGGCACAAAGCAATTGCACGCCGGACGGACACGCCCGATGAAGCAGCGTCTCTTCCTCCGGGCCGGTGCTTCCGGCGACGATGAGCGGGCGCGATCGGTCGATGCCGAGTTCGGTCGCGAGCCGGTCGGCGCCCTGGATTGGTTCGTTCGGCGCTGCCGGCACGACCGCGGCATCCCACTTCATGGTTCCGGCAATCCGCACGCGTTCACGCGGCACGCCCATCGCGATGAATCGTGCTGCATAGTCCTCATCTTGTGCAGCGACCCGTGCCAGCCGCGCAAAGGTGGGCGAGAGAACCGGTCGGAGCCTTTGGTAGCCCTTAAACGATCGCTCGCTGAGGCGGCCGTTGATGACCGCGACGGGAATCTGCCGTTGCGTGCACTCATTGATGAAATTGGGCCAGACTTCTAATTCAACGAGCGCGACGGCATCGGGCTGCACCGCATCGAGAAAGCGGCGCACGCCGGAAGACAGATCAATCGGATAGCGCAGCACCGTGGCCTGACTGGAAAACAGGTCCCGCGCACGGGCGAGGCCGGTGTCGGTGCCGACGGTGACAACCACTTCAACCGCCGGCCCGCTCGATGGCGCAACCAGCAGCGGCAGCAAGTGCCTGATCGCATTCACTTCGCCCACCGAAACCGCGTGGATCATCAGCCGCGGCGAGCGCTTTGGGGGCAGCGGCGCAATGTTGCCGAGCCGCTCCTTCCATCCCGCACGCTGCTTGCGCAGCAGCCACGGCGAGAGTAAGGCACCGCCGGTGATGTAAAGGAGATCGAGTGCGTTCACGTGTGTGGAGGAAGCACGGTTCCTCTGAGCGGCGAGATGCGGAACCCGAACTCCGGGCAAAAGCCCGGTGCCACATAGTGTGGGAAGGAACCAATGGGCAGGCCGGGACTCGAACCCGGGACCTCTCGCATGTAAAGCGAATGCTCTAGCCAACTGAGCTACCCGCCCGAACCCTGAAGTTTATGGCGACGGCAAGGCGAAAGTGGTCAGGTCTTCATCGCTCGCCGGAACATCATCACGCCCAGCACAAAGCCCACGACCCCGATTCCGCACAGCACCAACAGCGGATACATCATTTCGGCGGGGGTGAAACCGCGCCAGAGCGCGCCCTCGATCGCAAGGACCGCCCACTTGAACGGACTGGCCGAACTCACAGTCTGCATGAACTTGGGCATGAAAAAGATGGGGATCGTTCCGCCACCGATCATCGCCATCACCAGGATCACGGAGCGCCCAAAACCGGCCGAACCTTCGCCCGAGCGGCCGATGACCGAGAGGAACATCATCACACCGACAAAGGCGAACGCCGAAGCCAAGGTCGCGATCAGCAGCATCGGCGGATTCGTGAGTTTCACATTGAACACGGCCGCAAACAGCCCGATCAGGACCCACTGCACCAGCATGCACGAGATGAACCCCGCCAGTGCCTTGCCCCCCACCACCTGCCAGCGCGAAACCGGCGCGCTCAGTAGCCGCACCAGCGTCCCCCGCTGGCGGTCGTGCGCGAGCGTCGAGACGAACGCTGTCACACAGCCCATCAGGCCCCAAACGATTCCCTGCGGCAGCGAAACCTCGAACGAGTTCGTCGGACCGACACGCTTTCGGGTCAGTTCCTTCAGGTCTACTTGCACCGGCCGAAAGTTCGCCATCGGGTCGCTCAGGGCGTCCGACTTGCCTGCCGCCGCCTGCTTCTGATTGTCGTCAAGGATGCTGTCCATATTCTGGAGCGCGGCACCGAGCAGAATCTTTCGTGAGTTGTCGATGTCGGACGCCTTGGCGATCGACTCCTTCACCTTCGCCAGATTCTGCTTCATCTTCGCCGGATCGGAGAATGATTTTCCCATCGTCCGAAACGCCAGTTCGTTCAGCCGGCCTTCGAGCAGCCCCGCCTCGGCCTTTCGGCTGGGATCGACAAAGCCCTCCAGTTTCGGGCCTTTGCCTGTACTGAGCAGGTTGTCGAAGTCCTTCTGAAACGTCGAAGGCAGCACGATGGACGCGATGACCTCGCCTTTGCGCACCATCGCCTCGGCTTCTTCTGCTGTTGGCACCATTTTCACCGAGATCTCGCCCGTCTTCTTCAGGTCTTCGATGAACGCCGTGGCCGCGGGCCCTTGATCGAGTTGCACCACCGCGATCTCGATCTTCCCTCGCTCGCCACCGCCTCCCCCGAACATGAACCCGAAGAACATCGCGAAGATGATCGGAAAGACGAAGGTAAAGAACGCCGCGGCACGATCGCGCAGCAGCAGGCGCACGTCGGTCCACGCGATCGCAAACGTCGCCCGGATGTCGGCAAGCACTCCCATCAGTCGCGCAGACTCCTTCCGGTGAGCGAAAGAAAAACACTCTCAAGATCGGGCCGCTCGATGTGAACGCCCGTCGCGGGGCCATCGGGCCCAACGTGCGCGAGCACCGTCGCGATCTCACGGAGCGGGTCATCGGTCTCCACCCGTTCGTGCTTTCCGGCCCGCTCCACGCGCACAACGCTCTTGCCGCCGTGCGCACGTACCAGGTCGTCCACGACGCCGACGCACAGCAGCCGCCCTTTGTCGATGATCCCGACACGATCGCACAGCCGCTGCGCCTCTTCCATGTAGTGCGTGGTGTAGATAATCGTGCGGCCGGCACGGGCGAGATCGCGAACGGTGTCGAGAATGTTGTTCCGGCTCTGCGGATCTACGCCCGCCGTTGGTTCATCCAGCAGCAGCAGGGGCGGGTCATGCACCAACGCCGCCGCAAGGTTCAGCCGTCGTTTCATTCCTCCCGAGTACTTCCCGGCGCGATCCGAGGCTCGGGGCATCAGCCCGACAAGATCCAGCGCGCGGTGGACTCGGTCGCTCAGGTCTCTGCCACCCAATCCATACAGCCGCCCGAACAGCGAGAGATTCTCCGCGCCGGTCAAGTCGTCGTAGATCGCCAGGGCCTGCGGCGCGACTCCCAGATGCCGACGAACCGCATCGGTCGTCGGCGCTCCAACGCCCCCGATCTCCACCGAGCCCGAATCGGGAGAGACCAATCCCACGCACATGCCGATGGTCGTGCTCTTGCCCGCGCCGTTGGGTCCGAGCAGCCCGAACACTTCTCCCTTTCGAACCTCGAGCGAGACATCATCCACGGCGACAAGGCTGCCGTAGGTCTTGCGGAGATGTTCGAGACGCAGCACGCGGGATTATCGCCTGCCCAGAGCACGCCGGAATGCGGGCCGAGCACACTTCACGGGCGTCCCGCCGGATGTTCGGCCGATTGCTGTAACCGACGCAACACATCGAACGCCTGCATCGGGCTCATCGCATCGAGTTTCAGTTCGCGCAGTTCATCCACGGCCGGGTGCCGCAGGTATTCGGTGAACAATCCGAGTTGACCATTCGAATGCGCGGCAGGCGGCGACACGGCAGCGCCCGTCGCCGCCTCGCCAAGCCCGTGATGCACCGCCAGACTCGCAAGCACCTCTCGCGCCCGCCCCACCACCGACTGAGGGAGCCCGGCCAGCCTCGCGACGTGAATGCCGTACGACTGATCCGTCTTGCCCGGCAGAATGCGATGGAGGAAAATAATCTGCGTCTCGCCCGATGGCGCGCCCGCTCCCGTCGCAGCGGGCGCGGCGTCCAAAGGCCACTCCCGCACCGCAACATGCAGATTGCGGATGCGATCCGTCATCCCCAGGTCTTCACGCTCCGCAAGATCGGTCAATTCGTGGTAATGCGTCGCGAACAACGTGCGGCAACCCTTGCGTCCCAGGTATTCCGTGATTGCCCACGCGAGCGAGAGCCCGTCGAGCGTGCTCGTTCCGCGTCCGATTTCATCAAGGATCACCAGTGACTTCGCCGTCGCGTGATGGAGAATGTTCGCAGTTTCCGTCATTTCGACCATGAAGGTCGATTGCCCGGCGTGCAGCGCATCATCCGCACCGATCCGCGTGAAGATCCGGTCGCAAAGCCCGATCGTTGCGCGTGCCGCGGGAACAAAGCTCCCCGCGTGCGCCAGCAACGTGACGAGCGCTACCTGCCGTATGAAGGTGCTCTTGCCGGCCATGTTGGGGCCGGTGATCAGCGCCATTGCGGGCGCGTCCGCCGCGCCGATCTCGACATCATTCGGCACGAAATCCCGGCCCAACGACCGCTCCAGCACCGGATGCCGCCCATCGTGAATCACAAGCGTGCTCTCATCGCTCATTTCCGGGCGAACCCAACCGGCGCGCGAGGCGTGCTCGGCAAAGCCCAGCAGCACATCGACCTCCGCAATCGCATCCGCGAACACAGCCAACTCCGCAAGTTTGGCCGCGGCCGATGCGCACAAAGCCTCGAACAACTCGCGCTCACGCGTCAGCGCCCGCGATTCCGCCGTGCTCACCTTGCGTTCAAACTCGTGCAGTTCCGGCGTGATGTAGCGCTCGGCGTTTTTGAGCGTCTGCTTCCGTGTGAAAGCCGCGGGCGCCTGCTTGGCCTGCGACGCGGTCAGTTCTATGTAGTACCCGAAGATCCGGTTGTATCCAACCTTGAGGCCCGGGAGCGAATGCTCGGCGAGTAATCGCTCCTGATACTGCACCAGCCACTGGCCCGCATCTTTCTGCAGCGACCTCGCTTCATCCAGGTCAGCATCAACACCGTCCTTGATCAACCCGCCCTCGCGCAGATGTGTCGGGACTTCGTCGTTGCAGCTCGCGACGATTTTCTCGCCGATGCTCGACAATTCTGCCGCCACACGCGCTAATTCCGCCGCGCTCTTCGCCAGCGCCGGCACCGCAGCGATCCGTTCCAGCACCGCCGGTCCGCGGCAGAGCCCCTTTGCGAGCGCAACCAGATCCCGGGGCGTGGCGCGAGCAAGCGCAACCCGGCCCGCGATCCGCGCGACATCGGGTTGATTCTGAAGCAACTCCCGCAATTCGGCGCCGAGCCTCCGATCTTCGCACAGCGCCGCAACCGCCCCGTGACGCCGCTCGATTGCCTCCCGATTCCGCGCCGGGCGGCACAGCCACTCCCGCAGCAGCCTCTTCCCCATCGCGGTGCGGCACACTCCACCGTTGGGCCCGGTCAGAAAAACACCCAGCAACGAGCCTTCAAGCCCGCTATCCGATGAACCCGGCGCAGCACGGATCACACGCTCGATCTCGAGCGCACGCAAACTCACCGCATCCACGATCATCGAATCGCCGGGAATATCCAACGCCGGCGGGCGCAGATGCGCAAGCGTGCCGCGCCCCACGGGGGACTTTCCGTCTTCGCCACCCGGCGTTTGCGTTTCCTGCAGATAGCGGAGGATCGCCCCGGCCGGGCTGATCGCAGCATCGTCGTCGCGCACGCCGAAACCGGCGAGCGACTTCACCTTGAAGTGATCGGTGATCGCGCCGCGAGCCTCATCCATGCGGAACTGCCACGATGGGCGGGGCGTGCCGCTGATGCCGAGCGCGCCCAGGCATCGCTGCACGCGCACGGGCACCGAGCCGTCGGCCATCGCCGGGTAGAGCAGTTCGCGCACGCTGCGCCGCATGAGTTCGTCGATGATCGCGGCGCCGCCCGCCAGCCCGCTCGCGTGCACGAGGCTGAACTGCCCGGTCGATGCATCGACCACGGCGATCGCGGCATCGGAATCGTCGCCGCTGCCGACGAAGCAGATGGCCGCGAGCTTAATGGCCGCTCCATCCTCGAGCAGCGGGCCATCCACCAATGTTCCCGGCGTGAGTACGCGCGTCACATCGCGCTGGATGACGCCCTTCGCGTTCTCCGCAAGTTCCGTCTGCTCGCAGACGGCGACGCGGAAACCCTTGTCGATCAGTTTTTTGAGGTATGTCTCAAGCTGGTGATAAGGCATGCCCGCCATGGGCACGCCGGCGGTGCGCTGCGTGAGCGTGAGGCCGATCGCTTTGCTGACCGCGACCGCATCGTCATCGAACATTTCGTAAAAATCGCCGATGCGAAACAACAAAACGCAGCCTTCATGCCGCTTCTTGAAGCGGTAGTACTGCTGCATCGCGGGAGTTTCACGAGGGTCGGGCATACTGCTGGCCGCACAAATGGGAAGCGCAGGATTCCGAGCATACGCGATCGCGTCCCCTCTCTCCCGCCCACCCCGAAGCGGTACACTTCGCCCTTTCCGGCACGGAGGCCACATGTCCGAATCCGCCCGCGTTGCGTATTTCTCGATGGAAGTTGGCGTTGATCCGCTGGTCCCGACCTATTCCGGCGGACTGGGCATTCTCGCGGGCGACCTGCTCCGCTCTGCCGCGGATCTGGCCCTCCCGGTCGTCGGCATCACCCTGCTGCACCGGGCGGGATACTTCGATCAGTCAATCGATGCCACCGGGATGCAAAGGGAAGCGCCGGTCCGCTGGAACCCCGCCGACCGGCTGGAACTCCAGCAGCCGCGGGTGGTTGTGAAACTCAACGGCCGCAAGGTCACGGTGCAGGCGTGGAAGTACACCGTCAAGCCCACGCACGCCAAAGGCGGCGAAGTCCCGGTGTATTTCCTCGACACCGATGTGCCGGACAACGAGCCGGAAGATCGCCAGATCACCGATGCGCTCTACGGGGGCGATCATCGTCACCGCCTGACGCAGGAAGGGCTGCTGGGCATCGCCGGGATCTACATGCTCCGTGCGCTCGGCTGCTCCAACCTGCAAACGTACCACATGAACGAAGGGCACGGCGCGCTCGTCACGGTCGAATTGCTCGCCGAGTACTCGTTCAAGCGCAGGAGCAGCCCGGCCGACCCGGAGGTCGTTGCCGCGGCGCGTCGGGCCTGCGCCTTCACCACCCACACGCCCGTCGCGGCTGGTCATGACCAATTCCCGCTCGACATGGTCTTTGAGGTGCTGGGCGAGCAGTCGGCGATCCACGAGGGCATGCCCTACGTGCAGAATCACCAGTTGAACATGACCCGCCTGGCGCTGTTCTACAGCGGCTTTACCAGCGCGGTCGCACGCCGGCACGCGGAGGTCAGCCGCGAGATGTTCCCGGGCGCGCAGATCGATTACATCACCAATGGAATCCACGCGCCGACTTGGGCATCGCCGGAGATTCAGTCTGTGCTCGATCGCCAGTGCCCGAACTGGCGCGCCGATTTTCGCGAGATCCGTCGCGCGCTGTTCGCTCCCGACGATGGGATCGCCTCCGCGCACGCCGCTGCCAAGCGCCGGCTGCTCGATCTCGTGCGGAAGCAGACCGGCGTTTCGATGAAGGAAGACGTCTTCACCATCGGCTTTGCGAGGCGTGCAACGGCGTACAAACGCGGCGATCTGCTTGTATCCGATCCCGATCGCCTGCGAGCGATCGCGTCGCACGCCGGCGCCATCCAGATCATCTACGCAGGCAAAGCGCACCCGAAGGATTTCCAAGGTAAGGAAATCATCCAGCGCATCATCGAACGCCTGAGAGCCCTCGCCCCCGGTATCCAGGGCGTGTTCCTCCAGAACTACGACATGACGCTCGCCAAGTCGCTGGTCGCGGGCGTGGATCTCTGGCTCAACAACCCGGTGCTGCCTCTCGAAGCCTCCGGCACCAGCGGCATGAAGGCCGCGCTCAACGGCGTGCCCAGCCTCTCGACCGCCGATGGTTGGTGGCTCGAAGGGTGCGTCGAAGGCGTCACAGGCTGGACCATCGGCCGCGATTCGTTCGAGGTGAACGCCGCGTCGCACGCGCCGACCCCGCCGGAGGAGGACGCCGCGTCGCTGTACAAGCACCTCGAAAAAGACATCCTGCCGATGTACTACCACGATCGGCCGATGTGGCTCCAGGTGATGCGTCACTCGATCGCGCTCAATGGAAGCCAATTCAACAGCAACCGACCCATGGCGGAGTATGCGGAGTTGGCGTATCACCTGCCGCGCGCCTGACTCATTGAACGCGGAACTCAATCGAGCGTCGAGCCCGTCGCGGCCCACAGGCGCTGCGAATAAACATGCAACTTGGTGTAGAGTTCATCGTCGGTAATTGGCTGCGGAATCACGTTGTCGGTTTCTCGCACTCGGAGGCACTTCCCGGTTGGCACGAGCACCGGAGCGGCCGAGTCTGCGAAGTACACCTCGACCGGACTTGCGGCTTCAAAGACTGCGAGCACCCAGCCGTTGCCCGGCGTTGCTTCAACGGCAAACTTTGTTGCTTCCGAAGCAACCGTCGCTTTTTTCACCGTGATAATCGGTCCGGTGCCGGAACCGACGACAGTGCCGGAGTCGATCACATCAACACTCGGTTCCGCCGGCTCATCCTCGGCGCGGACCCCATTGCGGAACAATCGCTTCGTCGATGAGATGGTCCAATTCGGCGCAGTGGCGGTGCGCGTCGCAGAAAGCACGATCACATAGTCGTTCGGCACCGGCTCGCCGGGAATCGCAATGGGCGTCAGTTTCAACACCTGGCGGCGCACGGTTTGAACGGCCGGGTTGCTGGATCGGGGAGCGCCAACAACCGTCTCGAATTCTCCAACCACCGCAAGCCCGACTTGTGGCACGGTGCTCTTGATGGTTTCCGTAAATTCTCCGGCATTCGGACTCGCGCTCAGCCCGTCCATCTGGGAGAATCGCACGGACCCAGCGGCTGATTCTCTATTCGCGTCGCTGCTCTGGCATCCCGCGAGCAAACAGCTCGCGCCAACCCCCACGCCCGCCCATCGAATGAATTGCCGCATTTCATGTGCTCCCGATTCGGGCCGCGCGAACGCGGCGCCCATCGTGCGTCACAACCAGCGCCAGTCCGCAGGCCAACCACCCAGCCGCGATCGCCGAAAGCGGGTTCCAGTACATCCCGCCGGTCCGCAGCAGCAAGACGCTAACACAAAGGGCGATACCCGTCAACGCAATCAGGAAAACGACGGCTCTCCAAACCCTTGAAAAGCCAAACGCCGCCCACGCGCCGGCCACTGCCATCATCCCCGCAACCCACCACAGCACACTCAGGTCGGGCGAATCCACCACCTCGTCGCGCAATAATTGCTGCACGGTCGCCGCGTGCGTCCAGACACCGGGAACAAGCAGTCCGCTCGGCGATTCCTGAATATCGCCCCCGGCATCTGACGAATTGCCGATGAGAACCAACCGCCCGGAAAACTCGCGGCGTAGATCCTGCTCCGACATTTCGAAGAACCTTTGCAGGGAAATCGTGCAAGCCGATAGAGGCGCGACGGAAATGGGGATGACGGACACCGCGAGCGTGTCGCCGGGAAGCAATCCTCTTTCGGGGTCCGGCGTAGTGATGTGCTGCACGCCGGAGTATTTCAGACGATCCGGACTGCGAAGCACGGCGCGTCGCTGGGTTCCAGCCTTGAAATAACGAATCTCTGCCACGCCATTCTGAAGGGAGAGCGCGACCTCCGCTTCGGGCTCGCGGCAGGCAGCAAACACCAGCGTCGAAAAGCCGGCAATGACTTCCGTCAACTCGCGCTCGAGCGCAAGATCCATAGCCCAGGTCTCGGGTCCGGAAAAGCCACCGGTTGGCGGACCGGCCCACGCCAACTTTGCAAAGTCGGGCACGATTGGGGGCAGTCCGTCGGGCTCGAACGCCCACACCGGGCTTGCGAGCACAACTCCAATGCCGCGTGCCCGGAGTTCGGCAATCGAAGCGGCGAGTGGTCCGTCAAACTCGGTCGGCCTGCGGAACATGATGTCGAGGCCCACGGCGCGCGGATCGACCATCGCAAGTCGCTTGAGCAGCCGGGCATGAATCAAGCGTGCGCTGCGGATGTTGTCGCGGGAGACGCCCTTGAGCCCCTCCGCTGCCGCGATAGCTTCCAGATCCGTTTCATTGTCGATCGCGATGACCCGGACGTCGGGTAATGAGGACAACATCCCCGAAGCGGGCGCGAACCATCCCGCCGCACTTGCGTAACGGAGACTCAGATCGCTCCAGAAGTTCAGCGCGGGGAAGACCACGAGCATCGAGAAGAGCACCGATGCGGCGGCACAAAGCACAAACGCCGTCATCGGCCGCTTTGCCCCGAAGCGGCCGATCGTCCTGCGCGCCTGGACTATTTTTCCGATGCGGGTGGCGCGGATTGGTTCGCCCGAGAGGAACGCAAGCAGATCGGCCCGAAGTTCACCCACATTCTGGTATCGCTCCGATGCCCCTTTTTGCAGGCATTTCAATATGATGGTCTCGAGATCGCCCTCGAGGCGACGGTCGAGCGTGCGGGGCGGCATTGGCGCAGCTTCGTTCAGCACACGCTCCAGCCCGCGCCGGTCCAGATCGCGCGGCACGTCGAGCGGAAGCCGACCGGTACAGAGTTGATAAAGAATGACACCGAGCGCGTAAATATCGGTTCGGTCGTCAACCGTGCCGCCACCAAGTTGTTCCGGGGCCATGTAGCTGGGAGTGCCGACGATTTGGCCGCGCGAGGTGATGGTGCGCGAGCCATCACCAAGTACTTTGGCGATGCCAAAGTCGATGATCTTGATGGACGGGTCATTTGCGCTTCCAGTGACGCCTCCGGGATTGACGAGAATGTTCGACGGCTTCAGGTCGCGGTGGACAACGCCCGCACCGTGCGCGTGCTCGAGTGCATCGCAAACGTCGGCGACGACGCGCAGTTTGGTCTCCATCGTGACGCCGGGGCGCTCCGCAAACTCATGAAGCGTAAAACTCCCCTCGACCAGCTCCATCGAAAGATACGGAACGATGGAAGAATCGTCTCCGCCCGGCCGGTAGATGCCGGTATCGAAGACCTGCGCGATGCCGGGGTGCTTGAGGCGAGCCAGAGCGCGCGCCTCCGACTCAAAGCGGGCTATTGCTTCGCTGCTTACGGCGCCGGGCTGCATCAGTTTGAGCGCCACCCGGCGCTGCAGCACTTCGTGCTCAGCTTCGTACACAAGCCCCATCCCGCCGGCACCGATGAGCCGCACAATGCGGTACCCCGCGATCTGCACCGGAACTACAAAGGGCACGTGGGCTCTGGGCGCCGCGTTTGGAAAATCGCTTTTCGGTTTGGGTGTGGGCGAACCGACCGGCGATGTCGGCAGTTCCTCCGCCTCGCTGCGTGTCTGGTGTTGATAGTCGGACTGGTCCACGGCACCCTCTGTGGAGAGCACTCTACGGGGAATTGGTCCGCGCCGCAGAAGCGGAAATCGAGAACTACCGCCGCAGGATCACATCCGAATCGTGGAAACGCACTTTCTTCAGCGAAGCGAAAGGGTCATCGGAAGCGCGATACCCCGCCGTCGCGACAACCTGCGCCGCCAGGCCGTGTTCGGTCAAGCCCAGAATCCGGTCGTACTGAACCGGGTCGAACCCCTCCATCGGGCACGCATCCACCCCCAACATGGCTGCGGATGTCAGGAACACGCCCAGGGCGATGTACACCTGTCGTCCCGCCCAAGCCCCGACGTCGAAGCCCGGGCGCTGCGAGAATCCGATCATCGTGTTGCGAAAATCGGCGAGCGATTGCTTCTCGACTGCTCGGACCGCCGCGATCTGATCAATGTACCGGTCCACTTCCAGCTGGCCGAGTGTGGTGCGGCGAGCGAACACCACCAGATGGGACGCATCCGTGATCTGCGACTGATTGAAACTGGCCCCACGCAATTGCTGACGAAGCGCCGCATCTTCCACCACCACGAATTTCCAGGGTTGAAGCCCGAAACTCGAAGGAGAATGAATCGCGGCCTGCTCCAGGGCCTTCCATGTTGGCGTGTCAATCTTACGCGCCGGATCAAATTTCTTGACGGCGTAACGCCATTTCAGATTATTCAGCAGGTGTTCCGCGTCAACCCGGCGATGCTTCACCGATCCCGGCTCAAGAAACGCTTCGATGTGGCTCATAGATACCTCCAGGATCCGAACATGCCGCACAATCTGATTCCCGATGCTCTGCGAGGTTACGCGCGGGCCTGCCTCCGCGACTTGCGGTACGCTACCGGCGCGCCCCACGATGAACCAAGGGGTGCGACAGGGGTATTCAACATGGCGAAAAAGGGAAAGAAAAAGGCAAAGAAGAAGGCCGCACGCAAGACCGGCAAGAAGAAAGCGCGGCGCACCGTGCTTTACAGCAGCAAGGGCAAGAAGCTCTACGCCGTCCGCGATCGCACCGGGAAGTTCAAGGACATTCAGCAGTACTCCCGCGCACACGCGATGGACATCAAGCGCAAGTCCAAGGACGAGTAGCGGCGCAAGCGAATCCGAGCATCGCTGCAACGGCGCATCGGCCGCCGGGGTTATCGCATCATCCCGCCTCGCCTGAGCGAATCGATCACCAGACGGTCGATCGGCGTATCGGTCGGCACCAGGAAATGCGCGACACCGCGTGAGCGACACGCGCCGCGGCAGGCGTCAAGAAACTCGGCCAGATTCTCTCGATAGCGAGCGATCGCGGCGGGAGAGACAGTGACTTCCACGCCCCGGGCGGTCTCGATATCGGTGAGGCGCAGATCGCCCGTCAGGCCGAACGCCGCGCCGCGCGCCGGATCGAGTTCCGAGGGTGAAAGCACCTGCAGGCAATAAGCGTCGAGAGCGCCGTGCTCCGCAGCACCCAGCGATGCGAGGCCGCCGGCAGCGTCGAAAGTCAGCAGATCGGAAATCAGTACCACGATGCCGCGGCCGGAGAGCCGCGACGCGATAGAGCGAATCGAGGCGTTGAAGTCGGGCGTGCGGAGGGATGTGTCGGAGACCGCGAGGGATTGAAGCAGGAAATCGGAGATGCGCCGGAGGCTGGTTCGCCCCCGCACCGGGCGAAGCGTCTTCGCAGCCTGTGCACCGCCAAACGCCGCAACCGAAACGCGGTTGTTTTTTACGAGGCCGATGTACGCGAGCGCCATCGCGAGCCGGTGCGCGTAGAGCGACTTGCTCGGCACTTCGGGTGCGCCGGATCGGGCCGGCTCGGCGCCTGCGCCCATCGACGCGGAGGCATCCACGATGAGATGGAGCGCGAGGTCTTCTTCCTCTCGAAAGAGCTTGATGATCAAGCGCTCGAACCGACCGTACACGTTCCAATCGACGTGGCGCAGGTCGTCGCCCGCGACGTAGGAACGAAAATCGTCAAACTCGACGCTCCGCCCGCGGCGTTTGCTGCGGCGCTCCCCAGGCAGTTTGCCCGCAAAGACGCGTCGGCTGAACACATCAAGGCGATCGATCTTCGCGGCAAGTCCGGGAGGCAGCAATTCCTCCAGCGTGCGCGGTATCGAAGTCGCAGGCGTGATCAGCACGAGAGAACCCTACGGGGTTCCGCCGAGCGCGACATACCGGGGGGAGGGGTTGGGGGTTAACGCTTCTTGCGGGGATTCTCGCGGGGCAGACCGTCAGCGTAATCCCACACGGTCACTTTGATCTTTCGGACGCCCCACTTGCGAGCTTCCTCGTGCGTGGGAAACAAGACGTCGAGGCGGTTGCCCTTGATCGCGCCGCCACAGTCCAGCACGGGAACAACCTTGCCGGCGTCGTATCCGGGGATCGTCAAGAGGGAGCCATAAGGAAGCAGGCTCGGATCAGCCGCGACCAGTTTCGCACCGTTCGTGGAAACGTGGTGCAGCGTGGCGGTGATCCCGTCGGCATAGGTGCCGCAAGAACGCCAGTCGGGGCTGTAGGCGGTAACCACCATTTCGATGGTCTTCACGGCACGCACCGGCCGGCTGTCGAAGAAACGGGTTCCCGCCGGATAAATCTTTGGTTCGGCGCTAGCCTTGTTCAGGTCGGCCGTCGCACTGGTATTCGAGACTTGAATTTTCTGAGAAGATTCTGCGCGCACCGGGGCGGGCATGGTCGGGACGCCCGCATCACGGATCACTTCGATCGCCGCGAGTGGCTGGGCGGAACGAGCTTCTTTGGCGAGAACGGCGGAATAGGCGGTCAGTCCGAGGACACTTCCGACGACAACCGTCGAAAGTCCAAATCGCAGCGCCAATCGCCAACCCTGTACTGTCCAAGGAGATAGCTTCAGGACATCGGTTCGAGTCTTCACTTCTTGCGTTCCAAGGGGCATCCAGCCCCGACCCGTTTTCGCGCGCTCCACGCGACCCGCAGATGTCCGTCGAAGCCAGTGAGTGGTCACAAGCCTCGCCGCGGTCTGATGAAGGATACCCCACCCCGGATCCTTCTGCGAATAGTTATAGGACCTATCTGTCGAGAGGCAGTCCCGCGCACCGCATGTGCCGCTACGATCAGCACAAGCGCGATCCTGACAGTATTTTGTTAGGAATGTGTGGGCCGAAAACCAAAATCACAACGGGAAATCCGCGCCGCAGGCCCCGACGCCGATCTCGGGGAATGCCCGAGAACCAAACGATTGGCAAGGCGTATGCACCACTGCTTGGCGGTGGGCGTGCGCGGGGTGGGCCCAGGAGATTGACTCGTGGTTCGAATGGTGAACAACTTCAAGACGGCGATGCTGCTTGGCGGCTTGATGGGGCTGTTTTTGCTCGTGGGCAGTTTCTATGGGCAGCAAGGACTGATCATCGCGTTGGTCTTCGGGCTGATCACCAACTTCGGAGCCTGGTTCTTCTCGGACAAGATCGCGATCGCGGCAATGCAGGGACGGGAAGTCACGCCAGACAACGGGGGCGATTTGCTGCCGATGGTGCACGAATTGAGCCGGCGTGCGAATCTGCCCATGCCGCGCGTCTTTATCTGCCCGCAGGAAGCGCCGAACGCCTTTGCAACGGGGCGTAGCCCGAGCAAGGCGGCTGTCGCTGTCACACAAGGGGCGCTGCGCCTGCTCAATCGCGAGGAACTCGCGGGGGTGATCGGGCACGAACTGGCTCACATCAAGAATCGCGACACCCTGACCAGCACGATCGCGGCCACGATTTCAGGCGTTTTGGCATTCATCGCCCAGTGGGGCTTTCTGCTGGGCGGGCGCGGCGGCCGTGAAGGGAGCAATCCGCTTCTCGCATTCCTGGCGATCATTCTCGCGGCGGTTGGTGCTGCGGTGATCAAGGCGATGATTAGCCGCTCCCGCGAGTTCGTCGCCGATCACGACGGTGCACTCATCGCCGGCTCGCCGGACGGGTTGATTGCCGCGCTCCAGAAACTGGACGCTTACAGCCAGCGGATTCCGATGCAGAACCCGAATCCGGCGCAGAACAGCATGTTCATCGTGGAGCCGCTGGTAGGAAATTCCTTACTGAATCTGTTTGCCAGCCATCCCCCCACCGAGGCCCGGGTCGAGGCGTTAAGGCAGATGCGTCCGGGTAACTAACAGCCGGTGTCTGCCTGGTTCCCGGTCGGCAACCGCTGCCTGTTGAGATGCGTATGGACTGGTGAGGCACGAGGACGCCTCGTTTTCGCAGCGGATCGGTCGCAGCCATAGTGCCCCACCCAACTGCAGGCGCAACGGGCGGAGTCTGGCGACATGATGTCGAATAGTGAAACAAATCGCGGGTCTCCTGCAGGCGGGACTATTCCCGCTATTCTTCCGGCCGATAACCCCATTGGTCGCCACCCGGCGGCAAATGGCCATGCGCTGACTTCCAACGGTCATGCCCCCAGCGCTACGCCGACCTCGAATGGACATGGACGACATTCTGTGACCGACAACTCCGGCTCCATTCCTCTCAAGCCCGACGCGGGCGACACTAATCCGCTCGGAGGCAGCCGCGCGGGCTCGCCGGGCGATACTGCGCGGATGGGTTCGAAGATGGGTGACCCTGGCGCGACGCCTCAAATAGTCGCGAAAGACCCCGGCCCGGCCCCCACGGTGCAGGCGATTGAGAGCGACCTGCAGGAAGTCGCCAAGGGCGGCACCAACGTAGACACGCTGGTCGCGCGCATGGTCGTCGATGCTGGATTGGCAACCCCCGAAGAGGTCGAGCATTGCCTGGCGATGACGCGCCAGACGCAACAGGAGGAGCAGAACCAGCAGTCGCTGATGCACTTCCTCGTCAACAACCGCTATGCGACCGAGCGCCAGTTGGCCCGCCTCAAGCAACAGCTCGAAGCCGAGCGCAGCGGGCAGAAGATCGCCGGCTACAAGTTCCTCGGCAAACTCGGGGCGGGCGCGATGGCGACCGTGCACAAGGCCAAGCAACTGAGCCTTGATCGCGTGGTTGCGATCAAGATCCTGCCCCGCAAGTTCAGCAGCAACCCCCAGTTCATCGAGCGTTTCTACGCCGAGGGACGGGCCGCGGCTGCGCTCAACCACCCGAACATCGTGCAGGCGTACGACGTCGGCAAGTCGGGTGAGTTCCACTACTTCGTGATGGAGTTTGTGGACGGCCGCACCGTGTTCGACGACATCGTCAAGCACAAGCGCTACCCCGAGGGCGAAGCGATCGACGTGATCATCCAGATCGCGGAGGCTTTGCAGCACGCTCACGAAAAGGGCCTGATCCATCGCGACGTCAAGCCCAAGAACATCATGATCACGCGCGAGGGCGTCGCGAAGCTGGCCGACATGGGCCTCGCCCGCGCGATGAACGACAAGGAAATGGCCGAGGCCGAAGCGGGCAAGGCGTTCGGCACGCCGTACTACATCAGCCCGGAGCAGATCCGTGGCGAAGTGAATATCACTGCCGCTGCGGACATCTATTCGCTCGGCGCCACTCTCTACCACATGGTTGCGGGAACGGTGCCGTTCGATGGCAAAAACCCTTCGGCCGTGATGCACAAGCATCTCAAGTCCGAGCTCGTGCCGCCGGACCACGTGAACCCGAAGTTGAGCGCCGGCATCTCCGAGGTCATCGAGATGATGATGGCCAAGGACTCAAGATCCAGATACAAGAGCTGCAAGGATCTGCTGATTGATCTGCGCGCGGTGCGGAAGAAGGAATCGCCCCCGATCGCGCACAAGGACGTGCTTCCCCAGGAAGACATCTCCGCACTGGTCGCGGCAGAACACTCGGCGACGGCGTTCATTGCCGAAGATCGCAGTTCGTTGCGCCGGGCGCCGAATCCGTTACTGGTGATCGGGTTGATCGTGAGCCTGGTGGTCAGTGTCGGGTTCAATATCATCCTTTTGATGATGCGCGGTTAGATTGATTTCATGCTAAAAATCAAGCGGATTTGCCCATTTGAGTGGGAACGGTGTTGCTTCCAGGGCCGTGATCTGTTAGGATTCCTTGGTCGCGGAAAGTCATTGTTGAAATAGAGTCTGGTTGATTCGCGGGATCGGGCGTGTGTCCCGATCGCACGCGACAACCCCAGCCGCCTTTGAAGGAGAGTTTCCCATCGCATTCGGTCGATTCAGTCGCGAAAGCGGTCCGGTCATCCGGACCCGTGTGAATTTCATGATCCGCTTCTCCCCGATCCGCGTGATCGGACCGGAAGAAGAGCAGCTCGGCGTGCTCGAAACGCCCGACGCGCTCAAGAAGGCGCAGGAACTCGGCCTTGATCTGGTCGAGATTTCGCCCGATGCACGCCCGCCGGTGTGCAAGATCATGGATTACGGCAAGTACAAGTACGAGCTTTCGCAGAAAGCCCGGAAGACGCGTGCTGCATCCAAGTCAACCGAGATGAAGGAAGTCCGCCTCGGGCGCTCGGTCAAGATCGGCGAGCACGACATCCAGATCCGCATCGACCAGAGCCGGCGCTTCCTGATCGCCGGGCACAAGGTCATGGTCACGCAGAAGTTCAAGGGTCGCGAAATCGCCCACCGCGATCTGGGCCTGTTGAATCTGCGTCAGGTTGCCGATGCGCTGGCCGACGTGTGCAAGATCGAGCAGACGCCGCGCTGGATGGGAAAGCAGGCGAGCATCATCGTCGCGCCCGACAAAGTGAAGATCGACGCGATCAAGCGGAAGATCGAAAAGGAAAAAGCCGCCGCCATCGCTCGCGGCGAAAAGATCAAGGAAGACAAGAGCATCGAAGAACTCGAAGCTCAGGTCGCGGCCCAGAACGCCCAGGACGAAGGCCACGACGAGGGTGACGAGGATTGAACCGGCTTTGACCGGGACAGAAAACAAGGATCGACGACGCGGCCCCGATGAAGTCGGGGCCGCGTTTCATTTTGGATCCCGTGCGTGCGAGAAACCACACAAATAAGTTGAGTTGGGCGGGCATCGAATCGCCCCCTAGGGGGCTGGGTCCTGAGCCGGCGGGAATACGGCGACTGTCGCACCCACCTCGTTGAGGAATTCGAGTTTGGATTCGCCCCGCTCATCCACCCACAGCCGAATACGAACGCGACCTTTGGAATCCTTCAAGACCAATTGCGCCGTCTCGTCCTTGCTGCCCAGAAAGAGACGTTCGGAACCGAGTTCGCCTTTTTCTCGCATGTCAGAGAGGGCCCGCTCGATCTCCTGTTTCCGTCCGGGATCGGCGCTTCGGTGCTCTTCCACCAGATCAAGATTCGATTTGAATTGCCCCTTGCCGGGCCTGTCGTAGATGGTGAGGCCGGATTGAACCGACTTCGCATTCTCAATGTGGCGCAGCGCGATGACCTGGTTGTCCTTGTAGCGATCAAAAGATAGATGACCGATTCCCGCGGATCGCCCGCTTGGCATCTTGAAGCTGTTGAACAACAGCCCGCCCATTTCGTCGCCCTCCTGGTTGAAGAAAATCATGCCCGCCATGTTCTCGCGACCGGAAGAAGTCTCGACGGAATAGGTCTTGCCGTCGAGCACCGGCGGTGCGATGCGTTCCTTGTTCGAGATCGCGAGCACCGTGCGTCCTTCGGGGCTGACGACGTTGATCCGCTGGACGTTGATTTCCTCAAATTCGGCGCGGGGTGGGCCGGCGCACAGCCCGAAAATCGCGAGCGTCGAAAGAGTCGCGAGATTGGAGGCGACCAGAAAAAACGCGGCACGCCGGGAAATGTTGCTTCTGCATTCGCTCATGGAATCGTCCGTTTCGTTGTTCTTGACCCGAACGAAGCGGATGCGCTTTGGCCGCGAATCCGTCGCCAAGACAGGTTCGCCGCGTCAATTCGCACGCCCCGGCGCGCGATCAAGTCAGAAAGCGACAAGAACCTGCAAGGACAGTGGCCGATCTCTCGATGGTCACTCGCCTTTCAGTCGCCAGGGACCACGCAAGCGAGGAATCGGAAAACGAAAAAGGGAGCCCGATCGGGCTCCCTTCGAGCAACTTCTAGATAATGAGGAATCAGCTGCCGCCAGAACGGCGCCCGCCTCCCGGACCGCCCCGACCGGCGCCGGGAATTGCCTCTTCGAGTTTGGTGAGTTGTTCCTTGTTCAGGATCGGCTGCATCGCATCGATGAGTTTTTGACGCCCCTCTTCTGCCGCGGCACGCATTCCCTCGCGATTGGGCGGAGCGCCGTCCTCTCCCCGGTTCGCCTGCATCTCGCGCGCTTTGGCCAGTGCGGCGGCATTGGTGACGGCGAAGTCTTCGATCGCGTTCAGGCCTGTCTGCTGAGGACCCGACTCGAGCTTGAAGGTCGAGAAGACATCGACGAGACCGTCCCACTGACGGCTGAAGAGCCCGAGCGAGGGCATCGCCTTGGCCGTCGCGTCGGCGCCGATGGCGGTTGTGAGTGCCGCTTGAAGTTTCTCGCGCTCTGTGGCGTTCACTTCTTCAGCCTTCTTCATCATGTCGCGCATCATTTCGGGGTTTGGGCCGTCCTCGCGCGCCTTCTGCATCATTTCTTCGCGCATTTTGTCACCGATCGAACGCTGGCTTTCGCGCGCGGCGTTGTAAGCAGCAACCGTGGCCTTGGTCTGCTCGGCATTGAGGCCGAGACGGGCCGCGACACCGGTCGCTTGCAAGTTCCATGCAGCGGCAGCTCGCTCGGCGCTGAGTTGGCGTCCGCCCATCCCCATGCCCCCACCGCCGCCTTGGCGAGGACCACCAGCGCCCGGCGCGCGTTGGCCGGGACCGGCGCCTGGGGCGGGAGGTTGTCTTTGATCCTGAGCAAAGGCGTCCATGCAAAGGACACCCGCCGCGATGCCGCACACGATCAACTTTCCGTATTTCATGAATTCGCTCCGTTGTAGAACCCTGTGTTGCTTCAACCCCCGTTGAACGCGAGAACCGAACCAGTATTGCGGTTCGGGCGCTGAAGATAGCCGGTCGGGATCGCGGGTAGACTGGCGGCCTTTTTTCACCCCGCCGACGTCTACAGGAGAATTCATGCTTTCGATCACGACCGCCGCCCTGCTTTCGCTTGCCTCGCTTGCCGCGCCAGGCACTTCGGACCCTTCCCCCACCCTTGCCCGGGCCGAGCAGCCCGCACAGGAAGGCCAGCGCCCCCGTCAACCGGGGGGCCCAGAAGGCCGTCCTCAGGGCGAGCGCAGGATCAGCGTTGAGGGAGCCATGAAGATCATGGGACGCAGCCTCGAAAAGCTCGAACCACAGATCGGCGATGCCTCGAAGCGAGACGAAAACCTGACGCTTATCAACGAGATGCAGCGTGGTTGCGTGATCGCGAAGGGTCTTGCGGTTCCGAACGATGTTCTGGCTCGCGCGGCGGACGACGCGGCGAGAGAGAAGATGAAGGCCGACTATCGCGCCGATCTGCTCTCGGTTCTGAAGAAACTGATCAGCCTCGAAGAAGCGGTTGCCGAGGGAAAGACCGAAGAAGCAAAGTCGCTGCTCCAGCAGGCGGTCCGAGCGGGCAATCTCGGCCACGAGCAACTCGGGGTCGGCGATTCGAAAGACGATCCGTTCCGGCCGAAGTAGCGTTTGACGCACTATTCGAGTTCGTTTTCGGAAGACTCGGAAGGCGCGCCGTTCTGGAGTAGAAGCCGCCACGCTTCTGCCGCGGCGGGTCCGCGCTCGGTGAACGTGCCGCTCTCGGCCTTCTTGATGATGGCTTCGATATCGGAGCGGCTGAACATCCAATTCAGCCCGCCATGACCCGGGCCGCGCACGCGCGACGCTTTTCGGATCGCGTCGAAAGTCTTGGGTGAAATGTCGGCGGCATCGAGCAATTGCTGTTTGCTGAAGGCTTCGGGATCGGTGTCGTTGGGTCGTCGGGACTGGCCGCGGCGCATGAGTAGAGGGTATGCGAGGGGGGAAAGCGGGAGAGAACGCGGAGTGCGCGGAGATTGCGGAGGTACGTAGAGAAGAGCGCGAGAAATCAGATTGAAGTCCCGCTCCGCTCCGGCCAATTCAAGTCTCTTCTCTCCGCGAAACTCCGCCCACTCCGCATCCTCCGCGTTCTCTGGGCTTTGGGTTCATGCCTTCGCGGACAATTCGCGCATCAGGTTCTCGTCGATGCCGAGGTATTCGCGCATGTGCTGGTCGTAGGTCTCGGCGTGATCATCACGGGAGAGATCGAGGCGGAGTTCGTTGATCACCTTTGTTCCCTGACCGATCCATTCCTTCCAGGTCTCGGCGGAGATGTTTTCGAAGATCCAGTTGCCGATCGGACCCTTGAAGGGCGGACGGGCGAGTTTGGTGCCGGGGCGACCGGTGCGCTTGCACATGAACGTGCCTTCGGGCATCGCGACTTCGACCTTGGCGCCCGCGACTTCGGGGATCGGCTCGCCGAGTTGCTTGAGCAGGTCCGCGATCGCCTTCTTGGGCATGAAGTCGCCCCGCTGCGAGGCGACGGTGTAGCCCTCTTTCAGCACTTCGGTCGCCAGCGGCTTGTCGTTGCAGGCGATGAACTCGGCGCCGGCGAGTTGATACGCCTTCGACATGTCCTTGTTGATGCGGTAGCAGCGGACATAGCTCTCCGCGGCATCGCGATGGCGGCCGGCCTGCGAGTAGGCGTTGCCAAGGGAGTAGTGCGCCATGTCGTTGGTCGGGTCGGCCTGGACCATGTTCTCAAATTGGGCGATGCGCTGGGCGATGTCCATGG
>JAHBXG010000049.1 GCA_019636565.1 Phycisphaeraceae bacterium
ACGAGATTTCCCAACGGCGGCAGGCCGCGGATTGGGGGGAACAAGGCTAGCGACCAAACACCATCGGTCAAGCCCCCCCATCGCTGTGGCCGCGGACTTCAAGTTGCTTCGGATCTGTCAGGTTGTGTCCCCAAACTTGGCCCGCCGCGGCAGGTTGCCGCCTATCATCTTGACCCGGTTTTTCGCCGGGCTTTCGCCTGATTCCTGCCGAGGTTTGCCATGAAGAACGACATCCATCCCCGCTATTTCAACAATTGTCAGGTCTATCACAACGGCCAGGTCGTGATGACCGTGGGCGCCACGGTGCCTGAATTGCACGTCGAAGTGTGGTCGGGTTCGCACCCGTTCTTCACGGGAAAAAACGTGTTTGTTGACTCGGCCGGCCGGGTGGAAAAGTTCCAGAAGAAATTTGCCACTGGCTATTTCGGACAGAAGGAAAAGGCCGAAGCCGACCGCAAGGCTGCCATTGCCGCCGCTGAGAAGGCCGCTGCCGAAGAGCGGGCTGCGAACAAGGCCGCCCGCGCTGCGGCGGCTGCCACCAAGCCGAAGAAGCCTGCCCCGAAGCCGGTTGAGGCTGCTCCGGCTCCCGCCCCTGCGGCCCCGGCTGCTGCCTCCGAAGCAAAAGTCGAGGGCGATTCTGCCCCCTCAGCCTGAGTCGGAATCACCAATTTCCAACCATCGGCCCGGCACGATCGTGTCGGGCCGCGGTTTTTTTGAAGCCGTCGGAAGATAGAGCGGGCGTGCCGACCCAGTTCGACCGAGTTCCTGATAGACGGGATGAAGTCTTTATCCTTTGATCCGGATAAACGGATGGATATAGTCCCGAGACCGGACCTCGTTCACCGTTACCGGAACCAAGGACCCGCCATGCGTAGCCGCTTTCTGCAGGAACTGTCCAAACGCGTCCTCGTCTTTGACGGCGGCATGGGCACCCAAATCTATTCCCGAAACCTGTCGGTTGAGAAGGACTACTGCGGCTGCGAGAACTGCACCGACATCCTGGTGAAAAGCCGCCCCGACATCATCCAGGACATTCACGAGGATTACCTGAAAGCGGGCGCGGATGTCGTCGAGACGGACACGTTTGGCGCGAACAAGCTCGTGCTGAGCGAGTTTGATCTGACGGATCAGTGTTATGACCTCGCCAAGCGCGGAGCGGAAGTGGCGAGAGCAGCGTGTGCGAAGCACAGCACATCGGACAAGCCGCGATTTGTAGCGGGGTCGATGGGCCCGGGTACGAGGCTGATCACACTGGGGAACACGAATTGGGAAGCGATGTTCGATTCCTATCGCGAGCAATGCCGCGGCATGATCGCTGGCGGTATCGACTGCTTCATGATCGAGACGTGCCAGGATTTGCTGCAGGTGAAGTGCGCCATCGACGCGTGCCTCGCGGCACTGGATGAAGCGGGAAAGACAGCCGCCGACATCCCGATCCTTTGCAGCGTGACGATCGAAACGACGGGGACCATGTTGCTTGGCTCATCGATCGAGGCGGCCGCCGCGGCACTGGCGCAGTATCCAATCACTTCACTTGGTTTGAACTGCGCGACCGGCCCTACCGAAATGGCCGAGCACGTCCACTGGCTTGGTAAGAACTGGGCAAACGTCCGCGGACGTAAGACGCTGAACGGAGAAGAGCGCCGCGTGAGCGTGCTACCGAACGCGGGCCTGCCGGTGCTGCACGAGGGTAAGACCGAATACCCGCTCAAGCCTCAGCCTTTTGTAGAAGCGATGCTGAAGTTTGTGGAAGAGTCGGGTGTCAATATTGTCGGCGGCTGCTGCGGCACGACGCCGGAGCACATCAAGTTGCTTGCGGACGCAGTCGGCTCTCGCCCCGCATACAACATAGCGAAAAACAGCCCGAAGCCGGGCGCGACGAGCCTGTACGGCGTCACAGACTACCGGCAGGACAATTCGTTCCTGATCGTGGGCGAGCGCATGAATGCGAGCGGCAGCCGCGCGTTCAAGACGCTGCTCGAGAAAGAAGCCTGGGACGACATTATTTCGCTAGCCCGTGAGCAAGTGCGAGAAGGAGCGCACGTTCTTGATCTGAACGTCGATTACGCCGGTCGCGACAACGTCAGCGACATGTCGGAGATTGTGAAGCGAGTCGTGCGTCAGGTTGACGCCCCGCTCATGATCGACAGCACGCAGATTAAGACGATCGAAGCTGGTCTGAAGCACGCGGGCGGCAAGTGCATCGTCAACTCCGCCAATTTCGAAGATGGCGACGAGAAGTTCGATCAGATTCTGTCGATGTGCCGCAAGTACGGCGCAGCGATTCTGATCGGATCGATCGACGAGGACAAGCAGGCTTCGATGGCCCGCACGGCGGATCGTAAACTGGCGATCGCGACCCGCGGTTTCCGTCGGGCGGTGGACAAGTTTGGGCTCGACCCCAGCGACGTGATGTTTGATCCGCTCGTTCTGCCAATCTCCACGGGCATGGAGAGCGACCGGCGCTCGGCGCTCGAACTGGTTGAGGGCATCAAGAGGATCAGCGCGGCATTCCCGGAAAGCCAGACGGTGGTCGGCCTCTCGAACGTGAGTTTCGGCCTCAATCCGGTCGCTCGCGTGGTGCTCAACTCGGCGTTTCTGCATGAGCTGCGTGAAGCGGGACTCACCGGCGCGATCGTGCACGCCAGCAAGATTCTGCCAAGCAACAAGATCGATCCGTCTCACTGGCAGGCGGCTCTTGACCTGATTTACGACCGCCGTTCGACGAAGGCAGGCGGCACCGGTCAGCCGGCCGGAAAACCCGAAGACTTTGATCCCCTTCAAGCATTTATCGAATTGTTCAAAGATGCCCAGTCGGCCAAGGTGCAGAAGAAGTCGCTCGCCGATCTGCCAATTGAAGAGCGGATGCGTTCGCACATCATCGACGGCGAGAAGCAGGGCCTGAAAGAATGCCTGGATGCGGCTCTCCAGAAGTACAAGCCGCTCGCGATCATCAACGACCACCTGCTCGAAGGCATGAAGACCGTCGGCGAACTTTTCGGTTCGGGCAAGATGCAGTTGCCGTTCGTGCTCCAGAGCGCCGAGGTCATGAAGATGGCCGTCGCGCAACTCGAGCCGTTGATGGAGCGCGTGCAGGGCCAGGACAAGGGCAAAATCGTGCTCGCAACCGTCAAGGGCGACGTGCACGATATCGGCAAGAACCTGGTCGACATCATCCTGACCAATAACGGCTACAAAGTCTTCAACATCGGAATCAAGCAGCCGATTGGCGCGATCGTCGAGGCGTTCAAGCAGCACGAGGCCGACGCGATCGGGCTTTCCGGGCTTCTCGTGAAGAGCGTGAACGTCATGGAGGAGAACATCCTCGAAATGAACGGGATCGGGCTCGATGTGCCGCTGATTCTCGGCGGCGCTGCGCTCACCCGCCACTACTGCGAGAGCCATCTCCGCACGCAGTACAAAGGCGAATGTTTCTACGGCAAAGACGCATTCGAAGGTCTGCGTGTCATGGACATGATCATGACCAAGCAGATGGACACGCTCGCCACCGAGATCGAAGACCGGCTGGGCAAGCGGTCCAAGGCCGAAGAGACCATTAATCAATCCCGCATCGCCAAGCTCGCGGCGATCAACGCCGCCGACAAAGGCGAAAGTGCCGCAACGACCACACAGGAATTCGTGCGCTCGTCGGTCTCGACCACCGTTGCGATCCCGAAGGCGCCGTTCTGGGGCACTCGCGTTGCCGAGGGACTCAACCTCGATCAGATCTACCCCTTCATCAACCCCGTCGCTCTCTTTCGCGGCCAGTGGCAGATGAAGAAGGGCGCGATGAGCGAGGCCGAGTACGACGCGCTGCTCGAAGACAAGGTCATCCCGATCTTCGAAGAACTCAAGGCCCGCTGCAAGCGCGACAAGATTCTGCTTCCCGCGGCCGTCTACGGATACTTCCCGTGCAATTCTGAGGGAAACGACCTCGTGGTCTTCGACCCGGTCGACCAATCGCGTGAAATAGAACGTTTTACCTTCCCGCGTCAGCCGGATAAGAAGCGCCTCTGCATCACCGACTTCTTCCGCCCCATCGAATCCGGTGAGCGCGACGTTGTCGCGTTCCACTGCGTGACCATGGGCAAGCGCGCCAGCGAAGCCGCCCAGGAACTCTTCCAGAAAAACGACTACACGAACTACCTCTACCTCCACGGCATCGGCGTCGAAACCGCGGAAGCACTCGCGGAAATGTGGCACAAGCGCATCCGCCAGGAACTTGGAATCGCCAACGACGACTCGCCCCGAGTCAAAGAGCTGTTCACGCAGCACTACCGCGGCAGCCGCTATTCGTTCGGCTATCCGGCCTGCCCGGACATGAGCGATCAGGACAAACTCTTCCGGCTGCTCAAGCCCGATCGCATCGGTTGCGTGCTCACCGAGAACTGGCAGATTGATCCGGAGCAGAGCACAAGCGCGATCATCGTGCATCATCCCGAAGCCAAGTACTTCAACGTGTGAATTCGGCCAGCGGCTGCATCATGAACCCGGCCCGAACGCGGCGCGCCGTCGCAACATCCAGATCAGCACCGGTCCGCCGATCAGCGCAGTCAAAACGCTGATCGGCAGCCGCCCCGACCCAAGATCGATCGACCGCACCAGCACGTCGGCAAAGACCACCATCGCCCCGCCCAGCAATGCCGCGCCGATCACCAGCGACCGATGCCCCGGCCCGATGAGCAGCCGAACCAGATGCGGACACACCAGTCCCACGAAGGCAACCGGGCCCGCAATCGCGAACGTGACCGATGTCAGGACGCCCGCGAGCACGAACAGTTCCACACGCAACCACCCAAGCGAAACGCCCAGCGATCTCGCTTCATCGTCCGAGAGCGACGCCACATCCAGTGCGCGCCCGCGTATCCATGCCCACGCCGCGCACACGAGCGTCACGATTCCCGCGAAAACGATCCCGTTCCACTGCACATCGTCATTGATCGCCCCGAGCAACAGCCGCGACGCCGCCACGCCCCGATCCGGCAGCAATTGCTGCACGAGCGAAATCAGCGCCGCCGCGATGATCCCCACCACCACACCGGTCAGAATCAGCGTGACCGGTTCGACCATGCCGCGCCGCTGACTCAACAGGTACGTCAATCCCAGCGCCCCCACCGCCCCGGGCAGCGCGACCCCCGCTCCGATATTCGTCATGCCGGTCTGCGCGATGCCCAGCCCCGCGTGATATGCAGCAAGTTGCCACAGCATCACCGCCACGCCCGCGCCGCTCGACATGCCGAGCAATTCCGGAGACGCAAGCGGGTTTCGGAAAAGACACTGCAGCAAGACTCCGGCCGTCGCGAGGCCCATCCCCACAATTAGCCCCGCCGCGGCACGCTGCAAGCGGAACTCAAAGATCGGATCCCAACCCGGCGTCAAAGGCCCCCCAACCTTGAGCCGGAGCCAAAACGCCAGCCCCGCAAGCAATGCCAAGGCGATCAGGATGGGCCACGCACGCGATCTCACTTGTCGGAGCCTACGCGAAACCCTCGCCAAACGCCGTCCAGCGACGTACCATCCCGCCCGCATTCAGCCACCCGGCGCCCCCTCCACGGGGCCGTGTCGGAAGGCCGAAATCGGGTTCTTGGAGATTCGCCGTGGCTTCGACTTTCCGCTGCCGTCTGGTCACCCCCGCCGCCCGCTTGTTCGACGAGCCAGTCTCGAGCGCGGTCGTTCCGATGTGGGATGGACTCATGGGTTTCCTGCCCGGGCGCGCCCCGATCCTCGGCAAGCTCGGCATCGGCGAACTGAAGCTCGAGTTCGCGGGCAACTCGCAGGCCGCCGGAAACTACTTCATCGACGGCGGCGTCCTCCAGATGGCCGAGAACGAACTGACCATCCTCGCCGAGCGAGCCACACCCGTCAGCGAACTGAACGCGACCGAAGCCGAAGCGCAGCTCTCCAAGATCGAGAACGATCGCGTTTCCATCGACGACCCAAGCCGCGATGCCAAAAATAAGCGCCGCGATCGCGAGATCCGTTCCGCTTCGGAAAAGATCCGTCTTGCCCGCGGCCAGAAGATCGCCTGATCGCCCTCAACGAACACCGGTATCTTGGCCCTCGCCGTTGCCCGGTTTGGCGGGAATGCCGTTCGCTCTTGCAAAAACCTAACTTGCTCTTGCTTATCTGCGCGTTTTCCGCGTCATTGCGCGATCGATCTCTCGCTTTGCTTCCCGATCCTTGATCGTGTCCCGCTTGTCGTGCTTGGCCTTGCCCTTTGCCACGCCGATGAGAAGTTTCGCGTAGCCGTTCTTGAAGTAGAGTTTCAGGGGGACGATGGTCATGCCCTTCACTTCTGATTCGGCCGCGAGTTTCAGGATCTCCCGCTTGTGCGCAAGCAGCGCCCTCACCCGTGTGGGCGTGTGCTGTTTCCCGTTTCCGATCGGGCCCGCCGGCCCGTACTCGCCAATGTTGGCGCTGTGCAGGGTCAACTCCAGCGGCTTCGCGGTCGCGCGGACGTAACCCTCCGCGAGTGACACATGCCCGGCCCGGACGCTCTTGATCTCGGTGCCGCGGAGCGCAATCCCGACCTCAAACGTCTCGCCGATGTGATACTCGAACCGGGCGCGCCGGTTCTCGATCGTGGGTTCTTCGTAGTTTGTCTTCCCGCGAGACATATCCATCCTTGCCGGCTCGACCCTCGGGCTTCGCCAGAGCCCGCTCTCAAACTGCCCGAAACACAAAGCAGGTCTGACTGGCCGACGGGCTGACCGCGGCGTCCGAAAAGCCCGCGTTGCGCGCGCTTTCAAGTATCCAAGCCAGTTCGTATCCGGTCGCGGCCTCCGGGTAGCGAAGGCTTTCCACAAATGCCGCGCCCATCCGATGCCGGAACGACCAACGCTCCGACAGGCCGTGGACCACATGCTCCATGCAGAACGTTGTCAGCAGCAGCGTTGCGCCGCCTCGCAGCACGCGCCGGCACTCGGCCAGATGGGTCCGAAAGTCCTCTTCGACCAGGTGCGAAAACACCGAGATTGCAAAGAGGAAATCGGCGGAATCGGAATCCGCATCAAAAAGCCGCCGGCCGCTGTCCACGGCAGCCTGCGACGGGTTGTAAACCGTGCTCCGCGCCGGCACGTGGCCGAATCTGAAATGATCGGACGCAAGATGGTGCGTGCACCATTCCAGCATCTCACGATCGACATCCAGCCCCGTATATCGGCCCCGAAATGGCTCGCCGCCGAGGCCGAACATCTTGAGAGCGATTGCGCACCGTCCGCACCCGCATCCCAGATCGATGATGCTCGAATCCGCTTTCACTCTTCCCGCCCCGTGCTGCTCCTCCCAAAACCGCCGGCCGGAGGAAAGCCAACGCCGGCTATTGCCGAGCAGCCGATTGCCAACCCCGGTACGGAGCCGAAGCCGATTCGGAGGCAGGTTCTTCAATTCCGGGCTTAGCGAGCGTGACAAGTAATCAATGGCGTCCAGCGGCAGCATCGCCGCCCTCGATCGCGTCAGCGGCGGCAGCGAGGGAACCGCCCTCCGAACAACCGAATCGATGATCCCCGCCATGGTTCAGTCTCCAACACTCGTGTCACATCACTCGAATCGAACCGTGTTCCCCAGAACACCCAGGCCCTCCACTTCAACCTCGACCGTATCGCCCGCTTTGAGGAACACCGGCGGGTTCCGCGCAAACCCAACGCCGCTGGGCGTGCCCGTCAGTATGAGCGTGCCGGGAAGTAGAGTCGTGCCGCGGCTGATCTCGTGAATCAGCCTGCGAACGTCGAAAATCATATCGCTCGTGTTCGCGTCCTGCATCAGCACGCCGTTGACCTTGGTCGTGAGCCTGAGATGCTGCGGGTCCTTCACTTCCGATGCCGGAACCAGTGACGGGCCGATCGGGCAAAAAGTATCGAAACTCTTGCCGCGGCAGAACTGTCCGCCCGAGCCATCCTTCTGCCACCAGCGCGCCGAAACGTCGTTCGCGGAGCAGTAACCGAGTACGGCCTTCAAGGCATCCGCCACGGAAATATCGCGCGTCATTTCGCCAATCACGACACCGAGTTCGGTCTCGAAGTCAACCTGCGGCCGATCCTGACAGATCTTGGGAACGATGATCGGGTCACCGTTCAGGCACGCCGCCATCGGGTTTTTGGTGAAAAGCATCGGCCGCTCGGGCACGCCTTTGCCCTGTTCGTGGGCGTGCTTGGCGTAGTTCATGCCGACGCCGATGATGTGGCGGATGGGCAGACGCTTGCCTCCGGGAAGTTCGACGGAGACACCGAATTCAGAGCGGATCAGATTCATGCCAGAAGAATACGGACTCACGCGAGGTCGATGGGGCCAGGATCGGGGCACAATCCGGCCGCCGCCCCATCCTTGAGCAACCGTGCGATCGCCGCCCGCCCGCGCTCGCCCATGTCGAGTGTTTCCGGCGTCACGTACATGCGGCAGTAGCGTTCGACACGTTCGAGCGTCGGGGCTTCGCCCGTTTCGCCGCCCCGTACAACGTTGGCGAGGGCGAACGGCAAGGTGTAGCGGGTAGATTCGTCGCGATGCTCCATGGAGTAGGCGACGCTTTGATTCAGGAGACTTGCGATCTCATTCACAGTGCCTGAACCGTGTGCGTTGTCGAGGTCTCGCCGGATCGCGTTCACGCCGAGAGGCGTGAGCAGTCCGGTTTTTCCTTTCCACCACGCGCCGACATCGAGCATCATCCGAAGCCCCGCATCGGCAAAGGTGAGTTGCCCTTCGTGGATGACGAGGCCAGCATCGACCTCGCGCCGAGCGACGGCGCCGATGATCTTCTCGAACGGCATCTCGATGAATCGGGCTCGCTGCTTCGCTACCTCTGGGCCGAGCGCCAGCCCGAGCAGTAGAAAGGCGGTTGTTTGCCGGCCCGGGACAGCGATGCGCACGCCACGCGTGGCGAGGCAGCCGTCGCACTTGAGTTGAATTGCGTCCGCGCTCTGATTGTCCCGCACGACGACTTTGGGTCCGTACCCATCGCCAAACGATCCGCCACAGGCCGTGATGATGTAGCGGTCCTTCACGTCGGCGTACGCGCGGGCGGAAAGGGCGGTGATTTCGAGATCGCCTTCTCGCGCGGCCCGCTGGTTCAACACATGAATGTCGGCCGGCAGCGCGTTGAAGTGAAAACGACCTGTATCGATGCACGGCTTTCCGGCGTCGCCGGGCTGGCGCGATCCGTCCGGATTGATCTTGCCCGTCAGGGGCCACCACATGAAGGCATCATCGGGGTCGGGGGAGTGGGCGAGGGTGAGGGGAATAGCAGGCGGCATTCGGCGGATATTACGCCCGGGAACGAGCGGCGATCGCTGTGGCACAAATTGACACAACTGCAATTGTGATGTACCCTGCACCCATGGCAGCGCGAAAAACTCTGAACGTCTCACTGACCGCTGAACTGCAACGCTTCGTGGACCGCCGGGTTGCTTCGGGGCGCTACCAAACCGCAAGCGAGGTCGTGCGCGAGGGCCTCCGTTTGCTCGAGGACCGCGAGCGCGCCACCGAGCGGGATATCGACAGCATGAAACGCAAAATCGCGTCCGGGCTCAAGCAGGCGCGCGGCGGCGAAGTACTCGATGGCGATGAGGTATTCGCGGCGCTTCGCCGACGGACAGCATCGCGAAGGCGCAAGGCTGGATGAGTTCTCGCTTCGTCCTCACGTTCGATGCGGTTGACGACCTCGGCGCGATCGTCAGGCATCTGCAGAATGACAGCCCTGCGAACGCCGTTCGGCTCATCGACGAGTTTGAATCGACGTTTTCACTGATCGCTCGCAAACCGAAGGTCGGGCACCGACGAACTGACCTTGCGGATGAAGCGCTCCGCGTCTTTCCCGTTCATTCGTTCGTCGTCATTTACCGGCCCGAAACAAGCCCGTGCAAATCATCAGGATTCTGCACAGCGCTCGTGACCTTCGTGCGTTGTTTGAGAAACGGGTCTGATCTTCCACGCTGCCCCACACTCCGGGCAAACCACGCATCCATCCGCGGCCGGTTCCACCTTTGAAATGTCGTACCTGCAACTGGCGCACTGACCGATCGAGAGCCAGTAGCGCGCAACTGCGGGCATCCAGATGTGCGAGGCAGAGAACACGAGCCCGATCAAGAGCAGTATCCCGATGACAATCAGCGGCCCGAAATGGCCCAGCACCTGGATCGCGAAGTTCGCTCCCCTTGCGCCCCGTCCGAATGTCGCGGCCATTCGCGCGCCGGCCTCCTGCATCGCAAACGTGCCGATCATGACCAGCACGAGCAGCCCGATCGTCGAAAGGCCAAACGACACCCTCGGTAAGAATCGGCTGGCACTCGGCGCGTGCTTCGCACGCTCGGCCCAAGTTGCACTTGCGAGGGGACGCCTCGTTTCGCGATGATCGAGGATGGTGTAGCGGAGGCCGAACGGGCCGGGCTTGACCGGATCGGGCATGAAGCGGGGGATGGGCGTGTGGGGTTCGCTCACGCGGATTCTCTTTCCGAACTCGGAGCGTTCAGTTTCCACGCGGCACCACACTCGGGGCAGATGGTCAATCCGCCCTTCGCCAGTGGCACTCTTCCGATTTCGTACTTGCAAGCAGCGCAGAATCCTCGCTTGAGTAACGCCCGTGCCAATGCTGGGCGTCCGAATTTCCAAGTCCACATCCAGATCGCGATTTGTGGCGCAACGAGCCCGGTCAGCCCCACAAAGCACATCAGCGCCAATCCCGAAGCCAAAAATAGTTCCTCCCGCTTTGGAAGCCACTTGGGATCGATCATTTGCAGCAAGGAAAAGCCCGCCTTCCAAATTGCAAGCGGCAGAAGCGCCACGAGCAGCACCCCTCCGACTAAAACCATCCGAGAAAGCGGGGTGGCTTCTTTGAGTACCGTCCAGTAGTTTGGAAGCGGATCGCGCATCCGCGTTTTCGCCAAGCGAGTCCGACGTCCGCCATGGTCGAAAATGGAGCCATTGGGAAAGAGCGGGCCGGCACGAACCGCGGAAGGCTCGAATTCCAGTTTTCATCGCCAGCGGCAGTCACGCGTCGAGTCTATCGGGGATGCCCGGCGTTCAGTTTCCACGCGGCCCCGCATTCGGGACAAACCGTGCAACCGTCGAAACCCGACTCCTGACGGCTTAGGTCGTAGCGACAGCCAAGACATTTTCTGCCGATGCGCCATGAGGTCACAATGTCGAGTGCGATCCGGTACCTGAAGAGCTGAATCCGCCACACTGCCAAAGCAATCGGGAGGAAAAACAGCGGCCAGTACCACGGCGATTCGGCCCAAACAACGCAAGCCAGGCAAAAAACAAGAAAGAAGATCCAGAGAAACGCTTCCAGCAGGATGTTCATTACCGAATGGAAGGGGTCCGCTTGGCGATGCAGCCAATAAACATGCCGCCAGTATTCCCACAGACCCGCACGAGCGACCCAAACCAAGTTGGACCTCGCGTCCTTCGCGCGGAAATGAAGCAACGGAAATCCGAAGCCGATCACACGGCTCGATGAGTCCCTATTGCTTCCGTCGTCACCCATGCACAACAGGTTACCCGAAGATCTTCAACTGCTCCCCCTCGACGATCTCCCCCGTCTCCGGCTTCTCCGGATCGAGTCGGTAGTCGCCCGTATAGCACGCCGTGCAGTAATTCGGCGCCGGCCGCGACATGCACGCGAGCAAGCCTTCCAGCGAGAGATAGTGGAGTGAATCCACGCCGAGGAATTTCGCGACCTCGTCCACGCTCCGGTTGTGCGCGATGAGTTGATCGCGCGTTGCGAAATCGACGCCGAAATAGCAAGGGTGGCGGATGGGCGGACAACTGATGCGCAGGTGAATCTCCTTCGCGCCCGCCTGGCGGATCTGATCCATTTTGGCCTTGGTGGTCGTGCCGCGGACAACGGAATCGTCCACCACAACAACTTTTTGACCCCGCACGATCTCCGCGATCACGTTCAATTTCAGCCGCACCGCGGCAACCCGCTCGGCCTGCGAAGGCTTGATGAACGTCCGCCCCACGTACCGGTTCGGCACGATCCCCTCGCGATACGGCAATCCGCTTGCCTGGGCGTATCCGTTCGCCGCGCTGCGTCCGGAATCGGGCATGGGCATGACAAAGTCGGCCAGCACCGGGGCTTCTTTCGCGAGTCTCGCCCCCAGCGCCTCGCGCGTCATCTGCACGTTCTGCCCGAAGATGGTGCTCGCGGGGTTTGCGAAGTAGACGTGCTCAAACACGCAGTGCGCCGGGGGCTGCGCCGTCGCGGCAAAGCGACGGCTCTCGACTCCTCGATCGGAAATGGTCACGATCTCGCCGGGCTCGACTTCGCGGATCAGTTCGGCACCGAGCACATCGAGCGCGACGGTCTCGCTCGCAGCGATCACTCCCCCACCGGGCAATTTTCCGATCACCAGCGGGCGCCACCCCCACGGATCGCGTGCAACCTCGATGCGATCGGGAAACAGGAAGACGAGACTGAACGCGCCCTGCAGGCGTCGGAGCGTGGCCGCGAGCGGGTCGGGCTGCTTCTGCTGCTGGGGCGACGCGAGCAAATGGATAATGACTTCGGTGTCGCTCGTCGTCTGAAACAGGTGCCCTGCGCGCTCGAAATCCAGCCGCAGCGCATCGGCGTTGATCAGGTTTCCGTTGTGCCCAAGGGCCACCTGCCCGCCCACAAACGCCGTGAGCAGGGGCTGCGCGTTGCACAGCATCGATCCGCCCGCAGTCGAATAACGGTTGTGCCCGATCGCGCCGCGTGCTGCGTGTTTGCTCAGGTCTTCGAGCACGTCCGCCGTGAAGACTTCCGGGATCAGCCCCATCCCGGTGTGGCAGTACAACTTCTTGCCGTCGGAAACCGAAATGCCCGCCGACTCCTGTCCCCGATGCTGCTGGGCGTAGAGGGCGAAATAGGTCTTGCGAACCGCGTCCGAATCACCCCAGACGGCGATGACGCCGCATTTTTCCTTCTTTTCGTATTCATCGTGCCGAGCGACCTTCGCGGGGTGACGCGGGTTCGCCGAACCATCAACAATGACTGGAAGAGACACGTTTCGGGGCATCGCGCGGGAGTCTAGCGGTGGGCCGAGGGCACGCTTCCCATGCGATTGTGAAGATTGACTCGAGAGGCCTGTCAGCCTTCAATTACCCCTGTCGCCGGACGGCTTCAAACCCGCCCGGCAGTTCCCCCACTTCCCGGATCGCCGGTCCCGAAGTCTCGGTTCCCCGGCTTGTTCAAGATCGCTGGCTTGGTTCTACACCGAACCACGACCAGCACCCCCTGCGGCGACGCTGAGTCACATCAGCTAGCAGGTGAGGACGGAGTTTCACGATGGCCCGTTATACCGGTCCCAAGCTCAAACTGTCTCGTCGCGTCGGCACCCCGATCGTCGACACCCCCAAGCACACGTCCAAGCGCCAACTCCAGGCCAACGGCATGCACGGTTTCCGCGGCCGGCGCCTGCGCGACTACGGCGTCCGCCTGAATGAGAAGCAGAAGGTCAAGTTCCACTACTGCGTGATGGAAGCGCAGTTCCGGCGCATTCTGGCCGAGGCCAGCCGCCGTCCGGGCAACACCGGCGATCTGCTCATGCAGTTGCTCGAGCGTCGGCTTGACAACGTCGTCCGGCGCGCGGGTCTCGCCCGCACGATCTGGGCGGCTCGCCAGATGGTCGTCCACGGTCATGTCCGCGTGAACGGCAAGAAGGTCGATCGCCCGTCGTATGTCGTCAAGGTCGGCGATGTGATCACGCTGAAGGAAAAGGCACAGAAACTCGGTAAGGAGGCGATGGAGTCGCTCGCCGGGCTCGAAGTCGCCGGCTGGATCGAGTTCAACCCGTCGGAGATGACCGTGAAGGTCGTTGCGATGCCCACCACCGACCAGATCCCCTTCGACGTCAACACCAACCTGATCGTCGAGTTCTACCGCTAATCCAGGGACGTTTTCGACGTCCGTTCCTCCGGCTCTTTCCGCCCGGTCCGATGTTTACGGGCCGGGCGTTTTTCTTTCGCGGATTCTCTATCATTTCTTTCTAGGGTTCAGTCAGCGGTCCACCCACGGAATCCCCATGGTCAAAGTCATCAACAAGTACAAGCAATACCTGCTCGTGGCCTTCGGCGTCGTGCTGATGATCGCGTTCATCGTGCCGCAGGCGAGCCATCTGATCCTCGGAGACAACCAGTCGCGAAAAGTCGCGAGTGTCAACGGCTCCACGGTGACCGTGTCGGACATGACGCACGCTCGCACCGAGTACGACATCATCCGCTCGCTTTTCGAACCTCTCGGGCTGCGAATCAATCTCGCCAAGGAACTCTTCGGGGCCGAAAACGAGCGCCACTGGATGCTGCTTTCCAAGGCGGCGCAAAAGGGCGGATACATGGCCACGGCCGCCGACGGCGAGCAGTTCGAGAAAGAACTGCGCGACGGAATACTGGTGCCGCAACTGGCGCGTGGAGCCGCGGTGCAGCAGAATCCTTTCCTGCGTCAGGCGCCTCAGTACATCGACATGCTCGCCGGCCAGCAGCTCGCCGACCCGGAAAAACGAAAGGCCATGGAAGTGGAAGCGGACAGGCGGCTGGGCCAGGCCGTTGCCGCCGCCGCGCGAAACGCCCGCGCGACCGACCGAGACGTCCAACTGGCGTTCGCGAAGGCAAATGCCATCGGTCGCATGCAAACCGCATGGCGAGAGGCCCATCGCGTTTCGGACAAGCGGGCCATTCTCGAGGCCGATGAGACCGGCGACGTCGTCTACGTCGATCAGTCGCTCATGCTCGCCAAGGTCATCGCCCCGTACGCGCCGCCCCCGCCCGAAGAAGTGCTGCAGAAACTCTTCAACGAATTCAAAGACGTAAAACGCGGCGACGGAGATCACGGCTTTGGCTATCTCTTGCCGCCCAGGATCAAGTTTGAATGGATGAGGATCGATCGCGCCGCCATCGCGGCCAGCATCGAGATCGACCCCGTGGAGGTCAACAAGTTCTGGCGCACAAACCGAGACAAATTCCCCGGCGAATTTGCCGCCGAACGCACCAAGGTCGAAGATGAACTCCGAAACCAGCGCGTCGAGTCCATTCTCTCGACGATCGATAAGGCCGTCAAAATCGAGACGATTCGCATGCTCGGAAAGGTCGAGACCAAGGACGGCTACCGAATACTCCCCGACGACTGGCAAAGCCGCATGCCGCGGATGGAACGCCTGGCACAGGTCATCGTGTCCGATGTGAAGGAAATCAGCGGGGTCACGATCCCTCTTCCGCAGGTCGTGGTGCGATCCGACCAGTTTTTGACCCGGTCCGATCTCGCCGGAATCGCGGGAATCGGTGAATCTGCGGTCCGCATCGGAACCAAGCAGATCCCGCTTCCGGAACTCGCGTTCCGGGTGCGGGAAATCGTGGGCAACGACCCGGATGTCAGCGTGCAGGTCGGCGTTCCCTTCGACAACTACGCCCAGGACCCCAGCGGCAATCGGTATTACTTCATGGTGCTCGAAGCTCGAAAAGAGGAACCCCCGTCCAGCCTCGATGAAGTTCGCCCGCTGGTCGAAATCGATGCCAAGGCGCTCGAGCAATTCGACAGTCTCTCGGCACAGGCCGAAATCATGCGCGCCGTCACGGTCTCCGATGGTTTTGATGGCCTCGCCAAGTATTTCACCGAAGCATTCCCCGGCGCATCCGCACCGGTTCGCAGGAACAAACTCGCCGTCACGGCGAGCAACATCCAGGGCGCCGATTCCACATTCAATCAGCCCGAGTATCGCGAGGCCGTGATGAAAGCCGCAAAGGCTCTGGATCCGCTCAAAGCCGTGATCGACTACCCGGCCGACCAGCGAACGCTGGCAATCGTCATGCCCAAACCCTTATCCGTGGCAATAGTCCAACTCATCGGCCGCGCGCCAGTCAGCGTTGAGCGCATGCGAAACGAGGGAGACTTCTTCGCGAGGGGATACGCCACCAAGGAACTACCCGCCAAATCGGCCCACGATGCCTTCAGCTACTCGGCATTGAAGGATCGAATGAAGTTCGTGGACCTCTCGGGGTCTTCGAGCGAAGCCGAATCTGCCACCCCCGACCAGTCTCCCAGCAAGCCAAGCGCCCCCGCCAACGAAAAATCTGCCGGATGAAAACGTTTCCGAGGCCGAAAGCCTTGGTTTCGCCTCACCCGTCCCCGGTTTTTCCGGTATCCTTTGAAGGCCGCAGCCCGAACTTGGGGGGGGCGGTTGGGGATTTGGATGCAAGCTGCGCTTCTCAAGCTGGTCGTGACCGGCGGTTGCCCACTTCAACGGGCCGCGCTGAGTGATTGGCTTCTCACACACGGATTTGGAGTGGCAGATCACTTCGATTCGCCGGATGGTGACTGCACGCCCATCGCGCTGTTTCTGTGCTCCGAGCACGACCCCCACCTGGAACTCACCGCGCTGGCCTCGAAGTACCCAAGCAGCCGCACCATCGCGATTCTTTCCTGCAATTGCGAGCGAGCGCTCTCGATCGTGCGATGCCACGGCTTGCTGAATGTGTTCTGCGCCGATGAGCCTCCGGAACGCCTCGCCGACGCCATCCATGCAGTCCACGCCGGGCAGCAGTATCGCTCGCCTTCGTTCGAGCAGTTCCTCGCTCGCGGTCAATCCGCTGAGCACGTCGGCAGTTCATCGCATCGCCTGCTCACCCCGCGGGAGTTCGACGTTCTGCGCCTGCTCGCACAGGGGCTCTCGAAAAAGCGAATCGCCGAGAGCCTTCACCTCAGCGTGAAGACCGTCGATAACCACAGCACCTCCATCATGAGCAAACTCAACATCCACAACCGGGTCGATCTCGCCCGCTACGCAATCCGCGAGGGCCTCGCGACCGCCTGAACGCGCTTCTAAAATCCCGCGTGAGCCGTATGGAACGCAACACCAAGCAGCGCGACGCGATTAAGTCTGTCATCACCGAGGCCCACGGGCCGGTCTCGGCCCGCGAGGTCTTCGATCTCGCCCAGCGCCGCGTCCGCGGGATGGGGATGGCAACCGTCTATCGCACGCTGAAATCGCTCGTTGCCGGTCGCGGTATCGTGCAAGTCGAAATGCCCGGCGAACCCCCCCGCTACGAAGTCGCCGGCAAGGGACACCACCACCACTTCTACTGCCGAGCCTGCGGCAGGATGTTCGAAGTCGAACAGTGCCCGGGCGATCTCTCCTACCTCGCCCCCAAAGGCTTCAAACTTGAAAACCACGATCTGCTGCTGCTAGGCCTCTGTGCCGATTGCGCATCGGGAGCAAAGCCCTCCCGCGCCAGTGGCAAGGCCCGCCAATCCTCCCGCCCGACGGCGTCGCAGCCTCATCCCGTCCACGGTCACCCCCATTCTCCCCATCCCCACCCCCATCCCCACCCCCATCCGCCTCACACCCATCCACATCGCCCGTAAACTCGGCCCACGCGGCCCCGTGGCGAAATGGCAGACGCAAGGGACTTAAAATCCCTCGAAGGGCAACCTTCATGCGGGTTCAATTCCCGCCGGGGCCATTCGAGGAATCATGGGGGAAACACACTTTCCCCTATGATTTCCCGGACGTTTTGAGGTTTCGGGCATCCCTTCGCATTCCGCCACCGCTCGCCGGTAGTCGCCCACGTTCGGCAGTGTTTCGCGGAGTCTGCTAGACATTTTGCTAGACGGCGGAAAGGGCTTCCACAGCCTTGGCGCGGCTCTCGTCCCGCTCTTTCGCGTACACGCTCAGGTACAACTGTGCCGAAGCGTGCCGGGTGAGGCTCTGCCCGGTCTTCGCGTCGGTGATAGCCGCGATTCGGCTCGCGTAGGTGTGCCGCAGAGCGTGAAAGTCAAGCGTCCCCTGGGGATTCACCACGGGCACGCCGGCGGCCTTGGCATCGGCTTTGATCGCCGCCCCCCACCGAGAAGCGCCCCGGAACAGCCGCCCTTTGTGGGGCATCGTGGCGAGCCACGGGCGAAGCGTGTCGGCAAGTTCGCGGCTGATCGGTTGCACGTCGCGCCGGCGTCGTTTCGAGTACCCGGCCCCGACCGTGATCGTCGGGGGCTTGGCGCCCAGGTCGAAACTCTCCCGGGTCAGGCTGGCAATCTCGCCGGCCCGGAATCCGGTTCCGGCGGCGATTCGATACGCCCACGCGCGGCCCGGGGCGGTGAACCGTTTCTTGCCCTTCCCGTTCACGTCATCGAGCGAGTCGCCGTCCGTTTTTTCTGCCTGCGCGATGATCTTCGCGAGATCCGCGGCGGTCACTTCCCGGCGGTAAAGCGTGCGACCGACCGCGGCATCGGCGAACGACATATCCCGCAGTGCATCCTCGCGAGCACGCTTGCGGGTGTAGAGCCAGCGCGAGAATGCCTTGACCGCCCGAACGTGCGCGTTGTACGTCGCGTTGCTGATCGGCTTTGGCTTCCCGCCAGCTCGCCCACTCTCGCCACCGCGCGTGGTTCGAAATCCCCGGATCGCTTTCGCCAACCGTGCCGAGTCCAGATCGCCGGCGGTACTGATCTTCGCCGCGGCGAGTGCCCGGTCGATCATCCGCCTGGTCCGCCCGACGTGTTCGCCGCTGTCCCCCTCGTCGGCCAACCAGTCGATGTAGCCGCGCAGGTGCTCCTCGATCGGTTCGCGTGCAAACTTCGCGTATCGATCCTCGGTCGGATCGTCGATGCCCCGGCGTTCTCGAGCGACCCTCATCTCGATCGAAGCCGCGACTTCACGCGCGGTCTTTTCGTCGCTCGTGCCGCTGCCTGTCTCCCGACGCTTCCCGCTCGCGTCGGAATACTGAACCGTCCACTTGGAATCCTCGATCACGATCCGCTTCCCGTCCGCGTGAGCAGGTGCCCACTGTTCGCGGCCGCGTCCGTCCGTCCACTGGAACCCGGCAACGCCCCGAAGCGACTTCGGGACCGCGCCGGCGGGGAGAGGTCGGAAGCGGAGTTTGCGGTAGAGGTGAGGCATGAACCGCACTCACCGCTTTTCGTTGCCCAACAGATCTGGGAGCATGAGCAACGTGGACAGGAGCCGAATCGCGCGCACTGCGCACAGCGACGCGAACACGAGAAAGAACACCACGAACGCCGCGACATAACTCGCCCACGTCCCAAAATCGTCGTAGACCGCTTGAATCGACTGCACCAAAATCGCTGCCACCACGAGCGCGAGCATGGAAACAAACGCCCACATGATGAACGACGCCAACCGCTCGGACTTCCCCTGCCTCTTCAGAATCTTCAGCGGTTCTGATCCGGCCAGCGTGAATAGCAACGCAATCGCAGTCCCCTGAAACCCGGCGAAGATCGCAGCCGCATCGACAACGCTTGGCAACGCCTTCGAAATCACCTTGTACGTTTCGTCGCTCGGAAGGTTGAGCATTGCAACGATCGCAGCGGCGAGCAGGCCGATCGCCGGCGGATGCCACTGCTCGAAATAACTACCAGCGGTCCGGCCACGAACCACCGAACGCGGATCTTTTGAGACTGGTGGAGTCTCCATAGCTATTGCACGCGGAATCGAAACACTGTTCATGGTCACCCCCCATGCTGCTGCCGAAGGTCGTTCTTTCGGGAATCCAACTCTCTGGCCAGTTTCTGCTGACAATCTATCCGATTCAAGTGCTTCCCCTGTTCATCGACAGAAAGAAAAATCGGCTCGCGGGCGCGGAGAAGATCGAGGGTTTCGAGTGGGGAATCATCCCCATCTGAGCCAGTGACTTTGATCTTTTTCACCGGAGATTCACCGTCCGGCGTTTCAGTAGCGACCCTGAGCAACTTGCGTGCGATGCCCTTCACTGCTGCTGGAGCGAGGCCTTGCCCCTTCGTGTGGCCCATCGTCACCTGAACCCCAACCGTAACGCCCCCTAGTTCCCTCATCGTCGCGAACGATCGCTGAACTGAGCCGCCGGCGTCCCTGAGGGCGGCAATTCCAGCGGCGTCTGACAATGTGAACTCCAGCCCGCGCACGAACTCAGTGCTGTTGAGTTTCGCCAGCATGTCCGAACGAAGCACGGGGTCGATTCCGATCGGCGTTTCGAATCCCATCCTACTGATGACCGCATGAAGTACCGAGTGGCGCGGACCACGGTGGTTGTAGTGAACAAGGGCCGATCCCGGATCCGGCCAGAAAGCGAAGCACATCGGTTCCCCGAGCGACTGCCCGGCTTCGAGCGGGATTGGCCCGGTTTCGGTTCCTTCAACCGCTTCGGGAAGATCGCGGCTGCGAAGGCGAAGAACAGAGCCGGTCAGAATGCCCTTGCGTTCGTCCCAGCCGAGGCTTTTCGCGATGTAGTCGTGACCACTGTGCGTGAACTCGAAATCGCCGCCCGTCTGCATGTACGTTCTGATTGCATCTCGCACCGCTGATGCCGGTCCGGTGATCGGCCTGACGTGAAACAAGAACGCTTTGATTCGCTTCGACATCGACCACTCCCAATTATGCAGGCGGCATCCCAAAGGTTTGTCGCATGTAGTGCATCCCGAGCGCCGTCACCATCTGAATCGCGACAGCACCACCAACGCTCGCGATCTGCGGCTTCACCTTCGCCCACACACCTGGGTCTTTGACGCTCGCCAAGAACTCGTGCCCGGCCCAAGTGATCCGCATGACGTGAATGTTCTCGGGTTGATGGTGCACCGCGTCGGACTCGATCAAGCCAGCTTCGGTCATCAGCCGAACGTGTTCATACACGATCGGGAAGTCGGTTTCTTCATCGAAGCGGTCGGGCGGTAACGCGCCCTCGAGAATCGGCAACGTCCCGCCGGGGTTGAGCGACCGCTCGAACCACAGCATCAGTTTCCGCACAAGTCCTAGATCCCGATTCATGCCGACACTTCCGGCGACGCCGGCGCCGCGACAAATCCCGCCGCGTCCTCGGGCTTGGCTTTCCGTTCAGACGAAGCGGACCGCACGCGCCGGCCAGCCGTTTCCGCTGAGTCGCCTTCAATTACGTCTCGCTTTATTACCTGTTCGCGGAGCATCTTGATGATCGTTTCTTCGTCCACCAGGATGTCGCTCATTTTGCGGATCTCCCGGCGGATCGAGCTTACAACCGACTCCGAATTGAGGATGATCGCCGCGAGCATGAACCGGCTCGTGGCCTCTTTCTTGTCTCGATAGTCCGTGAGAGCGCTCTTTGTGAACCCTTCGCGGGTGAGAAGGTACAGCCGCTCCATGTCCGCTTCGTTGCGCGGGTTCAACGTGAGCATGTCAAAAGATGCGAGCTCCACCTTGTCGATCGGCTTTTTGAAAAGGACGTGGTACAAACGCCAGCAGATTCCGTTTGTGAGCACAACCCACTCGACTCCCTGATTCGCGGCGTAGTCGATCGCCTGCTTCACATGGCCGTCTTTCAGGTCCAGGCCGATCGCTTTCACTTCGATGAGGAACGCGAGTTTGCCGTCGAGTTTCACGGCCAGATCGCAATACGTTCCGCGGATCGCGTGCTCGCTGGTGAGTTCGGCGTACTTGTCATATCCGAACAGGTCGGAGAGAAGGTCTTTCACGATCGTCACGGTGTCGGCTTCGGACACGTCGCGCGATTTCTGTTGAGTGAGGATTTGCTGGAAAGCCTTGCAGCAGCCCAGAATCCTCTCCGCGACCCGCTTCGGAACTGCCATCATCCACCCCTTTCGGTTTAGAGTCTTTCACGCCTCAACTGAACAAACACCGCCATCTGCACAACATGCTCGCGCGGGACCGTGCGTGGCGCGAAGTGCGGATTGTCTTTCCTGAATTGCAGCGTCCCGTCTGATTGCGAGTACACGCGCGCGATCGTGCAGCCGTCGCCGACTTCCGCGGAGAAGCGCACGAACACCACGTCCCCGTCTTCGGCTTTGGGATCGCCCTTGCGGTGGCGCTCGCGGTCGAGCGGATGGAAGATCACGCGATCCCCTGGGCGAAGCGTCGGCATCATGGACTCACCC